>JBGVAK010000001.1:0-6002 GCA_045224495.1 Christensenellales bacterium
CTCCTCGCCGCTGCCCATGCCGTCGGACACGGCGTAGACCACCTTCCCGCTGGGCATCCGAAGCTCCCCGGTCTCGTCCCCGCAGACACTTTCCTCGTCCTCCGGCAGGGAGATGCGGGCCATGCGGACCGAGAGCCCCTTCAATGCCTCCATCTCGAAGACGGTGCCCTCGGCCTCCTGCCGCTGGTCGATGAGCCGCATGGTCCGATGGAGCTTCCGCCCCACGGCGGCGGCCAGGGCCGTGCCGTTCTCGCTGCCCCGGGGGCCGATCCGGATGGACAGGCACAGGCGGCCCCCGGGATAGAAAGCGTCCACGGACAACGGCGCGAACCCCCGGCGGGCAAGATACGGGAGCAGGGCGCTCTCCACCGCCTCGTCGCCCCATCTGTCCTCCCGAAGCCGTGTAGCGAGAACGCTCAGCAAGCTGGATACCCCGCAGAGCTGCCGGTTCATATACTCGTTCTGTGCAACCGCCCGCCGCAGGCTCGCCTCGTGGACGAAGGCCTGGTTGTAGGACTGATAGGCGGAGGTCATGATCTCCCGAAAAAACTTGCAGTGGCTGTCCATGGGCGACAGGGGCCGCACAGGCTCCCCTCGGTCGTAGGCGGAGAGAAGATGCAGCACCGCCTTGTCGAAATCCTCCTCCGTCCGCTGGCACAGGATACGGCCCTCGCAGCCTACGCACACCCTTTTGGCCGCACCCAGGGGCCAATCCACCACGAACCGGTCCTCCGCCTGCTCCGGATCGAAAAGGCCGGACAGGGCCCCGCACAGGCGCGCCGCCTCCTCCACCTCCGCAGCCAAACGGTGCTTGAGCCGATCCGCGGCCTGGGCGGCGTTCTGCTGGCAGAACCGGCGGCTGTTGAGCACCGGCTCCAGCTTATCCATCCACTCCCGGGGCAATATCAGCACCACCAGGCAGGCGATGAGCGCGCACCCCACCCGCCAGGTAGCCCCCTCCGCCCCTAAGAACACAGCGAGGACCGTGGCCGTCAGCAGGAAGGTCCCGGCGGTGTACGCCCGTCCATACCGGGCGACCAGAGCGGCCATGAGGGCGCATAGGGCCGTGACCCCCAGCAGCAACGCCCCCTCCTCCAAGGCGAAGGCCAGCAGAGCCGCGACGATGATCCCTGCCCCCAGCCCCTCCGGGCCCTTGATATAGGCCATGAGCAGTACGTACACGTCCAATAAAATGACCGGCAGGGAGATGCCCCCGGCGGATAAGTCGCCCATGCCCAGCAGGAGCAGGCCGTAGAAGGCAGACAGGAGCAGCTGCTCCCCCTCCTGCAGCACCGAGAGTCGGCCTATGCGGCGCAGGAGGCTCCAGCACCGATGCAGCAGCACCACGGCCACGGCGGACAGGGCCAAGGACAGCAGGGCATAGGCCGCGGACCGCCAGAGGAGCACCATCTCGAAGGGCAGCACCGCGATCTCGCACAGCAGGAACACCAGCAGTCGGGCGCTTTGGGGCACGGTCCCCAGCAGTGCCCCCATGAGCCGGGTCAGCAGCACGAAGGCCGCCGCAGCGATCATGACGCCCCATAGGGGCTCGCCGCTCAAGAAAGCGCCCACCACTACCCCGGCCCCGGCGAAGAGCGGGTCGATGCCCCCAAGCTCCGAGGCAGCCATGCAGGCAAGGCCGAAGGGGGCGCAGCTCTCCCCCACCCGCACCCGGCAAAGGAGCAGACTGGCGGCAAAGGCGGCCAGTTCCATGAGATGCTTCATCGTGTTCGTTCCAGGTCTCTTTCGGCTCATGGCCCCATTGTAGACGATGGCAGGGGTCCATTTTCGGCGAATCCGGCCCCGACGTCCCCTTTTCTTCCCGACAGGAAGGGCGGCTCCAGGCCCCGTTCTGCCCCCTTCTTCCCCAGGCCATAGGCTCAGCCCATGAAAACCCTGTCTTGCCCCGGCGGTCCGGCTGTGATATACTGATTTCAAATCGGATCTGACAGAAAGGACCAGTATGAGCGAGACGAAGATCATCGCCTTCGAGGGCATCGACGGCACGGGCAAGAGCGTACAGATGGAGGAACTCAAAACCAGGCTGGAGCGGCAGGGCCTTCGGGTGGGCGTCCTGTCCTTCCCCGACTACGGCAGCTTCTTCGGCGGCTGCGTGGGCCGGTATCTCACCAAAAAGGACGGGGTCTCCGCCAGCGACGTGGATCAGCGGAGCATGGCCCTCTGGTTCGCCATGGACCGGTGGGCTGCCTTCCAGGGCTTCGACTACGAACAGTTCGACGTGCTGCTCATCAACCGCTACGTGCTGAGCAACGCGGTATACCAAAGCATCCGGGACCGGGACGTGGACAAGCCCGACATCTTGGACTTCGTGCTCACGTTGGAGCATCAGCAGCTGAAGCTTCCCCGGCCGGACCTGTACCTCATATTGGACGTGGACCTGTCCGCTGCCCAGAACAACGTGACCAAGAAGGGTTACCGGGACTACGTGGGCGACGAGAAGGACGAGTATGAGAAGCAGGATTCCATCCAACTCAGGGCCCGGGACAAGTACCTGTCCTTCGGGGAGCGGCTGGAGAACGTACAGGTGATCCCCTGCATGGAAGGGGGCGCTCTGCTGCCCATCGAAACCATCGCCGAAAGAGTATACGAGGCCGTGACGCCCATCCTGTGACCCCCCGGAGGCTTATCCGTGAAAGCAAGGCTCCTGCCCCTCATTCTCATACTGGCCCTGTGCATCGGCGTCGGTTCGACCGTCGTCCGGGCTGAGTCCGCTTCGGAGGCCGTCGTCATCGGCGGCATGACCCTGACCGGGGACGAGAAGGAGCTGGACCTGTCCGCTATGGCGCCGGGGGACATCCCCGCCTGCATGGAGGCCTTAGGGAAGCTCCCCCACCTGGAGCACGTCTATCTGGACCCCGTCGAAGGCACCTCCCCCTGGACCTTGGAACAAGCCGGAGCGCTGGTGGTCCGTTACCCGGACCTGCTGGTCCATTACACCGCCAGGGTTTTCGGCACCGTCTTCCGCCTGACGGATGAGGTGGTCAGCTTCAACGATATCAATCTATCCAACAAAGTGGACCAGCTCCGCACCATCTTGCCCTACCTCGCCCACGTGGGCCGGCTGGACATGGAGAACTGCGGCATCCCCGACGAGCAGATGGCCCAGCTTCGCGCCGACTTCCCCGCCCCCAAGATCGTCTGGCGGGTGCACCTCAAGGGCGTTCTCTACAACTGCCGGACCGACGCCATCATGATCCGCTTCTCCAACAACGTGGAGTCGGAGCGGCTCCACGATAAGGACATGAAGCCCCTGATGTACTGCAACGAGATGAAGTATATGGACCTGGGCCACGATCAGATCACCGACGCCTGGTTCACCGCCTATATGCCGGATCTGGAGGTGTGCATCCTGGCCGTAGGCGAGATCACGGATATCTCCGCATTGAGGAACTGCCCCAAGCTGGAGTATCTGGAGATCTTCACCGGCCATATCACGGACCTCTCCCCCCTTTCCGGACTCAAGAATCTGAAGCACCTGAACATCGCCAACAATCAGATCACCGACATCTCGCCTCTGTTCGAGCTGGATCTCGAGCGGCTGTGGCTGTCCCGGAACCCCATCCCCCAGGAGCAGATCGACGAGTTCCGCCATCGCTTCCCCCGCTGCCAGGTATGCGCCGTGGGCAGCAACCCCACGGGCGAGGGCTGGCGAGGTACCAACAACGGCCTCGCTTCCCGGTACGCCCTGCTGCGCAAACAGTTCTGCTACGATATGCTGTGGATCAATTCCTACTCCGCCTTCAACGACCCCAACCGTACGAATTAGCCCCGCCCGATCCCCACGCAAGGAGGAAACCACTATGTCCATCTGCCGGACCATCGCTTTGCAGGACGCCTGCGGCGAACCCATCTCCCACGCCCTGTATCTGCCCGCCGACGGTCAGCCGCCGTTTCCCACGGTGATCCTGTCCCATGGCTTCGGCGGCCGCTACGATCCTATCACCGCGCCCTATGCCCGCTATCTCAGCCAGCAGGGCTTCGCTGCCCTGGCCTTCAATTTCCGCGTGGACGGGAAGCAGGATATGCTGGACACCTCCGTGCTGACCGAAGCCGCCACCCTCCACGCCGTGATCGAGCAGGTCAAGGCTCTGCCGGAGGCGGACCCCTCCCGGCTGTATCTCATGGGGGAGAGCCAGGGCGGCTTCGTCTCCGCCCACGCAGCCTCGGAGCGGACCGACGTGCAGGGGCTGGTGCTGCTCTACCCCGCCTTCGTGCTGCAATACGACGCCTGGACCCGGCACCCGGAGGTGGGCGGCCCGGCCTTCGACCCCGTGCGGTTCGACCCAAACTCCCTGGATCTATCGAAGATCACCGCCCCTCGGGATGTGATCGAGGCCCTGGGCTTGGAGGTCAGCACCATCTGCTCCGTGGACGCCCTGCGGTTCAACATCTACCGGGACATGCGCTCCTTCCCCCGGCCCGTGCTGATCATCCACGGCACGGCTGACCCGGTGGTGCCCCTGTCCTATTCCCAACGGGCCGTCGACCCCGAGATGGGGTTTCCCCACGCCCGTCTGATCACCCTTCCCGGCGCCGGACACGGCTTTCAGGGCGCGGCCTGGGATGCGGCGGCCCGGGAAAGCGCCGCGTTCCTGCATGAACTGATCGAAAAATAGGGATCGCCCCGGTTTTACGACTCTCTTACAACTTTCTTACAACTCCATTACAACTCTGTGACGTTTTGGACGAATATGGACGGTATCATGGGTACGAAACCAAACAAGGAGGTCACGTACCCATGAAACGATTTTGTATGCTGTTGCTCGCTCTGTTGACACTGCTCTGCGCCGTCGCCTGTCAGCCCACGCCCCGAGAGGAGTATGTGGTAAACAAGAAGGACAGCGGCGTGGAAGCGAAGCTGGCCGCCGGGGCCGGAGCCGAGGCGAACATGGAACCCCAAAGGCTGCCGGAGCGCTGGGACGAGGTCTATGAGAGCGACCTCATGACCCTCACCTTCTACGCGCCCATCGTCCAGAAGGAGGACGGGCTCTATCCCCTGTATCGGACCCGATCGAACCCGCTTACGGAGGCGGAGATGGTGAACTATCTGAACGTCCTTTTCCCGGACCCCGTGGCCGTGCGGCAGAACCTGCCCACCAAGGCGGACATCCAGCGGGAGATGGAGTGGTATATGCAGGAGGCCCAGGCCAAGCTGGACTGGCAGGACGCGGGCCGGCCCGACGACGGGGTGGACCGGGATGAGACGCCCCTCTCCCGGGAGGAGGTCAACGAGGAGCTGGCCAACTACCAGGAGCTGATCCAGAAGGCTCCGGAGACCAACGAGGAGAGCCCCGCCACAGCCTACCATATCCCCACCGGCCAGGAGGGCATATTGGTCTACCGGACGAAGGCCGGGGACTCCCTGATCGTGAACCCCTCCTGGGAGGGGAGCCTGTATGCGGGCCTGGGCAGCAGCCACACCCACGTCTACCCGCGATACGAGTATGAATTTGAAAAGCAGTATGACGACGAGGACACCCTCCCCTACACCCCTGTGACTGCGGACCAAGCGAAGTGCGAGCAGGTGGCCATGGACGCCCTCACCAAGCTGGGCATCGAGGGCATGGTCCTGGTCGAGACGGAGGAAGCGAATCTGATGGACGGCCGGATGTGCCTTGCCGGCGGCTACGAGTGCCTGTTCGTCCGGGACTTCGGGGGCTACCCCTACCTTGGCAGCAACTTCGAGCCCGCCCAGGGCCTGACCTACGGGAGCGACGACAGCTTCATGGCCAACAAGCACATCCGCGCCGAGGAGCTGCGGCTCTTTGCCGACGAGGAGGGCGTGGAGCTCATCAGTTTCGACTCTCCCAAGATGATCGCGGGCATCGAAAGCAAGAACGTAGAACTGCTGCCCTTCGAGAAGGCCCAGGAGCGGATCAAGCAGGGGCTTATTTACGGCCTCACCCGGTGGGCCCAGGACCTGAAGCAGAACGAGCCGGATCTGAAGCTGAACGTGGAGATCTACAGGATCGGCCTCACCA
>JBGVAK010000002.1:0-22745 GCA_045224495.1 Christensenellales bacterium
GACCTACAACGGATACATGACGGACTATCATTTCAACGCCTTCATCTGCGGCAAGCGGGGGCTGACCCAGCACGACGAGGCGCCCGCCGGGAATCATACCGATTACGTGGGGATGCTGGTGAACGTGGACCTGAAAAGCGGCAGCCAGTCCTGCGTCTACATGAATTCCAAAGGAGAAATCGTCCCCGTGGTACATCCCTTTGCGGCGTATACTTACGGCACGAAACCCATCGTGACGACGCTGAAATAAATAGATATGAGTATTTCTTGCCCTTGCTTTTGCCCTTATGTGTATACGGGGGAGTGCTAAATTGCGGTGCACAGAAGCATAAGAAAAAGACCGATGCAGTAGACTCATCCAACAGATAAGGTGCAGCATTCTTACCACATTTCAATTAGAATGTTGCACTTGATATATACTTATTATCACACTTTAGTCAACCGCTTCTAAGCAGAAGGCCGTGGGGCGGGTCGGATCTCGCCGGGGAGGCATCCTGCAGCAGGGCGAGGCCGATGGTTTCATCCCCTCCTCCGGACAGAGAAAAGAATCTTGCTCCTCTCGTCAATCTGCACTTGACAGACAGGCCGATCTCAAAGTATACTGCTTATGGTGCTTTAAGGTCGGCCCCGTGAGGCCGCTAAGGACGACGAGAAAACGAATACGGGCTCAGCCCGTCGCTTATTGTTGCGCTCCTTGGCGGAGAGCAACTTTTTGTTTATAAAAGGAGTTTGTATGCGCTATCAATTCACCAATGCCAATGTGTATCGAAACGGGGAGATCCGGAAAGAGACCGTTGCCGTTTGTGATCGTATCCTTTTCGCCGGCCCCGCCGATCGACCCCTGACAGAGGAGATCGCCAGCGACCGATATACCATATTTCCCGGCTTCACCGATGTGCATGTGCACCTGCGCGAGCCGGGTTTTTCCTATAAGGAAACCATTGCGAGCGGCAGCCGTGCCGCGGCGCGGGGCGGGTACACCACCGTATGCCCCATGCCGAATTTGGACCCCTGTCCCGACGATCTGCCTCACCTGCAGGCAGAGCTGGACATCATCCGCCGGGATGCCGTCATACAGGTGATACCCTACGGCGCCATCACCGTCGGAGAAAAGGGACAGGTCCTTGCGGATATGGATGCCATGGCCCCTTACGTGGCGGCTTTTTCCGACGATGGCCACGGCGTGCAGCGGGATGAGATGATGCGGACTGCCATGAAAAAAGCGAAAGCTCTTGGGAAGCTGATCGTGGCCCACTGCGAGGACAATCGGCTTTTGAGGGGCGGCTATATCCACGACGGCGCTTACGCCGCCGCCCATGGGCATAGAGGCATCTGCTCCGAATCCGAATGGGGGCAGATCGCCCGAGATCTGGAACTGGTGCGGGAAACGGGCTGCGGTTACCATGTGTGCCACGTGTCCGCCAAGGAAAGCGTGGCCCTCATTCGCCGGGCGAAGGCGGAGGGACTGGACGTGAGCTGCGAGACCGCGCCCCACTACTTGCTTTTGAACGATGGCATGCTGGAGGAGGACGGCCGCTTCAAGATGAACCCGCCCATCCGCGGCGAGGAGGATCGGCAGGCCCTGCTGGAGGGGCTCCGAGACGGCACCGTCGACATGATCGCAACGGACCACGCGCCCCACGCCGAGGCGGAGAAGGACCGCGGCCTGGAGGGGAGCCTCATGGGGGTGGTGGGCTTGGAGATCGCCTTCCCCCTGCTCTACACCTATTTGGTAAAGACCGGGGAGCTGACGCTCCGGCGGTTGGTAGAGTGCCTGTGCTATGCCCCCCGGAAGCGGTTCGGCCTGACCGACCCCATGGTCGAGGGGCAGCCGGCCAGCTTCACCCTGTTCGATCTGGACGAAAGTTATACGATAGATCCTCAGACGTTTGTATCCATGGGCCACAGCACGCCCTTTGCCGGATGGAAGGTGCAGGGGCGGTGCCTCTTGACCGTATCGGACGGGCGGATCGCCTATCGCGACCCCTCTTGGGAGGTGTAAAAGACCGTGCAGCAGGGATTTTTCCTCATAACAGAAAACAGACCCTTGACGGACGGAGTGTTTCGGATGCGGATGCGCGGGGACGTTTCAGCCGTTGCCCGACCGGGACAATTCGTGAATATCCGGCTGGAAGGCAGGTTTTTGCGTCGGCCCATCTCCGTGTGCGACGTGAACGGGGACGAGCTCACCCTGATCTATAAGGTGGTGGGCAAGGGGACAGGGCAGATGAGCGCTCTGCTCCCGGGAGCACAGCTGGATCTGTTGACGGGGCTCGGCAACGGATACGACCTTTCCGCTGCAGGGCAGCGGCCCTTGCTCATCGGCGGCGGGGTGGGCGTGCCGCCCCTCTATTGGCTGGCCAAGGAGCTTATAGCTGCCGGACGGACGGTGACGGCTGTGCTGGGCTTCAACCGGGCGGCGGAGGTCTTTTACGCGGAGGAGTTCGCGGCCCTGGGTGCGCGGGTGATCCTAACTACGGCAGACGGTTCCCGAGGGGTGAAGGGCTTCGTGACCGACGCCATATCTGGCCTGGACTACACCTATTACTACGCCTGTGGCCCGGAGCCCATGCTCAAGGCGGTATACCGGGCCGCCAGGGGCTCCGGCCAGCTGAGCTTTGAGGAGCGGATGGGCTGCGGCTTCGGCGCCTGCATGGGCTGCTCCTGCCGCACCGTTACCGGCAGCAAGCGCATCTGCCGGGAGGGACCGGTTCTGCGAAAGGAGGAGATCCTATGGGCAGACTGAGCGTTTCACTCTGCGGGATCGAGATAGACAATCCCGTCATTCCCGCTTCAGGCACCTTCGGCTACGGCTACGAGTTTGCCGAGCTGTATGACATCGATGTTTTAGGCACTTTCTCCTGCAAGGGGACCACCCTTCTCCCTCGATTCGGCAACGAAACGCCGCGGATCGCCGAAGCTCCGGCGGGGATGCTCAACGCAGTCGGGCTCCAGAACCCCGGGGTAGAGGCGGTGATCCGCGAGGAGCTGCCTCGGCTGGCGGCCTGCTTCCATAAGCCCATGATGGCCAACGTGAGCGGCTTCTCCCTGGAAGAGTACGCGACCGTATGTGCGCGGCTGGACGATCAGCCCCAGGTGGGCTGGCTGGAGGTGAACATCAGCTGCCCCAACGTCCACGGCGGCGGCATGAGCTTCGGCACCGACCCCGCTATGGCGGCGGCGGTGACCCGGGCCGTGAAGGCGGTGACGAAAAAGCCGGTGATCATGAAGCTGTCCCCCAACGTGACGGACATCGTGGCCATGGCCCGTGCCTGTGAGGAGGCCGGGGCCGACGGCATCAGCCTCATCAATACGCTGATGGGCATGCGGATCGACCTGAAGAAACGGCGTCCCCTGCTCCAAAACATCACGGGCGGCCTTTCGGGGCCGGCGGTGTTCCCGGTGGCGCTCCGGATGGTCTATCAGGTGGCTCGGGCCGTCTCCGTCCCCGTGGTCGGTCTGGGGGGCGTCAGTTCGGCCGAGGATGTGATCGAGATGATGCTGGCCGGAGCCACAGCGGTGGAGGTGGGCGCCGCCAACCTGGTGGACCCCTTCGCCTGTCAGCGGATCATCCGGGATCTGCCCGGGGTCATGGACCGGCTGGGCATAGAGGATTTGAAGGACATCATTGGAGGTGCTACCAAATGGGAAAAGATGTGATCGTCGCCTGTGACTTTGCTACGGCGGAACAGACCTATGGGTTTTTAGATCGGTTCACCGGGGAAAAGCCCTTCGTAAAGATCGGCATGGAGCTCTTCTATGCCGAGGGACCCGCCATCGTGCGGGCCATCAAGGACCGGGGACACCGGATCTTTCTGGATCTGAAGCTCCACGATATCCCCAATACGGTGAAGAAGGCCATGGCGGTCCTCTCCCGGCTGGACGTGGACATTTGCAATCTCCATGCCGCAGGCGGGCTGGACATGATGCGCGCCGCCCTGGAGGGCCTTACGCGGCCCGACGGCACCCGGCCCCTGCTCATCGCCGTGACTCAGCTCACCTCCATCGATCAGCGACGTATGGAGGAGGAGCTGCTCATCCATCGCCCTCTGGAGGAAGTGGTCATGACCTATGCTGCCAACGCCAGGGTCGCAGGCCTGGACGGGGTGGTCTGCTCGCCTTTGGAGGCAGGAAAGGTCCATGAAGCCTGCGGCAGCCGTTTTCTCACGGTGACGCCGGGCATCCGCTTTGCCGAGGGAGCCAGCGGGGATCAGCAGCGGGTCACCACCCCGGAGCGGGCCAAGGCGCTGGGCTCGGATTACATCGTGGTGGGACGGCCCATCACGGGCGCGGCGGACCCGGTGGCGGCCTATCTGAAATGCATGACAGAGTTTACAGATTGAAAAAAGGAGGTAATCCATGCAGGAAAAGATCGCAAAAGATTTACTGTCCATCGGGGCGGTGTTCCTCCGGCCCGAGGACCCCTTCACGTGGGCCAGCGGCATCAAGAGCCCGGTGTACTGTGACAACCGGCTGACCCTGACGACCCCCGTCGTTCGCAACGACGTGGAGAACGGCCTGGCGGAGCTCATCCGCACCTATTATCCGGAAACAGAGGTGCTCATGGGCACCTCCACCGCCGGCATCGCCCACGCCGCCATCACCGGCCACCTTTTGGGCCTGCCCATGGGCTATGTGCGCAGCGGCAACAAGGATCACGGCCGGCAAAACCGGATCGAAGGCAAGCTGGAACCGGGCCAAAAGGTGGTGGTGGTGGAGGATCTGATCTCCACGGGCGGCAGCGTCATCGAGGTGGTGGAGGCCCTGCGGGAGGCGGGCGCCCAGGTGCTGGGCGTGGTGAGCATCTTCACCTACGGCATGCAGAAGGGCCTGGACAGGCTGGCCGCGGCTCAGGTGGAGAACCATTCCTTGACCAACTTTGACGTGATCACCCGGGTGGCGGCTCAGGAGGGCTACATCCGGCAAACGGATGTGGACCGATTGATCGCCTTTCGGAACGACCCTTCGGATGAAACTTGGATTACAGGAGGAAAGAAATGAAGAATCTGATCGACATCATGCAAATGAGCACGGATGAGCTGCAGGAGCTCATCGACACGGCGCTGGACATCATCGCCGACCCGAAAAAGTATGCGGAAGCATGCCACGGCAAGAAGCTGGCCACCCTCTTCTTCGAGCCTTCCACCCGGACCCGGCTCAGCTTCGAGGCCGCCATGTATGAGTTGGGCGGCAACGTGATCGGCTTCTCCGAGGCCCAGAGCAGCTCCGCCGCCAAGGGCGAAAGCGTGGCGGACACGGTCCGCACCGTGGGCTGCTATGCGGACATCATCGCCATGCGCCATCCCAAGGAGGGCGCACCCCTGGTGGCCACCCGCACGGCGGGGGTCCCGGTGGTGAACGCGGGGGACGGTGGCCACAATCATCCCACGCAGACGTTGGCCGATCTGCTCACCATCTACCGGGAGAAGGGGACCTTTGACGATCTGACCGTGGGCGTCTGCGGAGACTTGAAGTTCGGCCGTACCGTCCACTCCCTCATCTCGGCCATGTCCCGGTACAAGAACGTGAAGTTCGTGCTCATCTCCCCGGAGGAGCTGAAGGTGCCCCGCTACATCATCACCGATGTGCTGGAAAAGAACCATATCCCCTATGAGGAGATCGCCAGCCTGGAGGAGGCCATGCCCCAGCTGGACATCCTCTACATGACCCGGGTGCAGCGGGAGCGCTTCTTCAACGAGGCCGACTACCTGCGCCTGAAGGACACCTACATTTTGACGCCCGACAAGCTCCGCACCGCCAAGGCGAGCCTGTCCATCCTCCATCCGCTGCCTCGGGTGAACGAGATCTCCGTGGCGGTGGACGATGATCCCCGGGCCTGCTACTTCAAGCAGGTGCTCAACGGCAAATATATGCGCATGGCGCTGATCCTGAAATTGTTGGAGGTGAACGTATGATTATCGGTCAGATCAAAGACGGCATCGTGCTGGACCACATCACGGCGGGCCGCGGCATGGAGATCTACAGGGTCCTGGGGCTGGACAAGCTGGACTGCACCGTGGCCATGATCAAGAATGCGGACAGCGTGAAGAAGGGCAAGAAGGACATCATTAAGGTAGGACAGGTCATCGATCTGAATTTCGACGTGCTGGGCTATATCGACCCGGGCATCACCGTGAACATCATCCAGGACGGCAAGCTGGCCAAGCGGTCTCACCTGAGCCTGCCGGAGCGGGTCAAGGGCATCATCCGCTGCAAGAACCCCCGCTGCATCACCTCTGTGGAGCAGGAGCTGGTCCATGAGTTCCGGCTGGCTGACCGGGAGAAGAAGATCTACCGCTGCATCTACTGCGAACACGAGGCGCCCAAGACGGTGGAGTGATCCTTCGTTCCCTTTCCGCGATCGTATTAAAAAACGGCTGGTCTTTACCAGCCGTTTTTTCGTTGCTCCTGCCCTGGCGCCTTCGCCGCACATACGGGGCGAGGCGCAAAGAGGGATCTTTGGTCCCCATGATGCAGAAGGCTTTTCTTTTGCGCCTGAAACTGATACAATAAAGCGTGTCAAAGGCCGCTGCGAAGCATTGCGGCGGAAAGGCTTGCGAAGGATAGAGTATGATCACCATCGAAGAATACAGCGCTATCGTATCAGAGCTGATAGACGAGCTGCCCGGGGAGTTCTTTGAGGAGCTCTCCGGCGGCGTCTTTGTGTCGGAATCGGTCGAGATCCCCGACTATGCCCAGGGGAACGATCTGTATACCCTGGGGAAATATCAGGTGTTCTCCAGGATCCGGCAGGTCACCTTGTTCAAGGGATCCTTCGATCGAGCGTACCCCCAGGCGGACACAGACCAGGCCCGCAGGATCCTGCGCGGCGTTCTGCGCCACGAGATGCGGCATCATCTGGAATATCTGGGCGGCGTCCACGACGCCTCTTCGTTGGAGGCGGCGGACGAGCGGGAGAAGCAGGCATACTTGTCACGGCACGGGACGGACCGATAACGGCGGCAGCATACCCCATGACCGGATGGTCTTCCGATCTGTCTGAACAAAGCTATCTACCGGCTTATGCCGTATCTGTCATCGTGGAAATGATACGCGCCGTCCAGCATGCCCTCCAGGAAGTCACGGGCCAGGCTGTTCGGGCGAACCCTCTCTCTGGCTTCCTCCAGCGAGAACCACTGCCAGGAATCGATCTCCTCGTTCGGGTGGATCTCTTCAGAATCCAGAAGGATCCTGAAATTGATCATCAGGGTATTGGAGGGGCCGAAATAATGGGTCCGGTTGAATCGGATTTCTGCAGCTTCGACTCCCAGCTCTTCCCGGATCTCTCGCAGCGCGGCAGTCTCTGCATCCTCCCCCTTGTTGACGTACCCTGCCACCAAGATATACTCCTCTCGGCCGTACTGCTGTATCAGCAGTATTTTTGTTTTTTCCGGATTCAGTACGATCATGCTGCAGGCCGTGCTGAACACCGGAAACAAAAACGACTTGCAGTGCTCGCAATACGGGATCTCCCCTTCGCCTTTCAGGGGCTTCCGTTTGAGTTTCGTGCCGCATTCCATGCAGTAATTCATGTGTTGCGTTCCCATTTACCTGCTCCTTCAACTGTTTTTAGGATCGTCTGTCGCTTGCACCAAGCGTCGAACTGAGGGACGTTCGTTCGGATGGGACAGGCGGTCCCCTGGTTCAGGGGCCATACCGCCCCGCCGCCCTCCGGTCAAAGCCCCAGGACGGGAAAGCCGGCTTCAGCGCAGCACGTAGAGGAGGATCGACGCCGCCTGGAAGACGCTGCCCAGGAGCACGAAGATGTGGAAGACGGAGTGAAAATACCGGTGCTTGCTGCCGATGCCGTAGAGAACGGCGCCTACGGTGTAGGCGATGCCCCCCGCCAGAAGCCAGTAGAACCCGGCCAGGGTCATACATTCGACGGTCTGGGGCACGGCGAAGATGATGAGCCAGCCCATGAGGATGTAGCAGATCATGGACAGCACGTTGTATTTGTCGAGGTCGATGGCGGTCAGGGTCGTGGCCAGAGCCAGGAGCCCCCATTCGAGGCCGAAGAAGACCCACGCGAGGACCGGGTGCAGGGGCCGGATGCCCGCCAGCAGGATGGGCGTATAGGTGCCCGCGATGAGGGCGTAGATGGTGCAGTGGTCCAGCACCTGCATGACCTTCTTGGCCCGGCTGGGCCGAAGGCCGTGGTAGACGCTGCTCATGGTGTAGAGCCAGATCATGGTGAGCCCGTAGATGACGGCACTGACGATGCCCCAGGCGTCCCGCTTGCAGGCGGAGAGGACGACACCGGCAATGAGCACGCCGACGCCGATGCCGCCGCCCACGATGTGGGTGACCATGTTCATGACCTCCTCGCCGTGGGTGTAGTCCGGGAGCTCCCGCTGGTCGATGGGCGTTCGTTTCATTGCATGTACCTGCCTTACGTCGATGCTGTTTTATTTCAGCTTTCGGATGGAGAAGATGCCCAGGGCGATGGAGAACACCAGCCCCGCCACGGCGATGAGGGGCATGCCGTTGGCCAATATGGGCTTATAGTCGGTGGTGCAGAGGATGCAGGAGCCGATGAACAGCACGCAGGCCACCAGCGTCAGCACCGTGTATCGGACGAAATGGCCGATCCGTTCCAAGGGGTCCTCATAGCCGGTGAGCTCGATCCCCACTTTGGTCTTGCCCTTCGCCAGGGCCTCCAAAACCTCCGAGGCGAGGACCGGGATCCTGGCCGCCTTCTTTCCGGCGGTGAATAGCTCCTTGCCCTTCTCCAGGATCTCCCGCCGGACGTCGGCGTTCTGCCAGGCCCGCTCCTTCATCTTGGCGTAGAGGAGGTTGAAGATATTGAGGTCCGGGCACAGCTGCTCCACCACGCCCTCCATGGTGGTGACGGACCGGGCCAGCATGGTGAACCGGCCCGGCATGGACACGTGGTTCTTGGCGGCCAGGCCCATGACCTCGTCGAAGACCGCCATCATGTCGATGTCGCTGACGCTCTTGACGGCCATGTACTTCTGGATGAACCCCTCCGCGTCCGCCGTAAGCTTGGCGCGGTCGGTCTCCGGGGAGGCGGCGCCCATGTCCATGACCGCGTTGACCAGGGCGTCGGCGTCCTGCAGGAGCAGGGCTTTGACCGCCGCCATGACCTGGTCGATGTCCTTGCCGGTGATGTGGCCGATCATGCCGAAGTCGATCCAGTAGGGCTTGCCGTGGCTGACCAGGATGTTGCCCTGGTGGGGGTCGGCGTGGAACAATCCCACGTCCAGGACCTGGTGGAGGTAATTCTCCACGATCACGTGCCCGAGCTCGTCCAGGTCATAGCCCTCTTTCGCCAGCTTGTCCGTCTCGGCCACGGAGCATCCGTCCACATAGGTCATGGTGAAGATGCGCTCCGTGGTCAGCCCGTCGACGACGGTGGGGCAGGAGATGACGGCTTCGTCGTCGATGCACTTTTCCCGGAAGGCGCGGGTGTTCTCCGCCTCGACGCGGAAGTTCAGCTCGTCCTCCGTCACCTTCTCCAGCTCCCGGATCACGGACTTGAAGTCCACGACCTGGCCGTCGGAGTCCGCGCCAACGATGTTCACCTGGTCGACCAGCTTGTTGAGGAGCACGAAATCCTTGTGCATCATTTCGGCGACCAGGGGCCGCTGGACTTTGGTGACCACCCGGGTGCCGTCCTTCAAAACGCCGTAGTGGGCCTGGCCGATGGAGGCGGACCCCAGGGGTTCGTCCCGAAACTCGCTGTAGATGTCTTCGATCCGCCGGCAGGCCTCCTGCTCGATGACGGCCCTCGCCACGGCGGCGTCCAGGGGCTTCACGTTCTGCCGGAGCTTTTCGAGCTCCCGGCAGTAGCTCTTGGGCAGCAGGTCCACGCGGCTGGACATGATCTGGCCGATCTTCACGTAGGTGGGCCCCAGATCCTCCAGCGTGGTCCTAAGCTCCTCGGGGGTGAAGCCGTTGGCGTAGAAATTGTGCTTGGCCAGGATGGCGACCATCTCACGGGCGCGATGCTTCTCCCGCTGCCGGAAGGCTTCGAGCTCGCTTTTGAGCAGGTGCTTGAGCTCCACACTCATCTCGGCCGTGTTCCACTTGAGCTGTTCCTTCTCGTCCTCCAGCTCCTGCAGGAGCTGTTGTGCTTTATCGGTCAGAGCCATCGTCGTCGCCCTCCTTTTCGTTTTTGAACGGCCACACCCACACGAGCCTCAAGGCGCTCACGAAGGCGGAGAACAGCAGCGCTCCGCCGATGACTTTCATAAGGAGGCTGGGCGAATCCCACCAGGGGTTCAAGAAGATCGTTACGCCCAGGGTCAAGAGAGCCACGGCCAGGACCACCAGCATCCACCAGCCCTTCCGGTTGGACCGGCGGGCGAAGAGCAGGGCGTTGAGCAGGGTGAACAGGCCGTCCTGCACCAGCACAAACCCGAACAGCCAGCCCAGGGCCTTCAACAGGTCCTCGTTATAGATGAGGATGAAGATGCCCAAGATGGCGATGATCAGGGCGCCGGTGAAGACGATATAGTGGATCAGGGCCTTCTTGCCGGAGATGAACTCCAACATCTCCACGATGGCGAATATGATCATCCCGTAGCCCACGGTGACCACCAAGGTGTTCACGTAGCTCTCGGGGCAGATCAGCATGACCACGCCCAGGGCCATCATGAGGATGGCGGCCAGGATGGACTGCCGCTTCAATTTATCCAACGTCTGAAACAGCATAGTGCACTCCTTTTTGTATCGGAGCCATTATAGCGCCGTCCGGGGCTCTTTTCAACCCTGGGAGGATTTGATATACTACTGCATATATTCGACGCTTTTCCCGCCAAAGGGGAAGCGGGAGACGGGAGGGAAGGAGAAAGCCATGCGGGTATTGGTATTGAACGGATCGCCGGCGGGGAAGGACAGCATCACCCTGTTCACGGTGAAGTATATCGAGAAGAAGTTCCCCGAGGTCACCTTTGAGACGCTCCACGTGGGGCAGCGGATTCGGCAGATGGAGAAGGACTTTTCCGAGGCCGGAGCGCAGCTGGCGGCGGCGGATCTGATCCTTTTCGCCTACCCGGTCTATACCTTCCTGGTGCCGGCCCAGCTCCACCGGTTCGTGGAGCTCATGAAGGGGTGCGGGATCGATTTTGCCGGGAAGTACGCCACCCAGATCACCACCTCCAAGCACTTCTACGACGTGACCGCTCACCGATTCATTCAGGACAACTGCGACGATATGGGCTTAGCGTATCTGCAGGGCCTGTCCGCCGACATGGAGGACCTGCTGCACGAACAGGGGCGGGCGGAGGCGGAATCCTTCTTCCGCTTCGTCCTCTACGAGATGGAGCACGGACACAGGGAACCGCCTCTCTATGGGACGCCGGAGCCCTTCGTGCCCCTGGTGCCCGGCCCGGGGACGGCGGCTGCGGCGCGAAAGCCCGGCACGGTGGCGATCGTCACCGACCGGGACCAGGGGGCGGACGACGCCCTTGGGGCTATGATCGGACGGTTTCGGGCCCGGCTCCCCTATGAGACCCGGGTGGTGAACCTCAGGGCCTTTCCCTTCGCGGGCGGGTGCTTGGGGTGCTTCCACTGCGCCGCCGACGGCACCTGCGTGTATAAGGACGGCTTCGACAAGTATCTGCGGGAGAATATCCAGACCGCCGACGCTATCGTCTACGCCTACAGCATACAGGACCACGCCATGGGCTATCGGTTCAAGCTGTACGACGACCGCCAGTTCTGCAACGGCCACCGGACCGTGACCATGGGCAAGCCCGTGGGGTACCTGGTGGACGGGCCCTTGGATCGGGAGCCCAACCTCCGAATGCTCATGGAAGCCCGCTCCCAGGTGGGCGGCAACTTCCTGGCGGGCATGGCCACGGACCAACGGGCCCCGGAAGCGGAGATCGACCAGCTGGCGGACGCCCTGACCTACGCCATTGAAAACCGGTACCAGCAGCCCAAGAACTTCTACGGCGTGGGCGGCCTCAAGATCTTCCGGGACCTGATCTATCAGATGCGGGGCCTCATGCGGGCCGATCACAGGTTCTACCGGGAGCACGGGTTCTACGACGATCTGCCCCAAAAACACAAGGGGAAGATCGCAGCCATGTACCTGGTGGGGGCTCTGATGAAGTCCCCGAAGCTGCAGAAGAAGCTGGGCGGGAAGATGACCGAGGGCATGACCCTGCCCTATAAAAAGGTGCTGGAGGACCGTCCCTGAGCAGGAGCGCCTACACGCAGGGGTGATCCTCGGCTATCTCGGTCAGCTCCTGGCAGAGCGAGGGCAGAGGGGACAGGATGGCCCTGCATACGGCAGGAAACGCTCTTGATTTTTTCCCTGATTGTGGGTAAAATCCGAATGAGAAGCCATGAACGGGAGGGAAACCCATGAAGACTTTGGTGGCATATTTCAGCGCTCAGGGGACCACGGCGAAGCTGGCGAAAGCTCTGGCGGAGAAGACGGGGGCAGACCTGTTCGAGATCCGGCCCCGGGAGCCCTACACGGCGGCGGATATCAAATGGACCAATCCCCTGGCCCGCTGCAACCGGGAGAAGATCGGCAAAAAGGACGTGCCCGTGGCGGGGACCGTGGCCGACTGGGCGTCCTACGACCTCGTATACCTGGGCTTTCCCATCTGGTACTACGGGGCGCCCAACGTGGTCAACACCTTTGCCAAGGGTTATGACTGGGCCCGGAAGCGGGTGGTGCTCTTCGCTACCTCGGGCGGCAGCGGCATCGGCCGAACAGCGGAAAAGCTGCAGCCCTATATGCCCGGCGCCGCCATCCTCAAGGCCCAGGTCCTGCAGGGCCCGGCGGAGCTGGAGGGCTTGCTTTCATAATCCGCTATGGGGTTCTGGTTCCTGCTCATCGGGACCGTGCTGACGCTGTTCGCCGCAGGGGTCCTTTATATCTCCTTTCGGGCGGCCCGTTTCCCCGCGGTGCAGCGGCTGACCGGCGGCAGGCGGAGCCTTGCCCGGCTGGTGTGCGTCACCGGCTTTTTGGCCGTGGCCGGGGTGCTGTGGGCCCTTTGGAACATGATGAACGCGGTGGTCTGTCTGCTCCATCTGGTCCTCTTCTGGCTGATGGCCGACCTCATCTCCCTGATCGTCGCCAAGATACGAAAACAGCCTGCCCGGCCGGCCCGGGCGGGGGCGGCAGCCATCGCCCTGTGTGTTCTTTGGCTTGCGGGCGGGTATGTGGCCGACCACCACGTATGGACCACGACCTATACCCTGGAAACGCCCAAGGTGGATCAAGCGGTACGGCTGGTGCAGATCAGCGACGCCCACATCGGCGCCACCTTCCACGCCGACGGATTTTTGCGGTATATCGAGGATATCAACGCCCTGAGCCCCGACGCCGTGGTGGTGACGGGGGATTTCGTGGATGACGACACCTCCCGGGGGGACATGCTCTCGGCTTGCGACGCATTGGGGCAGGTCGAGGCCCCCTATGGGGTCTACTACGTCTTCGGCAATCACGACAAGGGGTACTACAACGCGTCCAGCCGGGGCTGGAACAGCGACGAGCTGCGCGCCGCCCTGGCCCGAAACGGGGTGCGGGTGCTGGAGGACGAGGCGGTGGCCGTAGGCGACAGCCTCCTGATGGCCGGCCGGAAGGATCGATCCATGGAGTCCCGCGCCGGGGGCCGTCAAAGCGCGGCGGAGCTCCTGGCTGCGGCGGACCATGACCGCTATATCGTCGTTCTGGACCATCAGCCCCACGACTTCGACGCCGAAGCCGCAGCGGGGGCGGACCTGGTGCTCTCCGGCCACACCCACGGGGGCCAGTTCATCCCCATCCGTCACGTGGGGGAGTGGCTGGGCGAGAACGCCCTGCGCTACGGCCATGAGCGGCGGCAGGATACGGATTTCATCGTCTCCTCCGGTATCAGCAACTGGGCCTTTCAGTTCAAGACCGGCTGCCGTTCGGAGATCGTGGTGGTGGATATCCGCCCGCAATGAAGCAAAACGATCCGGGAGGTCGTCCCGGATTTGTTCATATGCCCGTCACGCCTTGGGGAACGCGTCCGAACAGGATGACGCACGGCGTCAACAGCCAGCATAGGGCGTGGAGCAGGATCCTATCCGCCCGGGGCCGCGATCCTGTTTTTCAGTATCTCGTGGGCTGACGCAAAAACAATCTTTCTTTGCCGAGTTTCGCATGGTATACTACAAAAAAGGAGGTGTCCCCATGACCTACGAGGAGGCGCGACAAACCATCCGCCCGGGGCGCTATCGCCACTTCAAGGGCCGGGAATACGAGGTTTTGGGCATCGCTCGGCATTCGGAGGACGAGTCGCCCCTGGTGGTCTATCGGGCCCTCTACGGCGACTTCGGCCTTTGGGTGCGGCCTGCGGACATGTGGCAGGAGACCGTGGTCCGGGACGGAAAGATGTATACCCGCTTCGTGCGGGTGGACCAAGAGTAGGAGGAAGAGGCTTGTGAAACGAGGGCTGTGCTGGCTGTTGGTGGGGACGGTGCTCCTGTCCCTGTGCTGCTGCACGGGTGCGGCCCCGACCATGACGGAACAGACGGCGTCCGCCCCCGCGCCTTCAGCTGCGGATGAGCCTACGCCCACGGCGGCGCCTACGTCCGCACCCAGTGAGGCGGCCATCGTCATTTCGACCTCCGTCCCCACCGACACGCCGACCCCGACGCCCACGCCGACCCCAACCCCCACGCCTGCCCCGACGCCTACGGCTACGCCGGAGCCCACGGCTGTGCCCCGGTCCTGCGTCGAGATCGTGGAGGAGATGACCTTCTACTATGCCGGGTACGGGGAGGCGGCAGCGGAGAGGGTGGCGTCGCTCCTCCAGGAGATGAATGCGGCCTGGCCGGAGGACGGGCAAAGATGGGCAAAGATCATGGACCGGTGGCGGACGCTGGAGGACAGGATAACGGTGAACGAGGATGTGCTCCCCGACGGCCTGCCGGATACCAACGAGCTATGCATCGTGGCGCTGGGCTACTCGCTCAATTCCAACGGCACCATGAAGGATCATCTGAAGGCCCGGCTGAAGGTGGCCCGAAGGAGCGCCCAGAAGTACCCCAACGCCTGGGTGCTCTGCACCGGCGGCGGCACCGCGTCCCGAAAGAAGAACTACACAGAAGCTGGGCAGATGTCCGCCTGGCTGAAAAAGCACGGCGTCAGCAAGGACCGCATCCTGACGGAAAAGAAGTCGCGCACCACGGTCCAGAACGCTCGGTTTACTTTAGACATGCTCCTTCGCGACCATCCCGAGATCAAATACATCGCTCTGGTCACCGCGGATTATCACATCAAGGCGGCCACCCTGTTCTTCGAGGCGGAGAGCATCCTCCGTACCCAGCCGGGGGAGGAGCCTCGGATCACGGTGATTTCCAATGCCGTCTGCAAGACCGATCATGAGGAGCAGTCCGCCTACTACCGGGCGGGAGGCCTGGTGGAGCTGGCGGGGAACGAGAAGACGGCTTCCCAGCTGTATCACGACCGGTACGACAAGAAGAAATGGCCGCCTCTGCCCTAAGGGGCCATGGGCTAAAGGCGAGAAAGGAACGAATGAAACCCATTGAGGAGATATTGGCTCCCGGCAGGGAGCAGGTAGAGGGGATCCTCCGGGACATCCCCCGGGGCCAGGCGTCCGAAGTCCTGGTGCCGGGGTGTCTGGTGCTGGAGGGCGGGGCTTTCCGGGGCCTGCATACCCAGGGCTTTTTGGACGCCATGATGGAGAACGGGCTCAATCTGAGCTGCGTCATCGGCGTGTCCGCCGGGGCTCTGGCAGGCATGAATTACGTGTCGGGACAGATCGGTCGTTCCGCCCGGGTCAACATCGCCTACCGCCACGACAGCCGGTACATCGGCGCCAAGTCCCTGCTGCATAGCCGCAGCATCCTGGACGTGGGCTTTCTCACGGAGGACCGGGGGGTGCTGGAGCCGCTGGATCGGGCCCGGTTCGACCGGCCGGAACAGCGGTTCGTAGCCGTGGCCACCGACTGTGAGACGGGGGAGGCCGCCTATTTTGAGAAGGGGCAGTGCAGCGACATCCTGCTGGCCGCCCGGGCTTCCGCCACCATGCCCTATATTTCCCCCGTGGTCATGATCGACGGCGTGCCGTATCTCGACGGAGGCTGCGCCTGCGCCATCCCCTATCGGTGGGCCCTCGACCAGGGGTACGAAAAGATCCTGGTCATCCGCACACGGGATCGGGCCTATCGGGACGAGGCGCGCGTTCTCAGACGGGCCGACGCTCTGGCGGAGGATATGGTGAAACGAAAGCTCCCCGGGGCCGGACGGGTCTATCGGGCTGCCCCCTTGCTGACGGAGCGGCTGGCCCGCCGGGAGGAGAGCGCCGTGAACCGCATCTATCGGCAGTATCCGGCCTTGGCCAGGGCTCTGAATGAGGGCGCAGCGCGGTATAACGCCCAGTGCGACGAGCTGGACCGGCTCCACGCCCAGGGGCGGCTGCTGCATATCTGTCCCTCGGAGCCCATTCGGGTGGGCCGCATCGAAGGGGACGTGAACAAACTCAAAGCCCTGTACGATAGGGGTCGGGAGGACTGCCTGGCCCTGTTGCCCACCCTGCGGCGGTATCTGGGCGTGGAGGGTCTATAACACGGATCGCTGCCTTTCGACTGGACAAAAAGCGCTTCGATAGTATATACTGTTGCCATGCTTGTATAAGGATGGGCTTTTGCTATGCTCGGCATCTATAATTACACGGTGATCCTCACCTATTTGGGGATGCTGTCAGGGTTTTCCGGCATCCTCTGCGCCTTCGAGGGGCGGCTGTGGGCAGCCCTGCTGTGTCTCATGGGGGCGGGCGTCTGCGACATGTTCGACGGGAAGGTGGCCTCCACCAAGAAGGAGCGCAGCCGGAGCGAGAAGCGGTTCGGCATCCAGATCGACTCCTTGAGCGACCTCGTCTGCTTCGGCGTGCTGCCGTCGGTCATCGTCTACTCTCTGGGCGGCAGCTGGGTCAGGGTCCTGGCCTGCGGGGCCTACGTCCTCTGCGCCCTCATCCGCCTGGCGTGGTTCAACGTGGATGAGGAGTCCCGGCAGGACTTCGACACGGGCCGCCGGAAGGTCTATTTGGGGCTGCCGGTCACCAGCGCGGCCATGATCTTCCCCCTACTCATCGGCATCGGCATGTGGCGGCACTGGCCGCTGCAGATCATGGCGCCGCTGACGCTCCTGCTGGTGGCGGCGGCCTTTTTGACCCCCTTCTCCATCCGAAAGCCCTCCCTGTCCGTGCGGCGGAAGCCCAAGCTTCGGGGTTCTCGCCGGCCCAGAAGAAGGGAGCGCAGGGGGAATCGCGATGGCAACGCCTGAAAACGACGGCTCCGTCTGCTTCCTCTACGGCACCGTGCTGGGTCGGGGCCTGCTGAAGATCGTGCAGGGGCTTCATCTCGATCGCCTGGCGGTCTGGTATCTTCGCTCCCGCCTGTCCAAGCCCTATATCGCAAGATTTGCAGCCAAGAACGGCATAGCCCTGTCCCGGAAGGAACTCAGTAAGTTCCCCACCTACCGGGACTTCTTCCTGCGGGAGCGGGCGCTGGTGCCCGTGGATGGGACCCCGGGCCACCTCATCAGCCCCTGTGACGGCTGGCTCAGCGCCTACAGCATCGCCCCCGACAGCACCTTCGCCATCAAGGGCTCCCGATACCGGGTCCGGGACCTGCTGGGGGACGGGGCTCTGGCCGAGAATTACGAGGGCGGGACCTGCCTCGTCTTCCGCCTCTGCGCCTCGGATTATCACCATTATTGCTACATCGACGACGGCTATCAGGGCCCCAACCACTTTATGGAGGGGCAGCTGCACAGCGTCCAGCCCATCGCCTGCGAACACTATCCTATCTTCACCCTGAACCGCCGGAGCTGGTGCCTGCTGCAGACGGAGCACTTCGGCCCTGTGATAGAGACGGAGATCGGCGCCCTGGTGGTGGGCGGCATCGTCAACGCCCCTGAGGGCCCCATGGCCAGGGGCTGGGAGAAGGGATACTTCGACCTCTGTGGGTCCACCATCGTGCTGCTGCTGGAGCCGGGGCGGGTCCAGCTGATCCCGGCCTATGCCGACATCCTGGATACGGAACGGGAACAGCGCGTGATCCAGGGCCAGTGGGTGGCCACGGCCATAGAGACTTGATGATATAGGGAGGGGAGAAAGCCTATGGAAGCCTACGAACGGGAACATTTAGACATGCTGCGGGGGCACCTTGCCGACTGTGCGGTGCTGCTGAAGACGGACGGGGCCTTCCCCCTGGAGAAGCCCTGCCCCCTGGCAGCTTACGGCAGCGGCGTGCGCCGGACCGTCAAGGGCGGCACCGGCTCCGGGGAGGTGAACTCCCGCTTTTTCGTCACCGTGGAGCAGGGCCTCACCGAGGCGGGCTTCACACTGACCACCGGTCCCTGGCTGGACGGGTACGACGCGGCCTGGACCCAGGCTCGGACCGCCTTTTTGAAGGCCCTGAAGGCGGAAGCTCGGGCCCATCACACCAACGTCTTCACCTACGGCATGGGCAAATCCATGCCGGAGCCCGAATATGACCTGCCCCTCACGGGGAGTGGCGACGCGGCCGTCTACGTCCTCTCCAGGAATTCCGGCGAGGGGAGCGACCGGGACCCGGTGCCCGGGGACATCCTGTTGACGGCGTCGGAGATACGGGACATTTTGGCTTTGAATCAGAGATTCGGCCGGTTCATGCTGGTGCTGAACGTGGGCGGGCCCGTGGACCTCGGTCCGGTCATGGAGGTGGGGAACATCCTGCTTCTGTCCCAGCTGGGGGTGGAGACCGGGGCGGCCCTGGCCGATATACTGCTGGGCAGGGCGAACCCCTCCGGCAAGCTCACCACCACCTGGGCCCGCTGGGAGGACTACCCCACGGTGGGCACCTTCGGCGACCATGACGACACAGAGTATAAAGAGGGCATCTACGTGGGCTACCGCTACTTTGAGGCGGCGGAGAAGAAGCCCCTGTTCCCCTTCGGCTATGGCCTTTCCTACACTACCTTTGCGCTTTCACCGGTGGAAACGACCCTGACCGGCAGCGTCGTTACCTGCCGGGTGCAGGTGCAAAACGCCGGCGATCGACCCGGCCGGGAGGTGGTGCAGCTCTATGTGAGCGCCCCCGAGGGCAAGCTGGACCGGCCCCGGCAGGAGCTGGCGGCCTTTGCAAAAACGAAGCTGCTGCAGCCCGGCGAAACGGAGACGGTGGAGGCCGCCTTCGACCTGCGGGACTGTGCAGCCTACGATATGAAACGCTCTGCCTATATTCTGGAGGCCGGGGACTACGTCGTCCGGATCGGCAACAGGAGCGATGCCACCCGACCTGTGGCCATCCTGCGCCTTGCCCGGGAAGTGGTGACCCTCCAGGCCCGGCCTTGCTGCGGCACAGCCTCCTTCGAGGACTGGCGGCCCGCGCCCCGGAAGCCGGAGCTGCTGCCGGAGCTCCCTGTGCTGGCGATGGACCCGGCCGCCATCAAGACCGTGACCGTGCCCGAAGCGCGGACCTATGCTATAGAGGAGAGCCTGCGGAGCCTTTCAGACGAGCTGCTGGTCCACGCCAACGTGGGGTCCTATTCCTCAGGCCTCGCCGCCATCTTGCCCATCGGCGACTCCGGCGTCCATGTGGCCGGCGCGGCGGGGGAGACCACCTCGAAGCTGAAGGACGCAGGCCTGCCGCCCCTGGTCATGGCCGACGGCCCCGCGGGCCTCAGGCTGTCCAGAAGGTTCTATCGGGATAAGAAGGGCGGCGCTCACGCCGTGGGCCAAAGCACCATGCCCGAAAGCGTCACGGAGCTCATGGGCCCCGTGGTGAAGTTCTTCGCGAACCTGATCGCCGGGGAGAAGAAGCCGCCTAAAGGCGCGCAGATCCAGGAGCAGTACTGCACCGCCATCCCCATCGGCACGGCCATCGCCCAGAGCTGGGACGTGGCCTTCGCCCAGGCCTGCGGCGATCTGGTGGGGGACGAGATGGAGCGCTTCCATGTCCACCTGTGGCTGGCGCCGGCCCTGAACATCCACCGCACCATCCGCTGCGGGCGGAACTTCGAGTACTTCTCCGAGGACCCGCTGATCGGCGGGAAAATGGCCGCGGCTTTGACCCGCGGTGTCCAGGCCCACCCCGGCCGGGGCACCACCGTCAAGCACTTTGCCGCCAACAACCAGGAGTACAACCGCTACGGCAGCAACAGCCAGGTGTCCGAGCGAGCCCTAAGGGAGATCTATCTGAAGGGCTTCGGCATCGCCGTCCGGGAGAGCCAGCCCAAGGCCCTCATGACCTCCTATAATCTGATCAACGGAGACCACACCGCCCAGCGCCGGGATCTCATCGAGGACGTCCTCCGCTGCGAATTCGGCTTCGAGGGCATCGTCATGACGGACTGGGTGCTGGCCTTCATGGACAGCAAGCTCAATAAGTATCCCGCCACCAAGCCCCATAAGGTGGCGGCGGCGGGCGGCGATTTGTTCATGCCCGGCTGCAAGGCGGACTATGACGATATCCTGCGGGCCCTGCGGGAGGGCACCTTGTCCCGGGAGCAGCTGCTCGTCAACGTCTCCCGACTCTACCGCCTGGCCCAGGAGATGACGGGGGAGAGAGGATAAGCCTGTTCCTTTGCCGCTTTTTTCTCTTCGGTGAAGAGAAGAAAAGCGGCGCAAAAAAGAGAAGCTCAAGAGGGGATCTTGAGCTTCCCTACGAAATAGCATAATTTCTTAGAGTTCTTTGGGGGCCGGTTTTCCGTCAGGAAATCCGGCTCACCCTCTTCTTCCAAGGGTGCGTGCTTTTATTCTTTCCTTATACTCTAACTAATGCGAGCTGGCTGTGGCGGTGGAAGCGGCGCTGCTGGCCACGACGGCGCACATGAGGGCCTGCTGGGCTGCGATCATGGCCAGGGTCGTCTGCTGGGCGGCGGCGTTCACGAGATCGGTCTGCCTGTCGGGCAGGGACAGGAGCATGGCGGCGTGCATCATGCGGGTCCGCTTGTCGAGGCCGAATACCCCCTTGTAGCCCTTCTCCTGAGATAGGAGCCCGTTCAGCTCCAGCATGTCCGCCACCAGCGCTTCCTCGGAGCCGTCGGACAGGGACAGGGCCGCCAGGATGGGCAGCTGCCGGTCCTTGCCGTACTTGCCGCCGGCGGCTTCGATGCCGTCGAAGAGGGAGAGCATCCGATTCACCTTTCGCTCCGGCGCGTCGTCGGATAGGGCCAGTACATGGGACGCGGTCTGGAGCCCGTCTCCCTTGGGGAACCGCTGATCGAGGCGGGTGTAGCAGGCTTCCATATCCTCTATGAGCGCGTCGTCGGACCGGGGGCTTTCAGCCAGAAGCAACGCGAACACGCTGTCCTCCTGGCCGGTCAAAAAGGGATGCTCCTGCTTCATGCGCTGATAGAGCCCCTTGCCCCGGGCGGCCAGGGCGGGAAGATCCGCCTCCTTCGCGCCATCGCCCAGGAGCAGGGCCGCCAGGGCCAGGTACTGGGAGCTGAAGAAAGCCTCCTTCAACAGAGCATAGCACCGCTGGGTCCGCTCCCACCGGGCCTCCGGCTCGTCCCCCGCCGCCAGCATACACAAAAGCGGCAGCCGCACGTTCCCGCGGAAGTTGGAGAAAGGGCCTGTGGTGCTCTTGACCAAAGCCTTGCACCGTTCCAGCTGCTCCGTTTCCACAGGCCGGTCCGCGGCCAGGAAGATCTGGGCGCAGACGGGGTAGATATATTCGCTTTCCATTTTGAAGGCGGCGCGGATGGCGTCCCTCGCTTCGATGAACCGCCGCACCAGCGTCGAAAGGTCGTTCTGCATGCTCTTCCTCCCGTATCGTTTCCATTTCCTGTATGATACCATATGGGACGCGCTGGGGAAAGGGGCGGAGCAACAAAATATTTTCGTCGTTTTTATTTACAAATCCCGTTGATTTTGCTATGCTGATACAGAGTATACTTTTGCTCTATTTGGGTTTTTGCGCCTTCCGGGGCGCGGGACGATTCGTAAAAAGGAGGGATCGAATGTGAGGGACACGTTTCGCGGCGGTGTGCATCCACAGGAACGCAAGGAACTGAGCAAGGAAGCATCGCTGCGCGTATTCGACGCCAAGGGGGAGATGGTCTTCCCCCTGGCCCAGCACATCGGCAAACCGGCCAAGGCCATCGTCAAGAAGGGCGATCCTGTGCTGGTGGGCCAGTGCATCGCTGAAGCGGACGGCTTCGTCTCCGCCAACGTCATCTCGTCCTGCTCGGGCACGGTGAAGGCGGTGGAGAAGCGCCGCACCATCGCCGGCGTGCTGCAGGAGTGCGTCGTCATCGACAACGACGGCCAGTACACGGAGACCGGCACCTTCGGCACGCGGCAGGATATCACCGATATCACCAATGAGGAGATCCTGCGCCGGGTGGCCGCAGCGGGCATCACGGGCCTGGGCGGCGCGGGCTTCCCCACCCATGTGAAGCTGGCTCCCCGGGAGCCCTTGAAGATCAAGTACCTGATCGCCAACGGCGCCGAGTGCGAGCCCTACATCACCTGCAACGACCAGCTCATGCGGGGCTACGGGAAGGAGATCGTGGAGGGCATGGAGATCATGCTCCGGCTCTTCCCCAACGCCGAGGGCGTCATCGCCATCGAGGGGAACAAGCCTGAGGCCATCGCCGCCATGGAGATGGCCGTAAAGGGGCACCCCAGGATGCGGGTCCAGAAGCTCCGCACCAAGTATCCCCAGGGCGGCGAGCGTAGCCTCATCAGCGTCATCGCCGGGATCGATTATCCCACCTCCAAGCTTCCGGCGGACGTGGGCTGCATCGTGGACAACGTGGGCACCATCTACGCCGTGGG
>JBGVAK010000003.1:0-16991 GCA_045224495.1 Christensenellales bacterium
GTCCGCCGACCCCGACGCCAACATCATCTTCGGCGCGGACATCGACGAGAGCATGGGCGACGCCCTTCGGATCACCGTCATCGCCACGGGCTTCGACAAGGCCGAGGTGGGCAAGCAGAGCGCCCAGCAGCCCCTGGTCTTCGGTAGCCGTCCCGCCGCCGCGCCCCGGAGCTACAGCGCGCCCCAGGCCTACGCCGCGCCCCAGGCAGTCCCCGCCTCCGCGGAGAACGCCTTCTCCGCCCGGCCCTACGCCCAGCTGAAAGACGACGACATCCCCGCGCCCGAGCCTGAGCAGAAGAAGGAGTCCACCTTCACCGAGCAGGACATCCGCCGGGAGTACACCAACCGTCCCGCCAACAAGCTGGACATCCCCGCCTTCCTGCGCAAGTAAGTGAACGAATAAAAGCGCCGAGCGATCGGCGCTTTTTTTGTATTTTGGTGTGCTCAGTACCGATACACCGGGAAGCCCATGAACCTGGCCAGGGCCTCCAGGACCGCCCCGTGGCGGCCGCTGATCACGGCGAAGTGGGGCTCGAAGCCTTCGGCTACGCTGTCCTCCACGATGGCGCGGCTGGGGGCATCCGTGCGGACCACCAGGCTGGTGCCGGTAAACTGCTTGGGCTTGTCGAGAGCCTCGCCCTCGGCCACGAAGAAGCGGAAGGAGCCGTCCGGTTCCCGGCTGATGCGGAACACGGTGACCGCAGGCATGGCCGCGCAGCCGAAGTCCATGGCGGGGCCGATCTTCCGGTTGGGATGGACGCCGATCTGGGCGCCCGTATCCATCCGGGCCAGGGCGCAGGCTGCGGCGCCGCAGTGCCAGAAGGTCAAGGTGTTCTCGCCCTCGTCCAGGGAGACAGGGTCCCCGAAGAACACGGGGCTGTCGGAAAGCTGCATGCCTATCCACATGGACAAAGCCCCGTACACGTCCGCCTCGCAGGCGGCGGCTACGCCGTCGTCGTTCAAAAGGGACAGGACCGCGCATACGGGGGTGCCGTAGGCGGTGAAGAAGTCGGGCCAGCACCGGGAGGCCAGGACGCCCACGCCGTTCTCGCCCACGTAGTCGCTGTAGGCCTTATAGAGCCGGGCGTGGTCCAGCCGGTTTTTCTCGGGCGTCTGCTCGAAGCCGCAGGTCAGCTCGGCGGTCCGCTTTAGGTACGGCGCGCACTCCTCGTCCGTGTATCCTTTGGCCCGGTCCATGAGCTCCCGGGCTTCGATGCACAGGAGCTCCACGCCGAAGGTGTCCATGAGCTCCCCGTCGAGAGCCCTTCCGAAGCCGAAGCCCTGGGGCGTGTGGCCCACGGCGGCCAGCTTCAGCGAGCCCATGGCGTGCTCCACCCGGGCGGCGGCCACGGCGGCCTTCAACGCTTCCTGCACCCGTTCCTCCTCCGGCGCGCCGAAGACGTAGACGAAGGGACGATCGGAAAAGGCCCGGAGGGTGTTGGCGGCGGAGTAGGCCCCGGTCAGGGAGTTGAGCCGCAGCCGCCCCCCGTCCACGGCCGGCTCCCGCAGCGTCCAGAGGACCACGGGGCAGTTGGTGCGCCGCAGGACCTCGGCCATATAGGCGGCGTTGGCGAAGGTCAGATTCTGGAAGACGATCAGGTCCGGGGCCAGCGGCTCCAGATATTCCCGCAGACTGTCCGGGGACAGGAGCTTTTCGGCGGGGCAGACGAACTCGCTGCAGATGGCTTTCAAAGCGGCGCAGGAGCGCTCGAAGGCGTCCTGAGCGCTGGGCATATGGAAGGTGGGCACCCCCACCGGCACGTATACGGGCTCGAAGGGTTTCATTTAAGATCCTCCTACTCAAACTCTGCTGAACAATATACCTTCCCCCGGTCCGTTCGTCAATGGCTTTTCCCTTGACAGGGGGACAAAATCCGCATAGAATCAAGTGAATTGCCATAAGGAGAGAGACTTTGGGAAAAGAGCTGAAAGAGATCTGCCGAGATATCCGCTGCGACGTGCTCATGAGCATCGGCCACCTGGGCGTGGGCCACATCGGCGGGTGTTTGTCCGTGGTGGAGCTGTTGGCGGTCCTCTATTTCGAGGCCATGCGCATCGACCCCAAGGACCCACAAAAGCCGGGGCGGGATAGGTTCATCTGCTCCAAGGGCCACGCGGGCCCGGCGGTGTACGCGGCCCTGGCCAACCGGGGCTACTTCGACCGGGCGGAGCTGTTGACCCTCAACCAGGGCGGCACCCATCTGCCCAGCCATTGCGATATGCTGTTGACCACGGGTATCGACATGACCACCGGGAGCCTTGGCCAGGGCTTCTCCTGCGCCGTAGGCGCGGCCCTGGGGTCCAAGCTCAGCCGCGACGGGGCCGTCATCTACACCCTCATCGGCGACGGTGAGAGCCAGGAGGGCCAGGTGTGGGAGGCGGCCATGTTCGCCGCGGCCAAGGGCCTCGACAACCTGATCGCTTTCACCGATTACAACAAACTCCAGATCGGCGGCACGGTGGCCGAGATCAACGATATCGCCCCCCTCGCCGAGAAGTGGGCGGCCTTCGGCTGGCACGTGATCGAGGTGGAGGACGGCAACGACGTGGACCAGGTGTCCGCGGCGGTGAAACACGCCCAGCTGGGCCTGGGCAGCGGCAAGCCCACCATGGTCATCCTGAACACGGTGAAGGGCTGCGGCGTCCCCTGGATCGTAGAGCTGGGGGCCGGGAACCACAACGCTAACGTGACCGAGGAACAGGCCCAGGCGGCCATCCGGGCCATTCGAGGGGAGGCGTAAGCCATGGAGATGAGAGCCATGTACGCCCAGTGTTTGGCGGAGCTCATGGAGCAGGATGACAAGCTCATCCTGCTGGATGCAGACCTCTCCAAGGCCTGCGGCACCTTCCCCCTGAGAAAGCGCTTTCCGGGCCGGATCTTCGACTGCGGCGTAGCGGAACAGAACATGATCTCCATCGCCGCGGGCCTTTCGAGCTATGGATTCAAGCCCTGGGCGGAGAGCTTCGCGCCCTTCGCCACCCGGCGGGTCTGCGACCAGATCGCCATCTCCGTGTGCTACGCGAAGCGGAACGTGAAGATCGTGGGCACGGACCCGGGCATCGCCGCGGAGCTCAACGGCGGCACCCACATGAGCTTGGAGGACATGGGCGTAGTCCGGTCCATCCCGGGCCTGGTCATCTTCGAGCCCACGGACACCGTGCAGCTTAAGGCCGCCATGCCTGTCCTCCACGCCTACGAGGGCCCCGTCTATATGCGCATGGACCGGAAGGAGTTCCCCACGGTGTTCCCGGAGGGCTATCGATTCGATCTGTTCAAAGCGGACATACTGCGCTCCGGCACGGACGTGACCGTCTTCGCTGCGGGCCTCATGGTCAGCGAAGCCCTGCAGGCTGCCGAAACGTTGGCCGCAGAGGGCATCTGCTGCGAGGTGATCAACGTCCACACCGTAAAGCCCATGGACCGGGAAACCGTCGCCGCCTCCGCCCACCGGACCGGCCTGGCGGTCACGGCGGAGAACCATAACGTGATCGGCGGCCTCCATTCCGCCGTGCTGGAGGCCCTCGCCCACGACTCCGTCCCCACCTGGGCCGTGGGGGCAGAGGACCGCTTCGGCGAGGTGGGCAAGCTTCCGTACCTGAAGGAGGCCCTGGGCCTGAACGCCGAGCATATCGCCGCCACCGTCCGGGAAGCGGTGCAGCGTAGGCAAAGGAGATAAGCTATGGCGTCCACCGGCATCTGCGCCTATTGCGGCGCGCCCATCTCCTCCTCCAGCCAGAAGTGTCCCCAGTGCGGGGCCGACAACCCTCTATACGCGGTGCCGGTCCGCGGGCCGGTCATGGACCGTGAGGCGGAGGAAAAGGATCAGCCTGCGTCAACGGGCAGCTGCCCATATTGCAGCGGCACGCTGCGTTCCGATCAAAAGTTCTGTCCCAACTGCGGGGCGGAGAATCCCCACTACGTACAGGATACCCCCCGGCGGATCCAGCACCCCAGGACCATTGAGGAGCTGAAGGAGTACTGCGCCGAGCGGGGCATGCCCCTGCTTCGGATGCGCTTCTTCATAGGCGAGGACCGTCAGGAGCCCCGAGCCTTCGGTATCTACCAAAACGGGGATCGGTTCGTGGTCTACAAGAACAAGGACAATGGCAACCGGGCCGTCCGTTACGACGGGCCGGATGAGGCCTATGCCGTCAACGAGATCTTTCAAAAGCTCCTCGTGGAGTGCCACAACCGGGGCATCTATCCCGACGGCCGGCCGGCGTCTGCGCCTAACCGATCTGCGGCAGGCCGGTCCGTCCCGGGCAAAACTTCCCTTTGGCAGAAGCTGTTGAAGGGGTTCATCACTTTCTTGTTCTGGCCCATGGTGCTTATGGCCAAGCTCGTCTCCGGACGGGGGAAGAAATGGGGCTGCGTCTCCTTCTTTCTCATCCTCGTCGGCGCGGTGGCTTCCTTCTCGCTGACTCTCCTGCATTGGACGTTCCTTGTGGGCATACCGGCGTACGGCATCGAGCAGCTTAACCTTCACAAGGACGACGGATACTATCGGTACGAGGACCAGGCGGTCTACTATAAAGACGGGGACAGCTATTACTATGCCGATCAGGCGGAGGATTGGTGGGTCCCCGTGTCGTACCTGCCCAGCTGGGGCAAGGAGGAAGCGTTCCTGGGCAAGGAGTACGCCGAGGACTTCGGGTTCAAGTCCTTCGACCAGCTCCGGGCCGGCTACCCCAGCATGGGCTACTATCGCCTGACGGACGGCTGGTATTACCATTACGGCACCTCCTGGTTCCGGTACGACGAGGAGGTAAAGGCATGGCTGGCGCTGTATGAGCTGCCCCAGTGTCCTCCGGGATTCAGCCGGGAGGAGGTCTATTTGGGCTGGAACCACGATCCCGGCTGGGACGTGCCCGATGTGGACGAAGATTTCCATATCGCTACGCTGAAGGATCAACACAGTCGGGACGGCTACTATCGCTTCGGGGAAACCCTCTACTATTACTTCGGCAGATCCTACGACCGGGACCAAAACTGGTACGTCTACGGGGAGAAGGGCTGGCAGAACGCAGAAGCGCCCGGGGGCGACCGCAACGAGGCTTATCTGGGTCCGGATAACGACCCTGCCTGGGGCGTGCCCAGCGCGGCGGATTCCTTCGTCATCGTGACCCAAGACGATCGACACAGCCGGGACGGCTATTACCGCTTCGGCGACGACCTGTTCTATTACTACGGGAAGCACTACGACCCGGACGACAACTGGTACAGCTTCGACGGAGAGGACTGGTCTCAGGCGGATGCCCCGGATGGCTCCTATGATACATCCTATCAGGGGGAGGACTGGGACAGCGATTGGGGGACGGAGAGCTTCCTCCATTCGGATATATGGGATGAACTGCACCCTTCCGATTCCTATTCCGGCAGCGGGAGCTCTGGCAGCAGTTGGGACTCCGGCAGCAGCTGGGACTCCGGCAGCAGCTGGGATTCAGGCAGCAGCTACGACAGCTGGGATTCCAGCGACACCGACTGGAGCAGCGACTGGTAAGAAACGAGCAAAACTTTACTATTTCAGGAGGAAACACACCATGAAGATCGCTATCGGCAGCGACAAGTCCGGCTTCGGGGCCAAGGAGGCCGTGAAAGCCTATTTACGGGAGACGGGCGTGGATTTTGACGACCTGGGCACCACGGACCTTTCCGCCGTCCATCCCTACTATCAGGTGGCGTCGGAGGTGGCCCCCCTGGTCCAGAACGGCACCTACGAGAAAGCCATCCTGATCTGCGGCACCGGCGCGGGCATGTCCGTAGTGGCCAATAAGTATAAGGGCGTCTACGCGGTGGCCTGCGAGGGCGTCTACTCCGCCAAGATGGCCCGGGCCATCAACAATGCTAACGTCCTCTGCATGGGCGGCTGGATCGTGGGTCCCGAGATGGCCGTGGAGATGGTGAAGACCTTCCTGTCCACCGCCTGGTGCCAGGATCTGGAGGACTGGCGGGTCGAGAACATGCACAAGTTCGCCGCCCGGGTCAGCGCCATCGAGGATGGCATCTACGGCAGCTGAGCGCTCAAGAGCGTCCATGACCTGAAGCGCTGCGAGGGAAGCTGAACACAAGAAAAACGGAGGATTGGATCATGGATATGCTGGATATTCTGCGGAAAAAGAATCCGAATCTGCCCCTCTGGTCGGTCCTCGATCCGGCTTTCGCTCCTTACGGGCGGGTGCTGCCGGTCCGGGACCCCGCCTCCCTGAAGGCGGCCCTGGCGCAGACAGCCATCCCGGAGAAGGGGAACCAATATACTGCCTCGCTTCCCTTGCTGGAGGCTACGCCGGACGTTCGGCATTTGGCCGATACGGTCTACGGCGGCATGGCCGTCCAGGCCGGCTGCTGCAACGGCCATGGTTTCACTCTGAACGCGGAGGAGTACCACAAGTGCAGCGAGGTGAACTACTCCACCACGGGCCTGGTGCTGCTGCTGGCCTTGCCCTCGGACATCCGCGACCGGACGCTGGACGCCGCCAAGGCGGTGGGCTTCTATCTGCCCCCGGAGGTCATGGTTGAAATCTATCCCCTGGTGCTCCACTTCGCCCCCTGCCGGGTTCGGCCCGAGGGCTTCAACTGCCTGGTGGTCCTGACGGCGGGCACCAATACGCCCCTCGACCGCGTGGATCCCGCCGCCCCCGGGGAGGATGGCCTCCTGTGGATGCGGAACAAGTGGCTCCTGTGTCACCCCGATTCTCCCCAGGCCCAAAACGGGGCGTTCGTGGGGATCACGGGCGAAAATCTGACGCTGGCCATAGAATAAGGGCTTGTGACGAGCGGCGTTTTGGGGTATAATCATTTGTTACAAATAACGATTTGCGGGAGAATGAGCCTATGAAATGGCTGGAGATCAGCGTCTATACCACCGACGAGGGCTTGGACTACGTGTGCGCCGCCCTGGACGGGGCCGGCATCACGGGTCAGAGCATCGAGGAGAGCCGGACCGCCGCGGCGGCCTTCCTGCGGGAGAGCGTGCTCTACTGGGACTTCGCCGATATGGACAAGATCGGCACGGACCGGCCCTGCGTGAAGGGATACGTGGCGGACTGCCCGGAGAACTACGAGAAGGTGGTGGCGGCCAAGGCCGCCGTGGCTCGGCTTCGCACCTTGGGCCTGGGCGTGGATCTGGGCTCGTTGGCCGTCACCGTCCGCACCGTGGACGAGGAGGACTGGGCCAACAACTGGAAGCAGTACTATAAGCCCCTGCTGATCGGCCAACGGCTGCTGGTGCTCCCCTGCTGGGAAGAGAAGCCTGAGACGGACCGGGTGGTCCTGAAGCTGGACCCCGGCATGGCCTTCGGCACCGGCGCCCACCATACCACCCGCATGTGCCTGGAGTTTTTGGAGCGGGTCATGGAGCCCGGCATGGACATGCTGGACATGGGCTGCGGCAGCGGCATCCTCTCCATCGCCGCTCGCCTCCTGGGCGCCCGGCGGGCTGTGGCCGTGGACATCGACCCCATCGCCGAGACCGTAGCCCGGGACAACGCTGAAATGAACGGCCTCTCTCAAGACGGGTACGAGATCTATATCGGCAACCTCCTGGACGACGAAGGTCTCCGCGCGAAGATCGGCGGTCCCTATCCCGTGGTGGCAGCCAACATCGTGGCGGACGTGATCATCGGCCTCGCCCCCTATGCGAAGACCGTGGTAGCCCCCGGGGGATGGTTCATCGTCTCCGGCATCATCGACGATCGGGCGGCGGAAACGGAAGAGAAGTTGAAGCTGGCGGGCTTCGAGGTCGCCGAGGTCATCTCCTCCGACTGCTGGTACGCCATGCTGTGCAGGAACCCCGTATGAACCGGTTTTTCGTCAGCGACATAGGGCCGGACACGGCCACCATCATGGGAGAGGATCTCAAGCACCTCGTATCGGTACTGCGCCTGAAGAAGGGGGATCACGTCATGCTCTCCGACGGCCGCGGGTCCGAGTGCGAGGGGGAGATCGAGCACGTGGAGCCGGGTCGGGCCCAGGTGAAGACGGGGCCCTGGCGGCCCTGCGTCTCGGAGCCCCATCACAAGCTCACCCTGTTCCAGTGCCTGCCCAAGGCGGGGAAGATGGAGGTGATCCTCCAGAAGTGCACGGAGCTGGGCGTGAACGCCCTGGTGCCCACCCTCAGCGCCCGCTGCGTGGTCCAGCCCGGACGGGACTTCGATAAGAAGCTCCAGCGATATCGGAAAGTCGCCCGGGAGGCCGCCATGCAGAGCCATCGGGGCTGGATCCCGGAGGTGCTGCCCCTGGTGGAGCTCAAGAAAGCGGACCTCTCCATCTTCGACACGGTCTACGTGGCCTACGAGGGGGAGAAGGAGCGGAGCCTGAAGAACGTCATGACCCAGCGCCCCGGCCGCCGCATCGCCCTGTTCGTGGGGCCCGAGGGCGGGTTCGAGCCGGAGGAGGTCCAAAGCCTGGTGGCAAAGGGTGCCCAGGTGGTGTCCTTAGGGCCCCGGATCCTTCGCACCGAGACCGCGGGCATGGCCATGTGCGCCGAAATCTTATTCGAGCTTGGTGAATAGCCCATGAAGGTAGCGTTCTACACCCTGGGCTGCAAGGTGAACCACTACGAGACCGCGGCCATGGCGGAGCTGTTTGAGGCAGCGGGCCATCAGGTGGTGGGCTTCTCGGAACCGGCGGACGCCTATATCGTCAACACCTGCACGGTGACGGCGGTGGCGGACCAGAAGTCCCGGCAGATGCTCTCCCGAGCCCACGCCCAGCGCCCCGACGCCCTCGTCGTGGCCGTAGGCTGTTACAGCGAGGTAGCCAAGGAGAAGGTCTCCGCCCTGCCCGGCGTGGACCTGGTGCTGGGCACCGGCGGCCGCAAGGATATCGTGTCCCTGGTGGAGCGGGCCCTGCTGGGGGAAAAGCCGGACCCCCAGGCCGTGCCGCCCTTTTCCCGGCGTGAGTTCGAGGACCTGTCCGCCGTGGCAGACAGCCGCACCCGGGCCACGCTGAAGGTCCAGGACGGCTGCGTCAGCTTCTGCACCTACTGCGCCATCCCCTTCGCTCGGGGCGCGCTCAGGTCCCGGTCTTTGGAGAGCTGTCGGCGGGAGCTGACGGCCCTGACGGAGAAGGGCTACCGGGAGATCGTGTTGACCGGCATCGAGCTCACCGAGTACGGCAAGGACCTTTCGGGCAGGCCCACGCTGAACGACCTTATCCGCTTGGCGGACGAGTGCGGGGTGGAGCGGCTGCGCCTCGGTTCCCTGGACCCCCGGTTCGCGGACGAAGCCTTCGCCCAAACCTGCGCGGACAGCCGGAGCCTGTGCCACCAGTTCCATCTGTCGCTGCAGAGCGGATCGGATACGGTGCTGGCGCGTATGAACCGCCGGTACACCGCCGAAGAATACTTGCAGAACGCCGATCGGCTTCGGGCGTATATGCCGGACGCCGCCATCACCACGGACGTGATCGCGGGCTTCCCCGGCGAAACGGAGCAGGAGCACGATGAGACCGTCGCCTTTTTGCGGCAGGTGGGCTTCGCCCGCATCCACGCCTTTCCCTATTCCCGGCGCCCCGGCACCAAGGCGGCAGCCATGGCCGGCCAGCTCACCCGGCAGGAGAAGGCAAAGCGAGCGAGGGCGCTGATCGCCGTCGGCGACGAGCTGGAAAAGGCCTTCATCGACCGTCAGATCGGCACCGTGCAGCAGGTCCTCATGGAGGAGGACGGCACGGGCTACACCGGAAACTACGTCCGGGTGCGCTGCCCGGGACCGGCGGGAGAGCCGGTCACCGTGCGCATCATCGGGCGGGAAAATAGTATTGCAATCGGAGAGGAGATCGTGTGAAAATGCGATTTTCACCCGATTGTAGTTTGTGCCTTTGCCGCGGACCGGCGCGGCAATTTTGCAGGCAAAACCGGCAAAACTACTGAAAAGGAATGGAATTGTTATGAGTTGTTTATTCTGTGAGATCGCGGCGGGGAACATCCCCTCCACCAAGGTATATGAGGACGAGCTGGTCTACGCCTTCCGGGACATCGCGCCCCAGGCCCCGGTCCACGTGCTCCTCATCCCCAAGAAGCACATCGAGAGCGCCCAGGCTCTGACGGGGGAGGACGACGCGTTGCTGTGCCATATGTTCGCCTGCGCCCGGCAGATCGCCGAGAGCGAGGGCGTCGCTAAGACCGGCTACCGGCTCATCACCAACGTGGGGGACGACGCAGGCCAGAGCGTCCATCACCTCCATCTGCACCTGATCGGCGGCAAGACGCTGAAGTGGGACAACTGAGGCGAAGCATGGTCACCGTCAAAATCGCAAAAACCAGGCGAGAGATACGGGATTTCGTCGTCTTCCCCACCAAACTCTATCAGAACGACCCCTACTACGTGCCCGACATGGTGGGGGACCAGATCAACGATCTCATGCCCGACAAGAACCCGGCCTTCGAGTACTGCGAAGCCAGGTGTTTCCTGGCGTATCGGGACGGGAAGATCGTGGGCCGGGTGGCCGGCATCCTCAACAAGCGGGCCAACGAGAAGAACAACGTGAACTATCTTCGGTTCGCTTTCTTCGACTTCATCGACGACGCCGAGGTCACGGACGCCCTGTACGCCGCCTTGGCCGACTACGCCAGGGAGTTGGGCTGCGTGGCTATCCACGGGCCCCAGGGCTTCTCCGACATGGACCGGGAGGGCATGCTGGTGGAGGGCTTCGATCAGCTCAGCCAGTTCTACGTGTACTACAACCACCCCTACTATCTCGAGCACATGGCCCGGCTGGGCTTCGTGAAGGAGGTGGACTGGGTGGAGTATCTCATCCATATCCCCGACGAAGTGCCGCCCCGCCTCAGCCGCTTGGTAGAGAACACCAAGAAGCACATGGCCCTGGAGATCAAGGATCTGTCTGACCGGAAGAACCTGCCCAAGTATATCCACGACGTGTTCCTGCTCTATAACGAGGCGTACCAGGTCCTCTTCGGCATGGTGCCCCTGACTCCCAAGCAGATCGAGAAATACACCCACGAGTTTCTGCCCCTGGTGAACAACAAGACCTCCTGCTTCGTCTACAACGACAGGGATGAGCTGGTGGGCTTCGGCGTGGGGGCTCCGTCCTTGTCACGGGCCAATCAAAAGACCCGGGGGCGGCTGTTCCCCTTTGGCTGGATCCCCACCCTGCGGGCCCTCAAAGGCAAGAACGACCGGCTGGATCTGTTCCTCATCGCCGTGCGGCCGGATCTCAAAGGCGCCGGCGTCAACCTGGTCATCGTGGAGGACCTGCTGAAAAAGGCCATCCAGAACGGCGTCAAGTACGCGGAGACCGGGCCCCAGCTGGAAATGAACAAGAACGTGCTGTCCATGTGGCGGCTCTTCGACACGGAGCAGCACAAGCGCCGCCGCTGCTTCATCCGCATGCTGGACGGCAGCGAGCCGCCGAAGGTCACCCGGCTGGACGACCTGGACGAGCTCAAGGCCCGGGAGCAGGCCAAGGCGGACGAATAGTTGCTAATTCTGTCGCAAAAGCGTATACTATAAGGAAACTGGTTGGAGGCAAAAACAAGTGGCAGTTGGTTTGGACGATGTGAAGCGCATCCACCTCATCGGCGTGGGCGGGTGCAGCATGAGCGGTATCGCACAGATTTTGAAGAAGCAGGGCCATGAGGTCACAGGCTCGGACCGGGAGCGGTCCCAGTTCACGGACCGCTTGGCGGAGCTGGGCATCCCCGTGTCCATCCCCCAGAAAGGGGAGCAGGTGGAAGGGGCGGAGCTGGTCATCTACTCCGCCGCCATCAAACCCGATAACCCGGAGCGGGCCTACGCCCGGGCCCACGGCATCCCTGAGATGGAGCGGAGCGTAGCCCTGGGGCAGATCTCCGCCCGGTATCCCCATGTGGCCGCCATCTCCGGCTGCCACGGCAAGACCACCATCACCTCCATGCTGGCCTACATAAACGAGGAGGCGAAGCTGGACGCCACGGTCCACGTGGGCGGCTTCGTGGACCTGCTGAACGGCGGCGTCAAGGTGGGGGACGGGGATCTGTTCATCACCGAGGCCTGCGAGTACGTGCGGAGCTTCCTCACCCTGGTGCCCACGGTAGCCTTGGTGAACAACATCGACAACGACCACCTGGACTGCTATAAGGACCAGCAGGAGATCATCGATACCTTCGCTCAATTCTGCGCCCTGGTGCCCCCCGAGGGCAAGATCATCGTCTGCCGGGACGACGAGAAGGTCCAGCGGCTCCTGCCCCTTTTGGACCGCAAGCCCCTGACCTACGGTCTTACGGAGGGCGACTGGCATGCCCGAAACGTGGAGTTCGACGATTTGGGCTGCGCCTCCTTCGACCTGGTCCATGAGGGGAACGTCCTGGGCCGGATCACGCTCCACGTGCCCGGCACCCACAACATCATCAACGCCCTGGCAGCCTGCGCTGTGGCCAGCGTCTTCGGCGCCGGCTTCGACAGCATGGCCAGGGCCCTCGATCGGTTCCGGAACACCAAGCGCCGGTTCGAGTTCATGGGCGAAAGGAACGGCGTCCGCGTCTTCCACGACTACGGTCACCACCCCAACGAGATCGCCGCCACATTGGAGGCCGCTTCCCGGGTGCCTCATAAGGCTCTCTATTGCGTCTTCCAGTGCAACAGTTACACCCGGGCCCGGACCCTGTTCTGCGAGGACGTGACCTGCTTCAAAAATGCCGACAAGGTCCTGGTCCCCGACATCTATCCCGGCCGGGAGGTGGATACCGGCATCGTCCATGCCCGGGATATGGTGGCGGGCATCAACGCCGCTACGGGCAACGCCTTGTACCTTCCCACCTTCGAGGAGATCCGCCCCTGGCTGGACGAGAACGCCCACCCCGGGGATCTGGTCATCACGGTGGGCAGCGGCAACGTCTACGCTCAGACCCGCAAGCTCCTTTGACCGATTGACAATCCCTATAAATCTGGTATAATCACTCTCGCGGTCGCTCAGACCGCATCCCTCTCCGTAGCTCAGCAGGATAGAGCGTCCGCCTCCTAAGCGGAAGGCGTATTTTTCCAGAATGAGACTGGCACCGGCAGCATTGGAATGAATAGACTCCGTTACAATGCCGCCGGTCGCCCCCCGAAAATCGAATACCTTTTGCGCCATTAGCTCAGCAGGATAGAGCGCACGCCTCCTAAGCGTGAGGCCACTGGTTCGAATCCAGTATGGCGCGCCAGAAGCCCATTGAGAAGCGATTCTCGATGGGCTTTTTTGTGCTGTTTGCGGCGACATTGGAAAGGATAAACCCATTCCAATAGCGCCGCCCTTACCCACATTTACTACATTTTTACTACACTTGCTTCCCAAACAGTAACACAAAGAACAATTCGGTACGAAAACCGTGTTTCAAGAAAGCATTGTAACAGGACAAATTCGTTCTACTATCGCCAAAATAATATATTTTTTTGAATGCCAAAAAGGGGGTACGAATTTTGCCTTTTCGTGAGCTAGTAAGTGAAGGGCTGTTTCAGAGGGTCCTTCACCGGACCTTGAAAACTGAATAGCCCGATCAGGTAACAGCAGAATGATACTTCCGCCTTGAACGCGTCACAGCATTGGGCGGCCCGGCCGGGAGGCGGGGGTCCGGGAGGACATGCACGAGGACGGTGGCCTGAGATGGAAACAACCAATCATTTTTACTGGAAAGGCAAAGAAAATGGCTAAAGTAATTGCAATCGTAAATCAGAAGGGTGGCGTCGGAAAGACGACCACAACGATCAACCTCGGTGCGTGTTTTGCCCGAAAGGGTGAGCGAGTTCTGCTGATCGACATGGATGGTCAGGGCAATATGAGCCGTGGCCTGGGCTGCAAGGTCAAGCGCAGCCAGTATACGATCCGCCATGCACTGGTGGATATTTTGAACGGCACTGATGTCGATCCCATGAAGGGGATCGTTCCCGCTAAATTCGATCCGTTGTATATCATGCCTGCAAACAAGCAGTTGTCAGCCTTTGGGAGTTCCTTGAAGAGTGAGCCGGAGGCCCCGTATCTTCTTCGTGCATATGTGGAGAGGCTGCAATGGAGCTTCGATCATATCCTGATCGACTGCTCTCCCAGCCTGGGTGTTCTGACGCAGAACGCCCTGGTCGCTTCCCACAGTGTTATGATTCCGGTGGACCCGGAGTTCTTCGGCGTGGAAGGCGTGGAACAGATCACCTCGACCATGAACGATGTGCAGCGGAAGATGAACCCGGAACTATATCTGGAAGGTATTGTGATCGTTAAGCGGAACAATGTGTCCATCGCAAAGCGCACCAACGCCGAAAACCTCCGGCTGCGGTATGGCGACAAGGTGTACAAAACCGAGCTGCCGTCCTCGGTGAAAGCTTCTGAGGCTCAGGCGCATGGCATGAGCCTTATCAAGTATATGTCCTGGAACCATCTTGCAAGAGCCTACGACGCATTGGCAAACGAGGTGCTTGCCAATGAACAGCAGTGAACCCAGGAAAGACCGGTTTGCTCCTTTGACCTACGAGCAGATGTACGGCGTCGAGGAGCCAGAGCCGGACGGCAGGCCCTTGGAGCTGGAGATCGACAGCCTGGTTCCGTTTCCCAATCAGCCATTCAATCCATATAAAGAGGCGGAAATGGAGGAGATGGTTGAGAGTATCAAGGAAAACGGCGTTATCTCCCCGATCATCGTCCGCCCGAAAGCGGACGGCGAAACCTACGAGATCATCTCCGGCCATAACCGCGTGGAAGCCTGTCGCCGTGCCGGTATCTATCAGATTCCCAGCTTCATAAGGGATGTGGACGATGATACAGCTGTCATCCTCATGGTGGATAGCAATCTTCGGCAGAGAGAGGAACTGTCCGACATTGAAAAAGCAAGAGCATATGAGTTGAGGATGAGTGCTGTGCGACAGAAGGTGGGCCGCCCACTCAAAAATTCCGGACAAGTTGTCCGGAATTTTGAATCAGCAGATTTAGTTGGTGACGAGGTGGGCGAAAGTGGTCGTCAGATTAGGCGTTATATCCGTTTGAACAGATTGATTCCATCTTTGCAAAAATCTGTTGAAGATAAGAAGCTTGCTTTCAATCCAGCTGTCGCGCTGTCATATCTGAACCCTGCCGATCAAGCTATCGTTCAAGAGACCATGGAACGCGAGGAAACTGCCCCATCCTTATCTCAAGCGCAAAAACTGAAGAAGATGGCCAGCGACGGGACGATAGACGACAAAAAGATCGTTGAGGTCTTGACCGTACAGAAGCCCATGTATGAAACCATCACGTTTCGATTCAACACCGTGGAAGAGTACTTCCCCGAGGGAACGACCGGGAAACAAATGCAGGAGATCATCATGGACTTGCTAAGGGACTATCAAGAGAGATGGCAGAAAAAGCGGGAGCGTGAGCAGGCCAGGGAACAGGAGAGGTAATGCACATGAAGAGAAAACACAAGAAGCGAAAAAGCGCAGATCTGCCAGATCTGGCAGGCTGCGCCGAGTATAGCTGCATGACGCCCATGGCGGCCATCAACTACCTGAGCATCAACGGATTCCTGCTGGGGCCGAGCATCAAGGAACAAACCCTTGCGGCGGAGGCTCAGAAGCTGGCCGGGAGCATGGATTGCTCTTTCTCCCCCGATCTCAGGCGATTCTTCATTGCCTGTGAAGCGGACGGAGAAACCGGCTGCTGTTGGGCGATCATCCGCCATCTATATGAGAAATGGCATATCGCCATTCCCAAGCCTATCCAAGCCTTTATTTCAATACCGGAGGTCTGGGAGGCGTTCCTCCGCATGACGGCGGAGCAGTTGAGTATCCTCCTTTCCTCCGATGCGGAAGGAGATCCGTACCTTTGACAGGAACGGAAAGGACCATGTTTTTTACCACAGGAAAGCATATGTACTATGAACACCTCATGCAGCAGGTCCCTAGCTTCGACAAGGCTCCGAGAGAGATAAAGGATTCTTCCTGCCTTGTCTGTGAGGGCTACAACCCCAAGACCGGCAAATGCAGATTCTGTGTTTGCCTGGACGAACAGCAGCTTCCGGCTTCCGACCGGGAGCATTTTTATAAGAGAAAGGACATAGAGAAATGAACCGAACTATCACCCGTATCCTGGCACTCAGCCTGTGCCTGCTCTGCCTGTTTTCGTTCGTCCCCGTGCGCCATGCTTCTGCTGACGGCGCTTTCCCGGAGAACGTGACCATTCAGAGCGAACGCAACAACGCCTTCGACTACCTGGAGTATTACTCCGGCGGCAAGTGGAAGGACCTGAACACGCCGAAGCATTGGATAGAATCCACCGGTCAGGTGTGTTACTGTATCGAGCATAACGCGGGCAACCCCCACAGTTCCTCCTACACCGCCACGCCTCCTTCCTCCGTGTTCGGAGCGAACACCCTGGCGGGGCTCCAGACCATCCTCATGTACGGCTATCCCTGTAACACGCCGGATGGTTTTAGTGAGGACGAGGCCCGACAAGCGACCGCCAACGCCATCCGCTTCTGGCTCAGTGAAAACGGTGAGCCAGGCAGTTACTCCTTCACTAACCGTCGCGCCCATCCCAATCAGATCCGGGCGAAGCTGGGGTATGAGCATGTACTGGAATGGGCTGACGAGCTGTTGCAGATGGCCAGAGACAAGCAGACCCTGAACCACGCCATCGAGTACACGCCCTCCGCTTTGACCCTGGACCGTTCCGGCACCGGGTACAGCGGTACCACCACTGTACAGCTGACCAACATCAACTCTGGGTACACCCTGGATACCTCCGGCCTGCCCTCTGGCGTGACCCTCACCGGCTTCACGGGACGACAGAGCGAAACCCTGACGATTACCGCGCCGCTGACCGCCGCGGGCCAGACCTTCTCCATCACGGCCACCGGTCGTGACACCCGTGCTCTGGAGAATATGACGGCGTACATCCCCTCCAACGACAGCCTCCAGAAGATCTTTCTGTGCGCGAGCACTGCCCAGGTCGTGGCCAGCGCCTCCTTTGGCGTCAATACCCCCGCTGCGGGCAAGCTCCAGATCAAGAAATACGGAGACAACAACGCGCCCCTCGCAGGGGTCAAGTTCGG
>JBGVAK010000004.1:0-11551 GCA_045224495.1 Christensenellales bacterium
GCCCAGCACGTCCTTGGCGATGCTGCGGCGATAGATCAGCGCGGAGGGGCAGCACTGGAAGGAAACGCCCTTGCAGACGCCGTTGGCGTCGGTGGCGGCCTTGATGGTGTACTCGTACATGGTGTCAGCGTTCTGGTAACCGATGGCGTCGATGCCCATGGTGTACTCGGAATCCACGTACTTGCCGATGTAGTCGGCCTCAGCCAGGAACATGTCGACCTTGTCGTCGTCAGCGGCTGTGGCCTGGTTGAACAGGGCCTCGTCCAGCTTCTGCTGGTAGACGCCGCCATCGCTGGGGTTGATGATCCAGTTGACGGTCACGCCCTCAGGCACTTTGTCCTGGAAGTACTTCTCAAAGAATCCCTTGAACTCTTCGTTCCAGGCATAGATGTTGAACACCTTGCCCTGGGAGTCTTCTGCGGCGGCGGGCTTGCCGATGGTCACGATACCGGCGATCATGAGCAGGCACAGGACGACAGAGATGAGCTTTTTCATTACGGTTTTCTCCTTTTTTTATTTTTGAGCCTTTCGACTCTCTTTATTTTAGACGCTTGGGCGTCTTAAAACCTTATTCGATGGCCCGGACCGTGTCCCCGGCGAGGAGCTTGCCCGGGATCATGATCTGCCGGGGGACCCATTCCTTGGGCCGTTCGATGATCTCCACCAGTTCGCGGGCGGCTTCCCGGCCCATGGCCTCCGCGTCCTGTTTGTAGGTGGTGAGCCTGGGACGCAAAACCTGGGAGAGGAGGATGCCGTCGTATCCGGCCACGCTCATGTCCCCCGGGATGGATACCCCCTGCTTCTCCAGCTCGTTCATCCCTCCGATGAAGGAAAAGTCATCGGGATAGAGGATGCAGGTGGGGCGCTCCTTCAGTGCCAGCAGCCGCCTGGTGGCCAGGCCGCTCTCCTTGGGATCGTGGAAGGTGGCCGCCTCGATGTACGCCTCCGGGATCGTCAGCCCCAGCTCCGCACAGGTCTTGTGAAAGCTCCCCAGCCGCTTCTGGGTGACGGAGGTGGGCTCCCCGTGAATGAAGGCGATCCTTCGATGGCCCATGGCGTACACGTACCGGACCAGCGCCGCCATGCCGCCCACGTTGTCCGACAATACGGCGCTGTGGCTGTCGAACACGTAGTCCAGGGTGACCGTGGGGATATCGCTGTTCACCAGCTTGACCACGGCGGGATCCGAGAAATCCACCGAAGCGATGATCACGCCGTCGCAGTTGCGGTATTTGGCGTGCTCGTAGTAGTCCATGGACAGGGTGCCGATATCCCGGGAAATGAAGGTGATATCGTAGCCGCTGCGCTCCGCCTCCTGCTTGGCGCTCTCTAGGATCTGGGAAAAGTACTCGTGGGAGAGGCCGCTGGAGGTCTTGTCCACGAACAGGACCCCGATGTTGTGGGACCGGCCCAGCTTCAGGGCCCGGGCCGTGGCGTTGGGCAGATATCCCATCTCCCTGGCCACCTTCTTGATGTGGGCGGCCGTTTCGGCGTTGATATCGCTGTGACCGTTGAGGGCCTTGCTGACGGTGGCACGGGACACCTTGCATCGCTGAGAGATGTCCGTGATCGTGACCATGCCGCGCCGTCCTTCCCGCTCCCCCGGAGCTTTTGAATCGATTAAGTGGTTTTTGCCGGTTTTTTGTCTCGAAACGGCCGAAAGCGATCTTAATCGATTTCGATACTTGCATTATATCTGACCGTCTTGCTCCCGTCAACCCCCTGGGCACACTTTTTTTCGGAAAATTTTTCGGCGATTTTTTCGGTTCACCCCCTTTACAAGCGGGAGAGAACCGTTTATAGTATATGTGATGCTTAATCGATTTCGGAACGTATGTTTCATCATAAGAAAAGAGGTACGCCATGCGATACGGCTATTTCGACGACAAGGCGCGGGAATACGTCATTTCCCGTCCGGACACGCCCCTGCCCTGGATCAACTATCTGGGCAACGAGGGCTTTTTCTCCCTGATCTCCAACACCTGCGGAGGCTACGCCTTCTACCGGGACGCCAAGCTTCGGCGCATCACCCGCTTCCGCTACAACAACGTGCCCCACGACGAGGGCGGGCGGCTGTTCTATATCTGCGACGGGGATACCACCTGGAGCCCCGCCTTCCTGCCCGCCAAAACGGTCCTGGACAGCTATCGCTGCCGCCACGGCCTTGGGTACTCTATCTTCGAGGGGGAGAAGCAGGGCGTGCAGGCGGAGCTGACGGTCATGGTGCCCATGGGCGCGGCCTGTGAGCTGCAGAAGCTGACCCTGACGAATATATCTAAGGAAGAAAAGCGCCTCGCCGTCTACGGCGCCGTGGAGTTCTGCCTCTGGAATGCCGTGGACGATTCCACCAACTTCCAGCGCAACTGGAACATCGGCGAAGTGGAGATCGAGGGGAGCACCGTCTACCACAAGACCGAGTACCGGGAGCGTCGAAACCACTATGCCTTCTACGCCGTCAACGCCCCCATAGCCGGCTACGATACGGACCGGGACACCTTCCTGGGCCGGTTCCGCGGCTGGAGCGAGCCTCAGACGGTGGAAAACCGCACCTCCTATAACAGCAAAGCCTCCGGCTGGGCCCCCATAGCCGCCCTGCGGCTGGACGTGGCGCTGGCCCCCGGCGAAAGCAAGAGCTTCCTGTTCCGCCTGGGCTACGTGGAGAACCCGGAGGAAGAGAAGTTCTCCGCCCCCGGGATCATCAACAAGGCCCGGGCCCACGCCCTGCTGTCCGCCTACGAAACGACAGAACAGTTCGATCAGGCCCTTGCCGAGCTCAAAGCCTATTGGGCGGAGCTTTTGGGCCGGTTCACCGTCCGGAGCAGCGAAGAGAAGCTGGATCGGATGGTGAACATCTGGAACCAGTACCAGTGCATGGTCACCTTCAACATGAGCCGCAGCGCTTCCTATTATGAAAGCGGCACGGGCCGAGGCATGGGCTTCCGCGACAGCTGCCAGGACCTTTTGGGCTTCGTGCACCTGATCCCGGAGCGAGCCCGGGAGCGCATATTGGACATCGCGTCCATCCAGTTCCCCGACGGCAGCACCTACCACCAGTACCAGCCCCTCGATAAGCGGGGCAACGCGGACGTGGGCTCCGGCTTCAACGACGATCCTCTGTGGCTGGTGGCCTGCACCTGCGCGTACATTCGGGAGACCGGGGACTTCACCATCCTGGACGAGCCCACCCCCTTCAACAATGAAAAGGGCAGCGAGCAGCCCCTCCTGGAGCACCTCAGGCGCAGCGTGAACTACACCGTGACCCACCGGGGCCCCCACGGCCTGCCCCTCATCGGCCGGGCCGACTGGAACGACTGTCTGAACCTGAACTGCTTCAGCCACACCCCCGGAGAGAGCTTCCAGACCTGCTCCAACTTCGAGAGCGGCAAGGCGGAAAGCGTGTTCATCGCGGGCATATTCGTGAAGTACGGGAAGGAATACGCGGAGCTGATCTCCCGCCTGGGCCTTGGGGACGAGGCGAAGAAGGTCCTGTCCGCCGTGGACGAGATCGAGACCGCCGCTAAGACCGCCGGCTGGGACGGCGCCTGGTTCCGCCGGGCCTACGACGCCTTCGAGCGGCCCATCGGCAGCCGGCTCAATGACGAGGGCCAGATCTTCATCGAGCCCCAGGGCTTCTGCGTCCTGGCGGGCGTCGGCGGCCGGGAGTATGGTCGAAAAGCTCTGGCTTCCGCCGAGAAGTATCTGGGCAACGACTTCGGTTTGGAGGTCCTGCACCCCTGCTACACCACCTACCGGGATTATCTCGGCGAGATCTCCTCCTATCCCCCGGGCTACAAGGAGAACGGCTCCGTTTTCTGCCACAACAACCCCTGGGTCACCCTGGCCTACTGCACTCTCGACGACGGCAACGCCGCCTTCGACCTCTACACCCGCAACGCCCCCGCCTACATCGAGGACAAGAGCGATATCCATCGGACCGAGCCCTACTGCTACAGCCAGACCATCGCCGGCCGGGATGCGCAAAACTACGGCGAAGCCAAGAACTCCTGGCTCACCGGCACCGCCGCCTGGTCCTTCGTGGCGGTCAGCCAGGGCATTTTGGGCATCCGGCCTGACTACGACGGGCTGCGGGTCCACCCCTGCCTGCCCGATGCCATGGACGGCTTCACTGCCAGCCGCGTCTTTCGGGGCGTGCGCTACGAGATCACCGTCCGCCGGGGCGAGCAGAAGGGCCTTATGGTGGACGGCAAGTCCCTTCGCGGGGATCTGGTGCCCCTCTCTGAGGGGCCGGTGGTCCGCGTGACCGTCACCATCTGACGATATCCGCCCGTTTTGGCCAAGGAGAGGCAAAAAAACTTTTGCCGACAATTGCCAAATGGCCAAAAGGCTGATATAGTATCTATATAATAGAGAAGGTATGGGCCTTCCTGTTATACATCCCACTTAAACCCGTCCCTCGGCACTCCACTTTATGCCGGGAGAGGAGCAAAAGAAAGGAGAATCCCGCTTTGTTCAGCGGTGCGGCAGTGTGGAGACCTGCCGTAAAGCCCATGGGAGTTTGCTTTTCATGGGCAAGACGGGGACGCGAAGGCTGAACCGTCATGAGCAACATCGAATGGCAACCGTACAACTCAAGAACATCAAGAAGGTCTACCCCTACATCAGCGGCGAGCAGAAGAAGTCCAAGAAGAAGGACGACCAGCCGGAGAAGAAGAAAGTAAACCTCCAGATCACGGATGAAGGCGTGGTCGCCGTCCAGCAGTTCAGCCTGGACATCGCCGACAAGGAGTTCATCGTGCTGGTGGGCCCCTCCGGCTGCGGCAAGTCCACGACCCTCCGCATGGTGGCCGGTCTCGAGGAGATCACCGACGGCGAGCTTTTGATCGACGGCAAGCTGGTCAACGACATCCCCCCCAAGGATCGGGATATCGCCATGGTCTTCCAGAACTACGCCCTGTACCCCCACATGACCGTGTACGAGAACATGGCCTTCTCCCTGAAGCTCCGCCACGTGCCCAAGGCCGAGATCGACAAGAAGGTCCGGGAGGCAGCGGAGATCCTGGACATCACCCAGTATCTCAATCGTAAGCCCAAGGCCCTGTCCGGCGGCCAGCGGCAGCGTGTGGCCATCGGCCGCGCCATCGTCCGGGCCCCCAAGGTGATGCTCATGGACGAGCCCCTCTCCAACCTGGACGCCAAGCTCCGTAACGAGATGCGTGCCGAGATCATCAAGCTCCGCAAGCGCATCGACACCACCTTCATCTACGTCACCCACGACCAGACCGAGGCCATGACCCTGGGCGATCGGATCGTCATCATGAAGGACGGCTACATCCAGCAGATCGGCACGCCTCAGGAGGTGTTCAACCATCCCGCCAACCTGTTCGTGGCCGGGTTCATCGGCATGCCCGTCATGAACTTCTTCGATGCAGAGCTCATTCGCGAGGGCGACAAGTACTTCGTGGAGGTGGGCGGTTTCCGTCAGGAGCTGGCCCCCGAGAAGGAGGAACGCTTGCTCAACAACGACGTGCAGAGCCAGCCCGTGACCCTGGGCGTGCGGCCCGAGCACACGGACGTTTCCGACGCCGGCGTGGCCGCCACGGTGGAGGTGTCCGAGATGATGGGTTCCTCCGTGCACCTGCACGTGAACGCCGACGGTCACGATGTGATCATCATCGTGCCCACGGTGGACATGAAGGGCAACTACGACATGGGCGACACGGTCCACTTCTCTTTCGCCGGCAAGGTAGCCCACGTCTTCTCCAAGGAGACCGAGAGGAACCTGGAGTTCTAAGGTATACGCAAGCAAAAACCGGTCGGACGAACGTCCGGCCGGTTTTGTCGTGGACAGGGTCTATCGTGTGTTGTACTTCTTCAGCGTCTCCATGAGCCATAGGCCTGTGGCCGTGTAGTCTGCCTCCTCAAAGCCGCTGTACTTGGGCACGGTGGAACGGACGGCGGAGCAGGGCTCGGCCACCTTGGAGAAGGTCCACATGCAGTAGGAGATATGCTCCCGCTCCAGCATGTCGATCCACAGATCCGCGCTCTCCAGGTCCCGGGGGAAGCCGCCGTTGGCCGCTGTGACGCCGTACTCCGTGACGAAGATGGGCAGGCCCTTCTGGCTGGCCTCCTCTACGGCACGCCGGGAATCCTCCTTGTGGCTGGCGGCATAGAAGTGGAGGGTATAGAGGATGTTCTCATAGTCCAGGGGATCCGCCAGCACGGACTGAAGATCGCTGGACCAGTTGGGATCGCCCACGATGATGACGGCCTGGGGGTCCCGCTCCCGGATGATGGGGATGACCTCGTTGGCGTAGGCTTTCACCGCGGACCATTCCACGCCGTTGGGCTCGTTGCATATCTCGTAGAGCACGTTGTTATAGCCGCTGTACTTCTCCGCCATACGGGCAAAGAAGTCCTTGGCCTGGTCTGCATGGATATTGGGATCCCCATCGCTCAGGATGTGCCAGTCGATGATGACGTACATGTCCTGCTGCCGGGCCAGCTCCACGCCGTTGAAGATGTCCTTCTCGTAGCGCTCCCGGTCCCCGCCGGTGCAGTAGCCCATGATGCCCACGCCGTGGGTGTACATGGACAGCCGGAACAGGTTCACCCCCGCATCCCGGGACAGCTCCTCGAACAGCTTTTCGTTGAGGAAGGATTCGGTCACGATGAGGTCGTGGGTGCTGACGCCCCGGAGCATAGCCGGCTCCCCGTCCTCCCCGCAGAGCTTGCCGTTCACCACCTGCAGTTTTCCGCAGGACGAGGGTCTGGCCCGGCCGTCGTTGTAGACCTGAGCGGGGTCCTCCCCGTCCGCCCTGGCCATGCCTGCGAACACGCCTAAAAGCAGCAGCGCCGCCAGCACTATGGTCAATACCTTTTTCATATGAACCCCCTGCATTTCGTCTTAGGATCATATATGAGTATACCGCAGGGATCGGGAGAAATAAAGAGTTTTTCTCAGGATCGTCCCATTTCTCCGGATGCTTCCCGCCCCGGCGCAAATGGCGCTTGAAAAACCAGGGACGGCATGGTAGCATAGGCGTATGGAAGAAACGAAGCTGTACACCGTGACCACGCTGGAGCGGACCGTCCCCCTGCACGAGTTCAGGGAGACGCTGGTGGACGTGCCCCGATTCTCGGGATACTGTCAGGATTGCCCCAATCATGGGCAATTTTGGTCCTGCCCTCCCTTTTCCTTCGACCCTCTGTCCCTGTGGGTGCGATACGGCGCCTTGCAGCTGTACGCTCGAAAACTGGTCTTCGCCAAGGCCCGGCTGTTCCCCGGGGAGCGGCGGGCCTTCGAGGCGCAGGAGCTGCCCAGGATCAAGGAGGACATGGCCCGGGAACTGCTGGCTATGGAGGCGTCGGCCCCCGGGAGCCTGGCCCTGTTCCCCGGCAAGTGCGAGTGGTGCCCGACCTGCGCAAGGCGTATGGGGCAGCCCTGCCGGACGCCGGACAGGATGCGGTACTCCATCGAAGCTTTGGGCGGCGACTGCGGCGGAGCATTGGAGAAGTATTTCGGAGAGACTTTGCAGTGGGCCCAGGGGGACCGGCTGCCGGAACAGATCATCCTGCTGGGCGGCCTGTTGCTGCCCCAGGAGACATAGAGGAGGCGCCTATGACGAACCATTACGGCCCCATTTCCCGGGAGGACTACGAGGAGCCCCGCTGCGTCCTGTGCATGGATCAGGACGCCCCCACCCCCATCCCCCAGCAGCGGATCCGGGAGAAGCTGGACGAGTATATGAGCCGCCGGGACTACGCCGGGGCGGAGCGGCACCTCGCCTACTGGCTGGCGGAGGCGCAGCAGAACAGGGACCTTCGAGGGGAGTTCTTCGTCCGAAACGAGATGATGGGCCATTACCGGAAGGTCGGCAACCGGGACCAGGCCATCCTGAACGCCAACGAGAGTTTGAACCTGATCGAAAAACTGGGCTTTGAAAACACCCTTTCCGCCGGTACCGCCTACGTGAACGCCGCCACGGTCTACGACGCCTTCGGCCTGCCGGAGCGCTCCGTGGAGCTGTTCGAGAAGGCCAAGGGGATCTACGAGGGGAACCTTCCCGAGACCGACGGGCGGCTGGGAGGTCTCTACAACAACATGGGCCTGGCGTACATGGCCCTCCGGCGTTTCGGGGAAGCTTACGAAAGCTTTTTGAAGGCCCTGACCGTCATGGCCAAGGTGGAGCACGGATCTCTCGAACAGGCCATCACATACCTGAATCTGGCCAACGCCGTGGAGCTGGAACACGGTCTCGAGAAAGGGGAGCAGAAGATAGGCCAGTATCTCGATACGGCGGCCGCCCTGCTGGACGACCCCTCCCTGCCCCGGGACGGCTACTACGCCTTCGTGTGCGAGAAGTGCGCCCCCACCTTCGACTACTACGGCTACTTCCTCATAGCCGACGATCTCAACGAAAGGGCCAGGACGATCTATGAACGGGCTTGAGCTTTCCCGGGCGTTCTACGAGCAATACGGCGCGCCCATGCTCCGGGAGCAGTTCCCGGAAGCGGAAGGGCTTATAGCCGCGGGCCTTCTGGGCAGCGGCTCCGAGTGCCTGGGCTACGACGACGAAGTGAGCCAGGACCACGACTTCGAGCCCGGGTTCTGCCTGCTGCTGCCGGACGAGGGCACGGTGGACCGGCGGACGGCCTTCCTGTTGGAGCGGGCCTATGCGAAGCTCCCCAAGGAATTCATGGGGTTTCGGCGCAGCGCCCTCGCCCCCGTGGGCGGGGCCCGGCACGGGGTCCTGCGGACGGCGGACTTCTTCACGGAAAAGGTGGGGGCTCCCGACGGCGTGCTGACCCTGGATCAGTGGCTGAAGCTCCCCCAGCAATCGCTGCTGGAGGCTACGGGCGGCGCCATTTTCCGGGATGATTTGGGCGAGGTCACGGCCATCCGGGCGGCCCTGTCCCATATGCCGGAGGACGTGCGCAAAAAGCGCTTGGCGGGCCATCTGCTTCTCATGGCCCAGGCAGGGCAGTACAACTACCTCCGCTGCCTCAAGCACGGGGAGCCCGCCGCGGCGCAGCTGGCCGTGAGCGAGTTCGTCAAGAGCTGCATGGAGGCGATCTTCCTCCTGAATCGAGCCTATGCTCCCTACTATAAGTGGAGCTTTCGGGCCCTGCGGCAGCTCCCGAAGCTGGCGTTGACGGCGGAGACGCTGGAGTATCTCCTGACCACGGGAAACGATCCCGAACTGGCGGAGTCGAAGTACGACATGATCGAGAGCACCGCCAGCGATATCATCGATGAGCTGCAGGAGCAGGGGCTGACGAAGGCCATCTGCGGCGACCTCGAGAAGCACGCCTACTCCGTCAACGACGGCATCGAGGACGGGGACGTACGCAACCTCAACATCCTATACGCGATCTAAAGGAGAGCTACCATGAAGATACAGGGCTTACAGAAGATGACGCTGCTGGACTTTCCCGGACGGGTGGCCTGCACGGTGTTTTTGGGCGGCTGCGATTTTCGCTGCCCCTTCTGCCACAACGGGGAGCTGCTGGACGGCTCCGCCCCGGCGGTCATGGACGACGCCGAGCTCCTTCGCTTTTTGAAGGGCCGCCAGGGCCTTTTGGACGGCGTGGCCATCACCGGCGGAGAACCCTTGCTCAGGAAGGACCTGCCGGAGCTTTTGCGCGCCATTCGGGAGATGGGCTTCGCCGTGAAGGTGGACACCAACGGCAACCATCCGGACGCCCTCAGCGCTCTCCTCGCCGAGGGATTGGTGGACTATGTGGCCATGGATATCAAGAACAGCCCCGAAAAGTACGCCCTGACCGTGGGGCTCCCAAGCATAGATTTAGCCCCCATCCGCCGCAGCGTATCCATGCTGATGGAAGGCGCCGTCCCCTACGAGTTCCGCACCACGGTGGTGGACGAGCTCCACAAGGCCGCGGATTTCGAGGCCATGGGCCGGTGGATCGCCGGAGCCAGGGCCTATTTCCTGCAGCCCTTCACGGATCGGGATTCGGTCCCCTTCGCCGGTCTTCACGCCCCCACAAGGGAAAATTTGGAAAAATACGCATCTATAGCAAGGGTATACGTTCCCTATACATCCATTCGCGGCGTATAATCGGGCTTTTTTACAGATCACCTCTGCATACCGCGCCGTATAAATACAAGATATTGTGTGATTTGTTAACAAACAACACAAGATATTGACACAGCACCACAAGATATGGTAGAGTAGCCATGCTCGGGTGCTGCGCGGTTCCTGCGCCTGTGCCCACCAGATTTCATTATTTCACAACAGGAGAAATACCTATGTATCAAGTCAAAAAGCGCGATGGCCAGGTCACCGAGTTCACCATCAGCAAGATCACCGGCGCCATCACCAAGGCCTTCGTGGCCCTGAACAAGGCCTACCATCCCAGCGTGATCGACCTCCTCGCCCTGCACGTGACCGCCGACTTCGAGAACAAGATCAAGGACGGCTGCGTGGCCGTGGAGGACATCCAGGACAGCGTGGAGAAGGTCCTGTCCGAGTCCGGCTACGCGGACGTGGCCAAGGCCTACATCCTCTACCGCAAACAGCGGGAGAAGGTCCGCAACGTGAACTCCGCCCTCCTCAACTACAAGGACCTGGTGGACAACTATCTGAAGATCGCCGATTGGCGCGTGAAGGAGAACTCCACCGTCACCTACTCCGTGGGCGGCCTCATCCTCTCCAACTCCGGCGCCATCACCGCCAACTACTGGCTCACCGAGATCTACGATCCCGAGGTGGCGGAGGCCCACCGCAGCGCCGCCATCCACCTCCACGACCTTTCCATGCTCACGGGCTACTGCGCGGGCTGGAGCTTGAAGCAGCTCATCCAGGAGGGCCTGGGCGGCGTCCCCGGCAAGATCACCTCCTCCCCGGCCAGCCACCTCTCCACCCTCTGCAACCAGATGGTCAACTTCCTGGGCATCATGCAGAACGAGTGGGCCGGGGCCCAGGCCTTCTCCAGCTTCGACACGTACCTCGCTCCCTTCGTGAAGGTGGACAACCTTTCCCAGAAGGAAGTGAAGCAGTGCGTCCAGAGCTTCATCTACGGTGTGAACACGCCCAGCCGCTGGGGCACCCAGGCGCCCTTCTCCAACATCACGTTGGACTGGACCGTGCCCAAGGATCTTGAAAACCTGCCCGCCATCGTGGGCGGCAAGGAGATGGACTTCACCTACGGCGATTGCAAGAAGGAAATGGACATGGTGAACAAGGCGTTCATCGAGGTCATGATCGAGGGCGACGCCAACGGCCGCGGGTTCCAGTACCCCATCCCCACCTACTCCATCACCCGGGACTTCGACTGGAGCGAGACGGAGAACAACAAGCTCCTCTTCGAGATGACCGCCAAGTACGGCACCCCCTATTTCTCCAACTATATCAATTCCGATATGGAGCCCAGCGACGTGCGGTCCATGTGCTGCCGGCTGCGGCTGGATCTGCGGGAACTGCGCAAAAAGAGCGGCGGCTTCTTCGGCAGCGGCGAATCCACCGGCTCCATCGGCGTGGTCACCATCAATATGCCCCGCATCGCGTATCTTGCGAAGGACGAAAAGGATTTCTACGCCCGTCTTGACAACCTGATGGATATTTCCGCC
>JBGVAK010000005.1:0-2221 GCA_045224495.1 Christensenellales bacterium
CGACCTCTACGCCGCCACCCCCGACGCCAAGGTCCGGGGCTACAAGCCCAACCGCTTCTCCTTCAACGTGAAGGGGGGCCGGTGCGAAGCGTGCCGGGGCGACGGCATACTGAAGATCGAGATGAACTTCCTCTCGGACGTGTACGTGCCCTGCGAGGTCTGCGGCGGGAAGCGGTACAACCGGGAGACGCTGGAAGTGCGGTATAAGGGCAAAAACATCTATGACGTGCTGGAGATGACCGTGGAGGAGGCCCTGCCCTTCTTCTCGAACCACGAGCGCATCCGCCGGAAGCTGGAGATCATGAACGACGTGGGCCTTGGGTACGTGAAGCTGGGCCAAAGCGCCACCACCCTGTCGGGGGGCGAAGCCCAGCGGATCAAGCTCAGCACCGAGCTCTCCCGCCGGGACACGGGCCGGACGCTCTACGTGCTGGACGAGCCCACCACGGGATTGCATACGGACGACGTAAAGCGGCTCCTGGCCATCCTCAACAAGCTGGTGGACGGGGGCAGCTCCGTCATCGTCATCGAGCACAACCTGAACGTGATCAAGACGGCGGACTACATCATCGATCTCGGGCCCGAGGGCGGCGACGAGGGCGGCACCGTGGTGGCCGCCGGCACGCCGGAGCAGGTGGCGCAGTGCGAACGGAGCTATACGGGCCAGTATTTGAAAGGAATCATTTAAGCCGGCATTCCTTTTCTTGAAAGAAAAGGAACCGAAAAGAACTTTAAGAAACACTGATACTTCGTCGTGAAGACCATGTTATCTTCTTAAGTTTCTCTTTTTGCGTGACTTTTTCTCTTTGTCTAAAGAGAAAAAGTCGCAAAGAAAAAAAGGAGTCTTTCCATTGAAATTGCTGCGCATCCTATGCCTCGCCGTCGGCGGATTCCTGGTGCTGGACACGATCATCGTCTGCTTCCTCAGCAACTATAATCTGGGGGTCATTTTGCCTGCGATTTTGGGGCTGCCACTGCTCTTGCTGGGTCTGTTCTGGCCTCATATGGACGCCGGGTTCTGGCTGTTTTTGCGGCGGCTGGTGCTCATCTGCTACGGGGCCGGGTGCCTGTTTTTGATGTTCCTGGGCTCGTTGATGCTCCGAGCCATGGACCGGGGCGAGCACGGGGACTACGACGCCCTGATCGTTCTCGGCGCGGCGGTCCACGGGGAGAAGGTCACCTGGGTGCTGAGCAACCGCCTGGACACGGCCTACGACTACGCCGTCCAGCACCCCGGGACCACCTTGGTGGTCTCCGGCGGCCAGGGTCCCGGGGAGACCGTGACCGAAGCCTCCGCCATGGCCGGGTACCTGATCCGCCGAGGTCTGGACCCCGCCCGCATCCTGATGGAAGACAGGGCTGAAAGCACGGCGGAGAACTTCGCCTTCAGCAAAACGGTCATCGACGAGCGCCTGGGCCCCGACGCCTCCATCGGCTTCGTCACCACCCGCTTCCACGTCTACCGGGCCGGCCGCGTGGCCCAAAAGGGCGGCATCCCCGCCAGGGGGATTGGCGCGCCGGACGTCTGGTACCTGGCCATCAATAACTTCCTCCGCGAGTGCGTGGGGATCTGCTGGTACACGGTGAAAGGGTGGATCTAAAGAGTTTTTCTTTTTATCGCCGGTTTTCCGTTAGGAAAACCGGTTCGCCTTCTTCTTTCAAGAAAAGGTAAGGAAGCTTTCAATAATTCCTATTGCAATATTGACAATCCCCCCTAAAACGTGGTATTTTTAGAAACAGAAAAACCGAATAGGCTTCGGAAGATCGGCCCGGGAGAGACTGCCGTCTGGCAGCGCCGAAGGGGACACGCAAAAACTCTCAGGCAAAAGGATCGGGCCGGGACGAAGCTCCGGAAAGTGGGGGAGGACCCTCACGCCGAAGGTGCAACCGGGCACGTTGGCCCGGGAATCTCTCAGGCAAAGAACGGAGGCGCAAACACTCCTTGGAGCGGTGTGCGCCTTTTTTGTTTCCCCGCGCACGGAGCGCACGAAATATGACCAATAATACTATGTAGGAGGATTTTCATGAGCGAGCTCAAACGGACCCAACTCTACGACGCCCACGTAAAGGCGGGCGCCACCATGGTGGACTTCGGCGGCTGGGAGATGCCCATCCAGTACCCGGAGGGCATCGTCGCCGAACACCTGTTCACCCGGCACAGCTGCAGCCTCTTCGACGTGAGCCACATGGGGCGGCTCCGGGTGGAGGGCCCCGACGCGGT
>JBGVAK010000006.1:0-5807 GCA_045224495.1 Christensenellales bacterium
ATGGAGGAGAACGTCAGCTGCTACACCTGCCACGGCAACGAGGCGGGCGAGAAGGGCAAGCTGGTGGTGACCCACAGCTACGTGACCAAGGCCCTGGGCGCCAACGCGGAGAAGATCGACCCGGCCACCCTGTCCTGCGGCCAGTGCCATATCGAGTACTACTTCACGCCGGCGGACAAGGAGACCATGATGCCCTACAGCAGCGTGGAGGAGATGACCCCGGAGGCGATCCTGGCGTACTATGACAATATGGTCCTGCCCGACGGCACCGTGGGCTTCTCCGACTGGACTCAGGAGAGCACGGGGGCGAAGCTCTTGAAAGCCCAGCATCCGGAGATGGAGACCTTCCTCACCGGCAAGCATGCGAAGCTTTTGAACTGCGCCGACTGCCATATGCCCCTTGAGGAGAGCGAGGACGGCACCGTCTACCACAGCCACCTGCTGGTGAGCCCCTTGGAGAACGAGAGCCTATTGAAGTCCTGCGCCACCTGCCATAAGGATACGGACATGGTGAACCTGGTCAAGCGGCTCCAGGAGCGGGTGACCGCCCGGGAGACCGAGGTGGGCAACGCCCTCTCCGCCTTTAAGGACGAGCTGGCGGCGGCCGTGAAGGAGGGGAAGATGGGCGAGGAGGAGCTTGCCGCGGTACAGAAGCTGTACCGGGAGGCCCAGTGGTTCTTTGACTTCTGCTACGTGGAGAACGCCGAAGGCGCCCACAACTCCGAGCTGGCTTTCAGGTGCCTGGACACCGCCGAACAGCGGATCAGCGAGGGCATGGCGCTGTTAGGGAAATAAGCGTTGAATAAAAGCGGCGGAGAAGTTTTTCTTTGCCGCTTTTTCTCTTTATACAAAGGAGAAAAAGCGGCGCAAAAAGAGAAACTTAAGAAGGGATCATAGTCTTCGTACATAAATAGCCCCATTCTCAAAGTTCTTTTTGGTTCTTTTTCTTACAAGAAAAAGAACGAAGCTTTCAATAGGTTCCTTATGAAAAAACTGCTCAAATTCCTATCCTCCATGGGCTTCGCCATCACGCTGCTGGTGGTGCTGGCAGCGGCTTGCGTCGTAGCCAGCTTCGTGACCCAGGGCCAGAGCGCCTCATGGTATGCTGAGGTCTACGGCGAGAGCACCGCGAAGCTGATCACGGGGCTGGGTCTCGACGACGCGTTCCACAGCTGGTGGTTCCTGACGCTGACCGCTTTCCTGTGCGGGAACCTGCTCCTCTGCAACCTGACCCGGCTCAAGCCCCTGATCGCCCGGTCGAAACGGGAAGGGGACCCGGCGTCGGCCCTCCATAGTCCGACGGACGCTACGGCGGAGGGGATAGAAGACCCTCTGCCCGTCTTCCAGCGGCTCAGGCTCCCCAAGCCCAAGACGTATGAGATAGAGGGCCGAAAGGTCCTGTTCTCCGGCAAAAACCGGGCGGGCCTCTGGGGCCCCTGGGTATGCCATCTGGGCATACTGCTGCTGATCGTGGGGTTCGCCCTGGGGCAGATGCTCCATAGGGAGTACACGGTCTACGGCGTTCCCGGGGACACCAAGCCCATCGGCGACACGGGCTATTACCTGACCATCGACGACTTTGAAGTGCAGCTTCGGGACGACGACACCGTGGCGCAGTACGTGGCGGACGTGACCGTCTTTAGAGCTCCCCAGGGCTCCACCACGATCCCCGACAGCAAGTCCGCCACCGTGTCCGTGAACCATCCCGCCCGGCTCTTTGGTTTTAAGGTCTACCAGAACTCCACAGGCTACGCCGCCCGGATCACCGTGAACGAGGACGGAACGCTCCTGCAAAGTGCGGTGGTCTGCGCCGGGGAGGGCATCGAGATCGCCGACGCCCCGGGCCTCTTCGTGTACCTGAACGCCTTCTATCCCGACTTCTACCTGCTGCCAGGTGCCGGTCCCACGACCCTATCCGGCCGCATGAACAACCTGGCCTACCTCTATTCCGTCACCTATCGGGACAGCATGGTGGGCATGAACTACTGGCAGGAAAACGAGGACCCCATCACGGTCAACGACTACAGCATCACCTTCTCGGAGCCCCAGAGTTACACGCTCCTGCAGGTGAAGGTGGACCGGTTCCAGGGAGTGGCCCTTCTCGGCGGCCTCATCACCCTGCTGGGCCTGATCCTGGCCTTCTATCTGCTGCCCGCCCGGGCCTGGGCCGTGGAGAACGAAGCCGGGACCTGGACCGTGTACGGCCAAAGCCGCAAGGGCGGGGCCCTGTTCCGGGAGGCCTTCGATCGAGCCGTGAAAGGAGAAACGTTATGACGCTGGAAACCATCCTTTTCTACGGGGTCCTGGGCCTGTATTTTCTGGCCATGATCCTCTACTTCCTGTTCGTGGCCATCAAGAAGGAGGGCCTTGGGAAGGCGGCGGTGTCCGTCCAGGTCTTGGGCCTGCTCCTGCACACGGCGGCCATCGTCCTTCGGGGCATCGCTGCGGGACGGCTGCCGCTCACCAACCAGTACGAGTTCGCCACGGCCTTTGCCTGGGGCCTGTGCCTGGTGAGCCTGCTGTTCATCCTGAAGTTCAAATTCACGCTCCTGGGCGCTTTCGCTGCCCCGGTCACCTTCATCATCATCGGCTACGCGGCCCTGCAAAGTAAGGACATCCGCGCCCTGATGCCGGCTCTGCAGTCCAACTGGTTGGGGTTCCACGTGTCCACGGCCATCATCGCCTACGGGGCCTTCGGCGTTTCCTGCGTCCTGGGCGTGATCTTCCTGCTGCGGGACAGGATGAAGGACAGCGGCTTTTTGGACCAGCACATCCCCTCCCGGGAGAAGCTGGACATGCTGAGCTATCGGAGCGTCAGCCTAGGGCTCCTGTTCTTGACCTTCACCATCATCACCGGCGCCATCTGGGCCGAGCGGGCCTGGGGCAGCTACTGGTCCTGGGACCCCAAGGAGACCTGGTCCCTGGTGACCTGGCTGGTCTACGCCACCTACCTGCACCTGCGCATCCGCCGGGGCTGGCAGGGCAAGTCCGCCGCCGTCTTCGCCGTGGCCGGCTTCGTGTGCGTGATCTTCACCTACATCGGCGTGAACACCCTGTTACCGGGAGTGCATAGCTATAAATAGCTTTTCTTTTGCCGCTTTTTCTCTTTAGACAAAGAGAAAAAGCGGCGGAAAAAGAGAAACGTAAGAAAGAGTAAAACTATGGTATAGATAGAATTACTCTTTCTTAAGTTCTTTTTGGTCGGTTTTCCGTTAGGAAATCCGACGATCCTTCTTTCTTTCAAGAAAAAGGATCAGGCTTTCATTCTTTCCTTTGAAACACGAAACGCCCGCTCCACCATAGCGATCATCATCACCCCGAACAGGCCCACGTACACCGGCAGGAGCCCAAGGCCCAGGCGCTGGGAGAGGAAGCCGAAGAGGGGCGGGGCGAAGGTGGAGCCCACGTAGGCGCTGGCCATCTGGACACCGATGATGGCCTGGGAGTTCTCCGGCCCGAAGTTGGACGGCGTGGCATGGATGATGCTGGGGTAGATGGGCGCACATCCAAGGCCGATGACGATGCAGGCGGCGAGGGCTACGATCTCGGGGAGGCCGGGAACGAGCAGCAGGACCACGCCCAAAAACAGGATCCCCGTCCCCAGGCGGATCATGGCCCGATCCCCCAGCCGGTTGGAGACGAACCCCGCCAGGAACCGACCTACCGTGATGCCGATGAAGAAGAGGGACGCAAAGGCCGCCGCCCGCTCCACACTCACACCCCAGGTGGCGATCAGGTACGAGCTGGTCCAGAGCATGCAGGTGCTTTCCAAGGCGCAGTAGCCGCAAAAGCCCAGCAGCAGCTGGGGGACGCCCCGGATCCGCATTGCCCCCGCAAGGCCCAGGATCTTGCCGCCCGGCTGCGCCTGGTCCGCCGCCTGATGGACCCGCCACAGGGGCAGGGTCAGCAGGAGCACCCCGGCGATGGCCAGCTGGATCAGGCCAACGGTCCGATATCCCGCCTGCCAGGTGGCTTTCGTGAGGGCCAGGCTCATGACGTAGGGGCTGACGATGGTCCCCACGCCCCAGAAGCAGTGGAGCCAGCTCATGTGCCGGGAGGTGTAGTGGAGGGCCACGTAGTTGTTGAGGGCTGCGTCGATGGACCCGGCGCCCAGGCCGTAGGGGACGGCCCACAGGCACAGCATCCAAAACCGGGTGGCGGTGGAAAAGCCGAAGAGGGCCAGGGCGGTCAGGGCCACGGAGACGAGGGTCACGTATTTGGTGCCGAACCGCTTGGTCAGCCGCTCGGAGAGGAGGCTCGACGTGACCGTGCCGCCGGAGATGATCACGGTGACGAGGCCCGCATAGGACAGGGGCACACCGAAGAAACCGTGCATCACGGGCCAGCCCGCCCCCAGCAGGGAGTCGGGGAGACCGAGACTGATGAACGCGAGATAGATGACGGCAAGCAGCAGCGAGGCCATGGGCGGCTCCTTCTCTCAAAGTGAACAAAAGCATATCATCTTCTGGGAAGCTTTGTCAAGAAATCCCGTTTTGTCTTGACAAATCGGCCTGCGGGATTTATTATGAATGTGTTCATAAAAGAGGGACGACCATGCCGAAGATCATCGAAGATTTGGAGAACAGGATCCTGCGCGCGGCCCGTCAGCGGCTGCTGGGGGGAGACCTGTCCTCTTTTTCTGCCCGGGGCATCGCGGAGGATTGCGGCATCGCCGTGGGCACCATCTACAACTACTACCGGGACAAGGAAAGCCTCATGGGCGCCGTCATGGCCCAGGACTGGCAGGCAGAGCTTATGAAGGCGGGGGAAGAGATCGCTTCCGCTCCCAGCGTGGAGGCAGGGGTCCTTTGCCTCTACGAGGCCATCCGCGCCTTCAGCCAGGCTTATGAAAACGTCTGGACTTCCGTACCCACGGGGGAGGGCTTCGGCGCCATGTACCGGACCAGGCACAAGCTTCTGCTCAGTCAAATCGAGGGCCAGCTGTCCGCCCTCTACGCCCGCTTCGGGCCGACACCGGATCCGGGACGGCTTATCCTGCTCGCCGAACTCATCATCGCCGCCAGCCAGCACAAGGAGGTAGGGGCGTCAGACCTTCTTTCATTCATCCGCGGGGGCATGGGCCCCTGCACCCCATATAGAGAGAATAAGGAGGATCATTAGCGAATGTCCACATTTCAGGAGCTGCGTATCGTCGACAACTTCTATCAAACGTCCCTGTTCTATCCCATGCCGGCGGTGCTGGTGAGCACCCTGACCGACGACGGGAAGACCACCTGCGGGCCCTACTCCCTGCTGGCGCCCTTCTACGTGGCGGGCAAGCCCTACTACGCCTTTATGCTGGAGTGCCGCAACTCCTCCAACACGGCCCAGAACCTGATCAAGCACAAGAAGTGCGTCATCAACTTCCTGCCGGACGACCGCAAGACTTTCAAGGAGATGGTCCGCCTGGGCTGGCCCGGAGACACGCCGGCGGAGAAGATGAAGGACTTCCGCTTCCATCTGGAGGAGGGCCTGCGCAAAGCCGAGGACCCGGAGGGCACCTATCCCCAGGTCATCACTGAGGCGGTCCAGGCCGTGGAGTGCACCTGGGTGGATACACTGGACAACGCCCAGGACGACGGCCCCATCCCCGAGGGCATGGACCACTACGAGCTGGAGAAGTACCACGACTTCAACGGCATCACCACCCCCTACGGCGCCCACTTCGTGCTGAAGATCGACAAGATCCTCATGAAGGAGCAGTATCGGAACGCCATCGTCAACGGCGTCAAGTCCTGGGACTTCCCGCACCTGCCCGTGGACTACGGCTATCGGGATTCCAAGAACTTCTGGTACCACAAGCACCG
>JBGVAK010000007.1:0-23559 GCA_045224495.1 Christensenellales bacterium
TAGAGGGTCTCCCAAAATCCCTTCACGATGAGGGAAAGCATTTCGGTCAACTGCACTCAGATCACCTCCTCGAAGGAGACCTCCGCCGTGCGAAGGAACTCCAGCATTTTTATCATGATCGCGTCGTCCTCAGGCACCTGCAGGATCATCTGCCCGTAGAGACGGCCGTTCAAACTTCTCGTATCGGCGAACACGATGCTCACCGGCGTCCCGGTGTGGAGCACCATCTCCGCCACCAGAGGCTGATCCGTCCGCTCCCGCCCGTCGAAGGTGATGCGCAGGAACCGTCCTTCCCCGAAGCTCTCCTTGGGGGGTACCTGGCTCGACGGGACGATGAGCTGCCGGGCCGCCATGCTCTTGGGCTGGCGGAAGATCTCCTCCACGGTGCCCAGCTCCTCCACCTTATTGTCCGCCAAGATCGCCACCCGATGGCAAATGGCCTCCACCACCTTCATCTCGTGGGTGATGATGACCACGGTCACGTGGAGCTCCCGGTTCAGTTCCTTGAGGAGGTCCAGGATGGACAGGGTGGTGGTCGGGTCCAGGGCGGACGTGGCTTCGTCGCACAGCAGCACCTTGGGGTCCGTACTGAGGGCCCGGGCGATGGCTACCCGCTGGCACTGGCCGCCGGAGAGCTGGGCGGGGTAGGCGTCCTTCTTCTCCGACAGACCAACCCGATCCAACAGCTTCTCCGCCTTTTGCCGGGCCTCCTTCTTCGGTACGCCGGCCAGCTGCAGCGGGAAGCACACGTTGTCGAGGACGCTCCGCTGCTGCAGCAGGTTAAAGCCCTGGAAGATCATACCGATGCTGCGCCGCTCCTGTCGAAGCTCCTTTTCGCTGAGCTTCGTCAGCTCCTTCCCGTTCACGATCACCGTGCCCGCCGTGGGCTTTTCCAGCAGGTTGATGCACCGCACCAGGGTGCTCTTGCCCGCGCCCGACAGGCCGATGACCCCAAAGATCTCTCCCTCCTCAATGACGAGGTCCACATCCTTCAGCGCCGTGACGGCCCCGTCCCCGGTGCCGAAGGTCTTGGTAATGCCCTTCAATTCTATGATCGGCTTTGCCATGTCGTCCTTTTGTTTCCTCTCTCCAACGTAAAAGCCCCTGACAAATAACAGTCAGGGGCGAAAATATCGCGGTACCACCTTGATTTCACGCCCGCCTCGCGGCGGACGCCTTACGGAGTGCCAACACACTCCTGCGCGATCACGGGCGCACCCGTCGCGGACTACATCTCGCCCGCGCGGCTCCGGGACCATGTTCTCCGAACTCTCCGCACCCCGCTTCCACCTGCCGGGGCTCTCTTGGCCGTACCTGATCGGATACTCTTCCCTTCATTGCCTTTCGGTATGAAATTAGATGCAGTTTACCCCATTTCCATGCGTTTGTCAAGAGAGAATATATGATTTTTTCTTTGAAAAAGGGCGGGGAGGATGGTATACTGGTCCCATGGATCACGGCTGTAAAAAAATCGCCCCGAAGCGGGGCGACATTGTTTTGATCGTCGGGTGCCTCTTGGCGGCCTTGGTGTGTTGCGGCCTGTGGCTGCTGCTGCGACAGAAGGGCGGCGCGGTGATCGTGGAGCAGGACGGGCAGGAGACCGCCCGGTACGCCCTCAGCGAGGACAGGACTGTGCGCATAGAAGGGCAGGGGAGCTATAACGTTTTGGTGATCGAGAACGGGGAAGCCTGGCTCAGCGAGGCCGACTGTCCCAACCTTCTGTGCGTGAAGACGGGAAAGATCCGGTACGCGGGCCAGAGCATCGTCTGCCTGCCCCACAAGCTGGCGGTGCGGATCGTGGGAGGGGCGTCCGGCTTGGACGCTGTCACCGGCGGATGAAGACGAAGAAACTCACCACATTGGGCCTCGCTGTAGCCCTGGCCCTCATACTGTCCTACGTGGAAAGCCTGCTGCCGCCCCTGGTGGCCGTGCCCGGGGTGAAGGTGGGATTGCCCAATATCGTCATCCTGTTCCTGCTGTATCGATACGGCTGGAAGGAGGCGGGGGCGGTGTCCCTGGTGCGTCTGTTGCTGTCCGCCGCCCTGTTCACGGGCTTCGCCGCCTTTTTCTACAGCCTTGCCGGGGCCATCCTGAGTCTTACCGGCGCCGCCCTGCTGAAGCGGACGGACCGCTTCTCCCCCCTGGGCGTCAGCGTGGCCGGAGGCGTCCTCCACAACCTGGGTCAGATCGCCCTGGCCGCCCTCATTTTGGACAGCGGCTATATCTTTGCCTATCTGCCAGTCCTGCTCCTCTCCGGCACTCTGGCCGGGGCGGTGGTGGGCCTGCTGGCCGGCATCCTCATCCGAAGGACCGACGTCAAATAAGCTTCGTATATCGGGCCAGGTTGGTGATGAACCCTTGGCCCTTTTTCGTGTCGATCTCGTACCAGCCAGAGGGGGCCACAGCCAGGAAGGGGAAGCGGTCGCCTCGGTGGGCCGTGAAGAGAAGGCGGCCCTTTTTGCTGTCGCTGGTGCGCACGTTCACGGACTTGCCTATGACCTCCACGAACCGTTCCGGCGTGGGCACGGGCGGCTCCGGCTGGGGCTCCGGCTCCGGCGTCAACTCGTCGGCAAACACTTTGGGGATGCCCCAGCAGGCCCAGTCCTTTTCCCGGAATTTGGTCTTCACCACCCCGTATTTGCGGCCCTTAGCCTCCACCAGATACTCATCGTCGATCATGTAGCCGATATGGCTGGCTCGCTTCCCGTCCAGGCGGAACACCCACCAGCCCCTTTTGGGCGGCTCATTTTTCAGGATGCACCGGCCCATCATGGTGTTGGCGTTCACGTCGCAGCGGTAGAGGTGGGTGAGATTGCAGAGCCAGTAGCACCCGAGGCCCGAGCAGTCGTAGGCGTAGAGGACCGTGGCCCCCTCGTCGAACCGCTTTTTGCAGAAGTCGATGCACGCCTGGGCGTAGCTGGTGCCGTCGGGGTACCCGCCCCGGCCCGCCTCCTTCCGCTCGATGACGCGCACGTAGTTCTCCGGCGTGAGCCGGGTGTGCTGCCCGCCCCAGAGGTAAGGTTCTCCCATCTGCGCCTTCAGGTATTCGATAAAGGCAGTTACGTTTTTCTCCATATATACGATCCTCCTTACAGCATGAGCATAGCGCTCGAAGGGGCCTTCGATTTCCTATGATCCGTCCATATTTGCCCCCTCTATCCTATGACCCTGTCGGGCGTCACCGTGCCTATATATAGGGAGCAAAAGCGAAATACCGGTTGAAATGCAGGCGGATTCAGGGTACAATAAACAAAACCCTATGGAGGTGATACCATGGAATTTGACGCATACAAGGTGAAGGACGAGCTGGTCCAGTGGATCCGGGATTGGTTCGAGGAGAACGGCAAGGGCTGCAACGCCGTGGTGGGCATCTCCGGCGGTAAGGACAGCTCCGTGGTGGCGGCTCTGTGCGTGGAGGCCTTGGGGAAGGACCGGGTCGTGGGCGTGCTCATGCCCAACGGAGAGCAGCCGGATATCGACATGTCCCACCTGCTGGTGGAGACCCTGGGCATCCGCCACTATACGTTGAACATCCACGACACCTACGAAGCGTGCCTCAGGGAGCTTGAAAAGACCGGCGTCGAGATCAGCAACCAGACCCGGGTGAACCTGGCCCCCCGCATCCGCATGAGCTGCGAGTACGCTCTGAGCCAATCCCTCAACGGCCGGGTGGCCAACACCTGCAACTGGTCCGAGGACTACGTGGGCTATTCCACCCGCTACGGCGATTCCGCCGGGGACTTCGCGCCCCTCGGCAAGCTGGTGGTCCGGGAGGTCAAGGCCATCGGCCGGGCCCTGGGCCTGCCTGAGGTGCTGGTGGAGAAGGTGCCCAGCGACGGCCTCTGCGGCAAAACGGACGAGGACAACCTGGGCTTCACCTATGCCGTGTTGGACCGCTACATCCGGGAAGGTGTCATCGAGGACGAGGCCGCCAAGGCCCGCATCGACAGGCTCCACAAGCTGAACCTCTTCAAACTGAAGGTCATCCCCTACTTCCCCTACCTCTGCGAACCCGCAGAATAACGTCAAAAGGAGAAAGATATGAAGGTATTGGTCACCGGCGGCGCCGGGTACATCGGGTCTCACACCTGCCTGGCGTTGCTGGAGCTGGGCTACGACGTGGTGGCGGTGGACAACTTCTGCAACAGCTCCCCCGAGTCCCTCAAACGGGTGGAGGAGCTGACCGGGAAGCGGGTGCCCCTGTACGAGCTGGACGTGCGGGACGAGGCGGCATTGGACAGGGTGTTTCAGGAGCACGATATCGGCTGCGCAATCCACTTCGCGGGATTGAAGGCTGTTGGCGAGAGCGTGGAAAAGCCCCTTAGCTACTATGAGAACAACCTTTTGTCCACTATGACCCTGCTGAAGGTCATGAGTCAGAACGGCGTGAAGCGGATCATCTTCTCCTCCTCTGCCACGGTCTACAGCACGGAGAACCAGATGCCCCTCAACGAGACCGGGCGCATGGGCTGCTCCAACCCCTACGGCTGGACCAAGTTCATGTGCGAGGAGATCATCCGGGACTATGTCAAGGCCGATCCCGCTTGGTCCGCGGTGCTCCTTCGCTACTTCAACCCCGTGGGGGCCCATCCCTCGGGCCGCATCGGCGAGGCGCCCAACGGCATCCCCAACAACCTGATGCCCTTCATCACCCAGACCGCCTGCGGTGTCCGCAAGGAGCTGGTGATCTTCGGCGACGACTATCCCACCCCTGACGGCACCTGCATCCGGGACTATATCCACGTGATGGATCTGGCGGAGGGCCACGCCGCCGCCATCGACTACCTCATGGCCCATACCGGCACGGAGGTCTTCAACCTGGGCACGGGCCAGGGCTACTCCGTCCTCGACATGGTAAAGGCCTTCGAGGAGGTCAACGGTCTAAAACTGCCCCATCGGATCGGTCCGCGCCGCCCCGGCGACATCGCCGTCTGCTATGCCGACCCCGAGAAGAGCCGCCGGCTCCTCCACTGGAGCGCCAAGCGCACCTTGAAGGATATGTGCGCCGATTCCTGGCACTGGCAGCAAAACAATCCCCGCGGGTACGACGCGTAGAGACGATTCATCGAACGCCCGGGTATATGGGCGAAGGTATCCTAATGGTTCGGGCTGTGCCCATGATTTGACGATGGGCGTCACGATTTGTGGCCAACGCAGGGCTGCGGCGGCCACTTGAAGGAGAGATGCTATGTCTTGGTATTGCCTGTTCTGTAAGGCCGGACAGGAACGGAACGTCATGCGGATGCTGGAGGAACGAGGGGGGAAGCCCTTGGCGCCTCTGGCTGTGCATGTGCGCTCGGGGGCAAAGGGCCGGGAGACGACACGGCAGCGGCTGCTGCCCGGGTACGTGTTCTTCGAGCAGGAGGGCGAGCCTGACTGGCAAGGGATCGTCCGGTATTCCTCCGTTCTCAAGATCCTCCACTACCAGGACGAGACGCCCGAGCTTCGGGGTGCGGATCTGGATTTCGTCCGCTGGCTCGAAGTCCACGAGGGCCTCATCGACGTTTCCGAGGTGGTGAAGGTGGGCACCAAGATCGCCTTCGTCAGCGGGCCCCTGGTGGGCATGGAGGGTCAGGTCCTGAAGGTCAATAAAGGCCGCCGCCTGGTCCAGATCGCCGTAGGCGGCGACGGCAACCTCTTCCACGCCATTTGGTGCTCCATCGAGTACGTCCAGGAACGGGATGATAAGGAGGACCCATAAAAAGGGACATGCGATATATGTTCAGCAGGGCCTGAAACGGGCCCTGTTTTCTGTTTATAGACAAAAAAGCCTGGGATTTCCAAGCGTTTCTTTATTGCGCATACGAATGGGTATTATTGCCGGAATATTGACTAATCTGGTATTTCCCTGTATAATTCAATAAGCTATATTAGTATGTGCTTTTATGGCGTAGTGCACCCATAGGCCGTCAGAAAGCCCAAACGAAGGGTGCATGACCATGGCCGTTCCGGGGCAGGTCGGCCAACAGAGAAAGAGCCGGCAGAAGCAAAAAACGCCTTGATAGCCGAAGGCGTATAGAAAAAACAGGCGGGAGAGGCCTGAAGGGGAGAAACGGATATGGATAAGGATCAAGATACGGTGTCCTCTGTGCCGCAAAAGGAACAGAGGAGAAGACGGCCGGTCCTCTGGACTATCCTGGGGGCAGTGCTCCTGCTCCTGGGCGTGGGGGCGTTCTACCTGCATTCCATCCTGAACCGGCCGCGGGCCCTCTTCGAGGAGACGGTGAGCGTCACCGCCACCCCAGCTGCGACGATGGCTCCGGCTTTCGATATCGAAGAATATCTGCCCACGACAGCGCCTTCCGCCACGGCCGCTCCTGTGGTGGAGGTGACGATCGCGCCGCAGCCGGAGGCTACGGAGCAGGCGCTTCCGGCAACGGCCCAGCCAACGGCAGAGCCGACGGCTCAAGCGACGGTACAGGAAACAACGCCTCAGGCGACCCCTGAAGAGACGCTCCAGCCAACGGCTTCAGGCACGCCTCAGGAAACACCCCAAGAACAGCCCTTTACCGGCATCGTGAACATCGCCCTGTTCGGCATCGACGCCTTTGAGAACGGCGGCACCACCAGCGGGACCATGCCCCATACGGACGCCGACATGATCGTGGCGGTCAATTTCGACACCAAGGAGGTCAGCCTGATCTCCATCGCCCGGGATGCCTTCACCAACGTTCCCGGCTATGACGGCTTCTATAAGTTCAACGCTGTTTTCAACGTGGGCGGCGGCATGGCGGATCCCAAGGCGGGGCTGGAGCTCTCCTGCAAAACGGCGGAGATGTGGCTGGGCGGTATGTCCGTTCCCTACTATTTCGGGGTGGACTTCCAGGCGGTGATCGATCTGGTGGATGCCCTGGGCGGGTTGGATTTTTATGTGGACATTCCTATGGCAACGATCTATGGGGACAGTTTGCCCACAGGTCAGCAGCATCTGGATGGATTGGGCGTGTTGGCCTATCTGCGAGCCAGAAAGTCAGCTGGCAATCTGGATCACTTTCGCACGGCGCGCCAGCGGAAGATGATGGTCGCCCTGTTTAGGAAGCTGAAGGAGGCGGGACAGCTGTCCATGATCCCGGATCTAGTGAAGATCATGGGGGACAACGTGTACACCAACGTCACCGTAGCCCAGACGGCAGCCCTGATGAACTTTGCCCAGGGCATCGACCCGGACAGCGTCCAGTCCTATGGCTTCTTCGGCGGCATGTACAGCCGGTACGACTGGCGGTTCTGCTTTATCTTCCAGCAGGATCGGATCGACATATTGAAAAAGGTTTACGGGATCGATGCGGAGCCCCTGGGAGTGAATTCGCCCATGTACGAGCAATTCCTGCATAACGGCGGCTTCCTGGCCCTGCAGCACATCGGCTACGCCAAGCGGCTGTTCGATTCGATCCACGGCTCCGTATCCACGGAAAACATGACCGAGGAGCAGAAGCGGCTCTATGCCACCTGCTGGAAGGACTATACGGACCTGCAGGAGGCCTTTGAACTGGCCAGCTCATGGACCAAGAGGCATTATGATGAGAACGAGGAGCTTTCCGTGGAGGAGCAGCAGGCGAAATCACAGTATTATCATGCTATGCTTACTTTGGAGGAACGATTGCGCAGTTCCGGCGACGCGCTGAACGAAGCCTTTGGGAGCCCGACGGAGCTTAAATGGTTTAGAGACATCAACGATTGGTATAAACCAGACAGCGTTATCAATGAGGTGTACGTAGATTTTGCCTGAATGATCCATGGTCGGACACGACACGAACGATCCCGTGCCAAGGGAGCCGGGGGAAAGGAAGATGCAAATGACAACTAAGGATACCAGGGATGTTTTCATCGAAGAAAGCGGTTCACGGAAGCAAGGTGGCAGGCGGATCAAGCGAGGACTCGTATCCATCCTACTGGCCCTGCTCCTGATGATGACCACCATGGGGGCATACTATGTGCATGCCATCGTAGATGAGCCCGGGCTTTTGTTCGAGCCGGCCAGCATGACCTCCGTGGTGACGACGCCGGCCCCCACGCCCTTCTTCGACGTGGATCCGTACCTGCCCGCTGAAAAAGCAGGAACGACCCCCATCCCAACCCTCGAACCTGCGGCGGAGGTGCCGGAACCGGATATGGATCCCCTGGCGGAGGGGAAGCCTCTTTCCGGCATCGTCAACATCGCTCTCTTTGGACTGGACGCTTTTGAGGACGGCAGTACCACCAGCGGGACCATGGTCCATACGGACACCAACATGATCGTGGCGGTGAATTTCGACACCAGGGAGGTCAGCCTGATCTCCATCGCCCGAGACGCCTTCACCGATGTGCCAGGACGGCCGGGATTCTATAAGTTCAACGGCATCTTCAACGTGGGCGGCGGTTTGGAGGATCCTGAGGCAGGCTTGGAGCTCTCCTGCCGGGCGGCGGAGATGTGGCTGGGCGGCGTGTCCGTGCCCTACTATTTTGGCTTGGATTATCAAGCGGTGATCGATCTTATCGATGCCATCGGCGGCATCGACTTCGACACAGAGATCCCTCTCTATGATCTTGACAGCAGTCTGATCTATAACAGAGGGCAGCAGCATTTGGAGGGTCACGGGGTTATGGCGTACCTGCGTATGCGAAAGAGCCCTGGCGCCGGAAATCTGGATCATTTCAGGACGGAACGGCAACGGAAAATGATGATCGCCCTCTTCCGCAAGTTGAAGGAGGAAGGGCAGCTGTCCATGATCCCCGATCTTATCGAAAGCCTGCGGGGAGAGCTGTATACCAATATGGGCGCCGCCCAGGTCGCAGCGTTGGTGAACTTCGCCATGGAGGTGGACCCGGACAACGTCCATCCCTACGGCATCTTCGGCGGCATGTACGAGCGGTTCGACTGGCGGTACTGTTTCGTCTTCCAGCAGGATCGGATCGACATCCTCAAGACGGTCTACGGCATCGACGCGGAGCCCATGGGCGTGAATTCGCCGGTGTACGAGCGTTTTTTGAACAACCGGGGGTTCTTGGCCCTGCAGCACATCGGCTACGCCAAGAAGCTCTTTGAAGCGATCCACGGCATGGTGAGCCCGGAGCAGATGACGGAGGAGCAGAAGAAGCTGTACGCTGCCTGCTGGAAGGATTATCGGGATCTGCAGGCGGAGTTCGACCTGGCCAGCGAGTGGACCAAGGCCCATTACGACGAGAACGTGGAGCCCAGCTATGAGGACGGAAAATTGCGGTACGAGTATTATAACGGCCTCCTTCAGCTGGAAGAGCGGCTGCGTCGATCCGGCGACGCCCTGAACGAGGCCTTCGGATCCCCGGTGAAGCTCAAGTGGAACAAGAGCATCCGGGACTGGTATAAAGAGGACAGCGTCATCAACGAGGTGTTCGTAGATTTCGCGTAAGGCGCAGGAAAGAAGCGTCTTCCAGGAGAGAAAATGGACAAGTTGCAAGAAAACCAACCCGTGATAGGGCAGGAACATAACAATACACAGAGGACACGATGGCGGGTATTGTCGTTCTTCATGATGGTATACGACTTCGTGGCCGTAGGCTTTTCCTGGTTTGCAGTGCTGTGGGGACGGTTCGACTTTCGATTCTCCCAGATCCCCGGGGAGTATTTTCAAGCCTATGAGAAGTTCATCGTCCCCTACGCGATCGTCACGATCCTGCTGCTGCTGGCTTTTCGGCTGTACCGAAGCCTGTGGCGATATGCCAGCATGTCGGAGCTGGTGCGGCTGCTGGCGGTATGCTTTCTGAGCAGCGCACTGCACATCGTGGGGATCACCCTCCTGTTCCGAGATAGTTTTCCAAACGGCCGCATGCCTCTGACCTACTACATCGGCGGCGCGCTGCTGCAGCTCTTGCTGCTGGGCGGGATCCGGTTCGCCTATCGAGTCCTTCGTTATGAGCTTCGCCAATACTTTCAGCGCAGCGAAGCCCTGGGCCGGGTCATGCTCATCGGCGCCGGGGATGCGGGACAGATGATCCTGCGGGACATTAGCCAGGCGGAACGGCCGGAGGACAAGGTGGTCTGCGTCATCGATGACGACCCCGGCAAGTGGGGCCGGTATCTGGAGGGCGTCCCCGTGGCGGGCGGTCGGGACGATATCCTGCTGAACGTGAAAAAGTATCACGTGAACAAGATCTACCTGGCCATCCCCAGCGCCGCCGCGGCGAACAAGCGGGACATCCTGAACATCTGCAGCCAGACGGACTGCGAGCTCAAGCAGCTGCCCGGCATGTACCAGTTCCTGACGGGCCAGATCACGGTGGCCGCCATGAAGGACGTGTCCGTGGAGGATCTGTTGGGCCGGGAGCCCATCCAGGCGGACATGCGGGAGGTGTTCGAGTTCATCCATGGCAAGCGGGTGCTGGTCACCGGCGGCGGCGGCTCCATCGGCAGCGAGCTCTGTCGGCAGATCGCAGCCCACGACCCTGCGGAGCTGATCATATTCGACATCTACGAGAACAACGCCTACGATATCCAGCTGGAGCTGAAGTCCAAGTTCCCGGATCTGAAGCTCATCACCCTCATCGGTTCCGTGCGGGACAGCCGCCGCATCTTCCAGGTCTTCGACACCTATCGCCCGCAGATCGTCTATCACGCGGCGGCCCACAAGCACGTGCCCCTCATGGAGGACAGCCCCTGCGAGGCCGTGAAGAACAACGTGATCGGAACCTACAAGACCGCCTATGCGGCTATGGTCCACGGCTGCGAGAGGTTCGTGCTCATTTCCACGGACAAGGCGGTGAATCCCACCAACGTCATGGGTACCACCAAGCGGCTGTGCGAGATGATCATCCAGTGCTTCAACGCGAAGATCAAGGAGGGCAAGGCCAGCGAGCTGCCCCAGCTGTTCACCCATCTGGGCTATGAGAACGCGGACAAGGACGGCACCGGCCGGGTGTTCCAGGACATCAAAACCGAGTTCGTGGCCGTCCGTTTCGGCAACGTGTTGGGCAGCAACGGCTCCGTCATCGGCGTCTTCAAGAAGCAGATCGCCAAGGGCGGGCCCGTGACCGTGACTCACCCGGATATCATTCGCTACTTCATGACCATCCCCGAGGCGGTGAGCCTGGTGATGCTGGCCGGGACCTATGCCCACGGCGGCGAGATCTTCGTGCTGGACATGGGTCGGCCCGTCAAGATCGACACCCTAGCCAGGAACCTGATCAAGCTGGCCGGCTTCAAGCCCGGCGTGGACATCCAGATCGCCTACACCGGTCTCAGGCCCGGGGAGAAGCTGTACGAGGAGAAGCTCATGGCTGAGGAGGGCCTCAAGAAGACGGAAAACGAGCTCATCCACATCGGCAGCCCCATCCCCTTTGATCACGACAAGTTCCTCGTCGAGCTGGTGGCCCTTATGGGCGCCGCCTACTCCAACAAAGCGGATATACGCGATCGGCTCATGGCCATGGTCCCCACCTATCACCCCACTGTCATCGAATCCTCCTCTGAACCGCAGAAGGCTGTCAGTTGACGCCGTCACAAGCGGGCGTTGTCTTTCAAACGACTTGCTTTTTTATGTGTTTATGGAAGGATAGGTGTATTCCCCAAGGAGGCTGTGCGGGAGCCGGTACCCCCAGATGGGTGTTAAAGGTTTACGCGTAAAGCAGCTCCGGAGGATAGCCCCAGGAGAACGTCGAATATCCGGCGGCAGACGAAACCGCCGGAGAACGAACTACAGTCGGCGCAAACGCGGATGCTGGACGGAAACGTGCCCGGCAAGCAAGACAAAAAAGGAGCAGAGCGGTTTTTGCCGCCCTGCTCTTTCCTATATTTTGAAATCAAAATACCCGCCAGGGGATCGGGGCTTTTACGCGAGATAATATGCTTTATACCACTCTGCGAACCTTCTGAGTCCCTCGCGTATCCCGATGGAGGGCCGGAAGCCATAGTCGTCTTCGAGTCCCCTGCTGTCGGCATAGGTGACCGGGACGTCGCCGGGCTGCATGGGCACCAGCTGGCGATGCCCTTCAAAGTCGTAATCGGCGGGCAGGACGCCGGCCCGGACCAGCTCCTCCTGGAGGGTGGAGACGTAATCGAGGAGGTTCTCCGGGGTGCCGCCGCCGATGTTGTAGACCGCGTAGGGCGGCAGGGGCAGGCCGTCCTCGCCCATGACCTTCTCCGGCGCGCCCTGCATGACCCGCAGGACGCCCTCCACGATGTCGTCCACGTAGGTGAAGTCCCGCTTGCAGTTGCCGTAGTTGAAGATCTGGATGGTCTTGCCTGCTACCAGCTTCTGGGTGGCGGAGAAGTAGAACATGTCCGGCCGTCCCGCAGGGCCGTAGACCGTAAAGAAGCGGAGGCCCGTGGAGGGGATGTTGTAGAGCTTCGAATAGCTGTGAGCCAGCAGCTCGTTGGCCTTCTTGGTGGCGGCGTAGAGGGACACGGGGGTATCCACCTTGTCGTCGGTGCTGAAGGGCACCTTCTTGTTGCCGCCGTAAACCGAGGAGGAGGAGGCGTAGACAAGATGCTCCACCGGATTGTGCCGACAGGCCTCCAGGATGTTGTAGAAGCCCATCAGGTTCGACTCGATGTACACGTCCGGATGGTCGATGGAATACCGGACCCCCGCCTGAGCGGCCAGGTTCACCACGACGGAAGGCCTGTATTCCGCAAAAACGCGGTCCACCAGAGCTTTGTCTGCAATGGAGCCCCTGACGAAGATATGTTTCACCGGAGAAGCTTTCGCCGCTTGTTCGATCAGCGACAGCCGATACTCCTTCAGGGCCGGGTCGTAGTAGTCGTTCATGTTGTCCAGGGAGATGATCGTGCCGCCCTGCAGCTCCTTTAGGAGCCGCAGCACCAGGTTGGCGCCGATAAAGCCCGGCGAGCCGGTGACGAGGATCGTTTTATGATGGAGATCGATGTGAACCTTGCCCATGCTGTCCTCCTATTTCGTGATCCCGCGGTAGGTTTCCTGCACCTTCTGATAGCTTTCCAGGTTTCCGATGTCGTACCGGCTGCCGGGCATCTGCATGCTGTGGAGCACGCTGTGCCGGCACATCCAGGCAGACAGGCTTCCCGGGGCGTCCGTGCCGCAGCCGTCCGCGATGGCGTCCTTGATCCGGGCAGCGTCCGCCTTGACGTAGAAGTAGAACGGTGGAGTACACCAGTGCGACTTAGGCGCTTGGGGCTTCTCCTCCATGGAGAGGAGCCGCTCGTTCTCATCGATCTCGGACACGCCGGACTTTTTGAGCCGCGCTTCCTCCGCCTCAAAGTAGCGCATGGTACAGGAGGTGCCCTTTTTCTGTGCGTAGCGGATAAAGTGGGTGAGGCTGAAGTCCAGCACGTTGTCCCCGGCGATGATCAGCAAATCGTCGTCCAGCTTCAGCTTGTCGATAGCGAACTGGATGTCGCAGACGGCGCCCAGGCGGGTCTCGTTGGTGCTGGTGCCGTCGTCCACCACTGAGATGGGCAGGGTGTGGGCTTTAGCCCAGGCTTCAAAGTGAGGGGCGAACTTGTGGTTGCTGATGACCACATACTCGTCCACGACGCCTGCGGTGTGGATGTCCTCGATGAGCCAGTCCAAAATCGTCTTTTCACCCACCTTCAGCAAAGGCTTGGGGAAGTTTTCCGTCAGGGGATAGAGCCGGGTGGCATAGCCCGCGGCCAGGATCAAACACTTCATAGCTTACCTCACATGCTTGCCCCGTCTGCACTGTGACAGATATGGACGGAGTATTTTTCCTTCAGGTGGGGGTAGTCGCCCAGGTACGCTTCGGTGACCCGACGCACGATGGATTCCTCGAAAGCGGGGTCGATCAGGGCCATGCAGCAGCCCTTGAAGCCTGCGCCGCAGAACCGGCTGCCGTAGATGCCGTCGGTCTGGCGCATGATCTCATACAGCCGGATCTGCTCCGGCGCGCCGGACTCCCAGTTATGGATGCTGCTCCAGCCGGAGGCGAAGGACAGCCGTCCGTATTCCTCGATGTCGCCTCGGCGCCAGGCTTCCGCGCCCTGTTCCACGCGCTGGAACTCCGTGTACCAGTGCTCACAGCGCTTGGCCCAGGGCAGGGGCAACCTGTCCTTGTACTGCAGATAGACTTCATAGGGTACATTCCGGGCGTTGGCCTCCTTGAACTTGCCGTACGCCATGCCCGCCAAGGCCTGCAGGGCGTAGACCCCGGCGCGCAGCTCGTCCACCCGCATGTTGTACTTGGATCCGACCAGGCTATGCTCCAGCCCGCTGAAGAAGATGGCTATCTTATAGGGCTTCATGTCGGGATGGGTGGGGATCAGCTCGTAGCTGTTGTCCGCCGTATCGAGGTACAGCAGATGATCCTTCTTGCCCAGGATCTCGCAGCTCTGGTCCAGCTTGCCCACGTTGACGCCCACGTAGTTCTTTTCCGCGTCGTAAGCGGTATCGATCAGCTCCCGGGGTTCCAGACGGATGCCGTTGACCTTGGCCAGGGCGGATAAGAACGCCAGGATCACCGCCGCCGAGGAGGACAGGCCCCCGATGGGCAACGAACCCTCGATCACGCCGCAGATGCCTACGGTCAGAGGGTATCGTTTCCCCAACGCCCAGGTGGCGCCGCGAAGATAGTCCGCCCAGCCGTTCTGCTTCTCCTTGGGCACCGAGGCGATGTGCCACTGGGCCCGTTTGGGGAATTGCAGGGAGGTCATCTCCACCACGCCGTTCTTCTTGGACCGGTAGGCGATATGGATGCCTTGATCGATGGCAAAGCCGGTGATCTTGCCCAGGTTGTGGTCCACATGGGCGCCGATGGGGCAGACCCGATAGGGGCTGAAGGACAATCCCTCGGGGTCTCCGCCGTAGATCTCAAAGAATCGTTGTTCGCATTTCATAGTCATATCAGTCTCTCCTGAACAAATCTCTGGTGTATACTTTTTCTTCCACGTCGTCCAACACCGTATCGTATCGGTTGGCGATGATGCAACCGCACATCTTCTTGAACTTCTTGAGATCGTTGACCACCTTGCTGCCGAAGAAGGTGCTGCCGTTCTCCAAGGTGGGCTCGTAGATGACCACGGTGGCGCCCTTAGCCTTGATGCGCTTCATGACCCCTTGGATGGAGCTTTGGCGGAAGTTGTCGGAGTTGGCCTTCATGGTCAGGCGATAGACGCCTACGATCAGCTCCCGCTGTTTCTTCTCCTGGATCTTGTCATAGTTGGCCGACGCCGTATAGCTGCCCGCGATCTCCAGCACCCGATCCGCAATGAAATCCTTCCGCGTGCGGTTGCTCTCCACGATGGCGTTCATCATATTCTGGGGCACGTCCTGATAGTTGGCCAGCAGCTGCTTGGTGTCCTTGGGCAGGCAGTAGCCGCCATAGCCGAAGGAGGGGTTGTTGTAGTAGTTGCCCACCCGGGGATCCAGACACACGCCCTGGATGATGGAGGCGGTGTCCAGCCCCTTGACCTCAGCGTAGGTGTCCAACTCGTTGAAAAAGGACACCCGCAGGGCCAGGTAAGTGTTGACGAACAGCTTGGTGGCCTCCGCCTCCGTATAGCCCACGAACAGGGTCTCGATGGGATTCTTGACGGCTCCCTGCTGCAGCAGCTGCGCAAAGGTACGAGCCGCTTCCTCTGTGGTCGGATCGCAGCCCACAATGATGCGGGAGGGGTAGAGGTTGTCGTACAGGGCTTTGGATTCCCGCAGGAATTCCGGGCTAAAGAGGATGTTGTCCGCCTGGAAGAGCTGGCGCACGTGTTCCGTATAGCCCACGGGGATCGTGGACTTGATGACGATGGTGGGCTTTTGCTCGCGCTCCTTCGTGCTGTCCAGCGCCAGTCGAATGACGGCTTCCACCGCCGAGCAGTCGAAGAAGTTCTGCTTCGGATCGTAGTTGGTGGGGGCGGCTACGACGATACAGTCCGCATCCCGATAGGCGCTGGCCCCGTCGGTGGTGGCCTTCAAATGAAGCGCCCGCGTGCCTGCTTTCGCCTCGGTCAGGTACTTTTCGATGTACTCGTCCTGGATGGGGGACTCGAAGCGGTTCAGCTTCTCCACCTTTTCCGGCACGATGTCCACGGCCGTGACCTCGTTGTGCTGGCTCAGCAGGACGGCCAGCGACAAGCCTACGTATCCCGTGCCGGCTACCGCGATGCGATAGGCGCGGCTGGCGGCAGCCGGCTTTGGAGCGGGCCGCTCCAGAACGTCCTCCACGTCGAATCCCAGCACGTCGGACAGGGCCAGCAGCTGATCCACCGAGGGCGTGAAGTCCTGGCTTTCCAGCCGGGACAGCAGGGCGCGGTTGATGCCGGTGGCCTTGGCCAGCTGCTGCTGGGTCAGCTTCAGCGCCTTGCGGCGGGTTTCCACCGCCTTCGCCAGCGCTGCAGCGGACAGTTTTTGCATTGGTTTTTCCTCCGATCCCGCCGGACGATCACAGCAAGCCGCCACGCCCGGTTTGTAGTTTCGCAAGCCATATTATAGGGGATGGATCCGGAAAAAGCAACCACTTTGTTATAAAAACGGGGAAGAATCTTATCACATGCGGCAAAAATCGATTTAAAATGTTTTTAATAATAACATAATTGCGAAGCACACATGGCGTTGGTCTGGCAAGGCCGTGGTCCATCAGCATCGCTGAATGGGGGATCTTCCTGTAAGTCATATCGCTGATCACAGAAAAACATGGAAAGGACGGCAGAGGCTCCGGGGATTGCGCCGCGAAGGGCTGTGTGCTATACTTATACTGTCGAATTATTGGGACGCAAACCAGCCAAAGGGGCCAAACTATGGTCTTTTCCTCCACAACCTTCCTGTTTTTATTCCTGCCGGCGCTGCTCGTCGCCTACTTTTGCCGTAAGGGCATCCGTTGGCGCAACGGCGTGCTGTTGGTGTTTTCCCTGATCTTCTACAGCTTCGGGGAGCCGGTGTGGGTGCTGGGCATGATCGGCGTCACCCTGATCAACTACTTCGTGGCCCTGAAGATCCACCGTACCAAAAGGAAGCGGACGCGGAAGCTCCTGCTGGCGGCGGGGATCGTCACCTCGCTGGTGCTGCTGGTCTACTTCAAATACTCCTCCTTCCTCCTCAACACGGTCTACGGTCTCTTCGGTTCGGCTCGGGTGGCCCCGGAGCGGCATCTGCCCATCGGCATCTCCTTCTACACCTTCCAGGTGTTGACCTACACCGTGGACGTGTACCGCAAGAAGGCCAAGCCTCAGACCAGTCCCTTCAGGACCCTCCTCTATATCGCCTGCTTCCCCCAGCTCATCGCCGGACCCATCGTCCAGTATGCGGACGTGGCGGAGGCTCTCACCGACCGCAGGACCACGCCCACGGACTTCTACCGGGGGCTGCAGCGGTTCGTGCTGGGCCTCGGGAAGAAGGTACTGCTGGCCAACCTCTGCGGCGAGATGCTGGAGGCCACGGCCCTGGGCGGTACCGGGGCACAGCTGTCGCTGCTGGGCGGATGGCTGTCGGCGATCCTCTACACCATGCAGCTCTACTTCGACTTCTCCGCCTACTCCGACATGGCCATCGGTCTCGGCCGCATCTTCGGCTTCACCTATAAGGAGAACTTCGACCATCCCTACCTCTCCGCCTCCGTCACCGAGTTCTGGCGGCGCTGGCATATGAGCCTGTCCTCCTTCTTCCGGGACTACGTATACATCCCCCTGGGGGGCAACCGGCGGGGCACGGCCCGGACCATTTTGAACCTGGCCATCGTTTGGAGCCTGACGGGCCTCTGGCACGGGGCCAGCTGGAACTTCGTCCTATGGGGCGTCTATTACTTTGCGTTGCTGGTGTTGGAGCGGTTCGTCCTGGAGGGCGTGCTGAACCGGATCCCGGTGGCGGTGCGGCACGTGCTGACGCTGCTTTTCGTGATCGTGGGCTGGGTGATCTTCTACTACACGGACTTTGGCGCCATGACGGAACACCTGAGGGCCCTGGTGGGTCTCGGCGGCGGGGGATGGGCGGACCCCAAGCTCCTGGCGGTTTTGAAGAAGTACACGGTCCTGCCCCTCATCATGGCGGCCTGCTGTTTGCCTCTGCAGGCGTGGCTCAAGAAGCTCTTTTCCCGGGGGGACAGGGGCGTCAGCACCCTGGGCGAAGTCCTGGGGGCCGTGGCCCTCACGGCCATCTTCCTGCTATCGCTCCTGTTTTTGATGGGGCAGACCTACAACCCCTTCATCTACTTTAGATTCTGAGGCGGTCCTATGAAGAAGAAAATCCCCTTTGTGATCGCATACTGGTGGTGCATGGCCCTGTTCCTGCTGGGCCTGCTGCCCTTTGCCCTGGGGAACCGGGAGGGAGGCGTGTCTGAGACGGAGAACCGAAATCTGCAGGCTTTGCCCCGGCTGTCCGCTTCCGCCTGGTGGGACGGCAGCTTCGCCGAAGGATTGGAAGCCTATCTCTCCGACCAAATGCCCGGCCGGGACACCATCTTGCGGGGCTCCGCTCGGCTGCTGGGTCTCTTCGACGCCGCCACGGACCAGGAGCGCATATTGGACACGGGCATGATCGAGGAGCTGGACGAGATGGCTGGCGGCACTGAGGCGGTGGCGGAGGCGGAAGCTACCCCCATCCCCGCGACCCCGGTCCCCGAGACACCCACCCCGGCCCCCGTGGGCCTGGTCATCGAGGCGAAGGCTGAGGCCACACCCCCGCCGGGCGCCACTCTGCCCCCGGAGTTGAAGGCCACGGCGACGCCGCTCCCCACGGCCACGCCCCGGTATGTGGACCCCCAGGTGGCCGACACCTCCATCGTCCGCAAGTTTTGCCTCATCCGCACGGACGGGTCCCTGTCCACCCAGTTCCAGTTCGGTCAGAAGGCCATGGAGGCCACGGGGCGGGCGCTGGACCTCTATCGGGACGCGGTGCCCGCGGACGGCAGTGTGATCTTTACCTACATCCCCTACTCCCAGGACGCCAACCTGTGGCTGCTGAACCCCAACAAATACACCGGCTGGACCAGCGACGTGGAGCCCACCCTTCAGGCCATCGTGAAGGACGGGGTGTACGTGTTCTCCACGGTCAACGAGCTGAATCCCCACATGCAGGCGGGGGAGAAGTGCTACTACGTGACGGACCACCACTGGGCGGGCCTGGGCGCTTTCTACGTGCAGCGGCTCATGATGCGCACCCTGGGCGTGCCCTCCGCCGCCTATGAGGACTTCGACTACACGGTCCACGAGGACTTCGCCGGGTCCATCGCCGCCGAGGTCCACTCCCTGGCGGGGAAGAAGAACCTGGTGGACCGACTGGAGGTGCCCACGCCGTTGGCCCCGGCCCGGGCTTTCGTCTACAAAAACCTGACCCAGCTGGTGAAGGAGGTCCGGTATATGGAGCCGGAGCGGAAGGTCTACGCCGCCTTCCTGGGGGGCACCCATTCCCCCTTCTATGTGGCGGAGACGGGCTTCCACACGGGCCGCAACGCCCTGGTGATCTGCGATTCCTTCGGCCTCGCCTTCGTGGTCTACGCCGCGCCCTACTACGACAAGGTGTGTCTGGCGGACCTGAGGGAGACCAACCAGTTCGTCACCGGCGGCGGCGCGTCCCTGCGGGAGTATATCCAGCAATACGATATCGACGACGTGTACTTCATCGTGTCCCGGGGCTGTGGCATCAACTCAGCCTACATGCAGCGGACCGTGGTCAAGTATTTGGGGTGACGCCATGAGCAGCAAGAAACGTTCCTTCGGAAAAGCCTTCGCCCGCCGGGCCATCTTCTTCTCCACCGTCGCCATGGTCGTGCTGACGGCGGTGGGGCTCATCCTCTACGGCCGTCGGGCGACGATCCTCCAGAAACGGGCGGAGCGGGCCGCCGCCCAGGGGGACTACGAGAAGGCCATTTCCAATTTGGAGGCCGTGGAAAAGGGCAGCGAGAGCGAGGAGACTATCCTCCAGTACCGCTACGCCCTGGCGCAGGAAGCTTTGGCGGCCGGGGATACGGACCGGGCCGAGACCTTGTTCACCCAGCTGGGCGACTATTCCGACAGCCGGACCATGATCCTGGAGTGCCGCTACGTGGCCGCGGAAAAGGCCCTGGCGGCGGGAGATTTTGAGGCCGCCAAGGATAAGTTCTACGCCCTTTCGGGCTATCGGGACGCTCTGGACCGGTACGACGCTTGCCGCTACGCTCTGGCGGAGCAGACCGCCGCCGCCGACCCGGAGGCCGGGTTCGCCCTCTTCTGGGCCCTGGGCGGGTACGCCGACGCCAAGGACCGGGCCGTGGCCATCGCCCGGCAGGTCACCGGCGAGCCGGACGAGACCTTCGCCGTGAACCGGATGCTGGGCGTGTCCGAGGAGCAGGTGGCGCAGATCAAGACCCTCCATGCCGTCCGGGAGCGGCTTCCCCAGGGCAGGCTGGCCGTGGGCTTCTACCACACCGTGGGCTTGAAGGCGGACGGTACGGTCCTGGCCACGGGCCGCAACGGCGACGGCCAGTGCGACGTGAGCGGCTGGACCGGCGTCACCGCCATCGCCTGCGGGGCCTACCACACCGTGGGCCTGAAGGCCGACGGCACTCTGATCGCCACGGGCCGAAACAGCGAGGGCCAGTGCGACGTGAGCGACTGGACCCATGTGGTGGCCGTGGCCTGCTCTGATTACAACACCCTGGCGCTCCTTTCTGACGGCACGGTGGTCTCTACGGGCTATCAGCCCTTCGCGGAGCTTTCCGGCTGGAAGGACGTGACCTACCTGGCCGCGGGCAGCTACGGCGCTGTGGCCATCAGCGGCGACGGCCGGGTCTACTGTTCCCATCCCTCCCTCCGCAGCGAAGATCTGGCGGGCGCGGTGCTGGCTGACGTGTCCACGGGCTACTGCGTAGCGGCCAAGGAGGACGGCACCGTGGTCCATACCGCTTTAGACCTGCCCTGGACGGACGTGGTGGCCCTGTCTGCCGCCTCCACGGGCACCCTGGCCCTGACCGCTGACGGCCGCGTCCTCTGCCACTGGTTCCGCGCCCGCGACACTCTGGACTTCTCCGACCTTTCCGCCGCCGTGGCCCTCGCCGCCGGCGGCACCCACACCGCCGTCCTCCTTGCTGACGGCACCGTCGTCGCCCGGGGCCTCGACGCCGACCACCAGTGCGACACCGCCGCCTGGGACCTGGGCCCCACGCCCTGACCCGCTCCAAAGAATTCTCTTGCCATTCTCCCGCCCCTGTGGTACAATACCCTATAGCGCCGGAATGATGGAATTGGCAGACGTGCGGGACTCAAAAAATCTTTCTCCGTTTGCCGTTCAGAACTCCGGAAATCCCCAGATTTAGGGATTTTTTGACAATCGAAAATCGAAAAATTAGACTTTTGGCCTCCACCGTGGCCTCCGATTTCCAAAAAGCGGAAAAAAGCCGAAAATCTAAGCAAATTTGCCGGTGTGATGGAATTGGCAGACGTGACGGACTCAAAATCCGTTGGACTTATCATCCGTGTGGGTTCGAGTCCCACCACCGGCACCATGGCCCCTTTTCGAGGGGCCTTTTTTTGTGCGCAGCAGGACCCGAAAAACGCCTATATATGGGAATTTTTTGTAACTCTATCCGAGTCCCGCCACCCAACTTGCTCCAACAATCATCCCCTTTATCGCCCACTTTCCGTCCTTTCGATCCTGCTCGCTCCCTACTGTCATTTTCACCTTTTCAGCATTTTTGACCCCCGATTTTGCACGCTATAGCGTCATTTTCCGGACCTTCGGAGGCCTTTTCAGGGGGCCAATAAATCCGTTGCGTTCGGCATCGTGGAGGCCATCGAAAATGGCGTGTTTTTTGCCTATTTCTCTGGAAAAAATGGCAAAATCGCGTTGGCTGACGCCACCTTCGAGGAATAGTCCAAATGGGTGTAAATATTACTGGTCGTGGCAATGTCGCTGTGCCCCAGCCACTCCTGGATGTCCTTGAGAGCGACGCCGTTGGCGTAAAGCAAACTGGCGCAGCTGTGCCTGAGATCGTGGAAACGGATGTGCCGCAGACCGTGCTTCTCCAGAAAAGCCGGAAAGGCCTGGGAGAGATAGTTGGGCTTCATGAGCTCGCCCATCTCGTTCACATACACATAGTCCAGATACTCCTGGCAGTAACAGTTGCCGCAGATCCGGCGATTCGCCTCCTGCTTGTCCCGGAGGGCCAGGAGCAGCTCCTCGAAGGGTCCCACCAGCGGCAGCGTCCGATGGGAGGACTTGGTCTTGGTCCGATCCTTGCCCACCAGCGTGATCTTGCCGTCCACTTTCACCTGGGAGACCGTGTGGGAAATGGTGATGGTCTTTCTGGTGAAGTCGATGGCGCTCCACTTGAGGCCGCAGGCTTCGCTTCGCCGGAGCCCGTAGAACGCCGCCAGGATCACGCCCAGCTCCAGATTGGTCCCCTTGACCTTCTCAAACAGCACCTCCAGCTCCTCCCCGTTGTAGGGATGGGCCTGATACCGTTCTTTCCGGGGCCGCTGCACCCGATCCGCCGGATTGTTGTCCAGGAGTCCGGTGCGAAAGGCGTATTGGAGAGCCTTACGCAGGTTGGCGTGGCGGTGGATGACCGTGTTGGGACTCACCTTGCATACGTCCAGCTCGTAGGTGTAATAGTCCTGGATCTGTTTGGGCGTCAGCTCCTGCAGCAACAGCTTCGGATACCGCTTGTTGAAGTAGGGGATGATCCGATTGAGGATCGTTCGCTCGTAGCTGTCGTAGGTGGTCATCTCCACGCTGGTCCGCATCATCTTCAGCCACTCCTTCAGGTATTCCGTGAGCCGCATCTGATCCGGCATGATCTTCATGCCGCTGCGGATGGCCAGGCGACGGCATTTCAGTTCCTCCTCCTTTTGGTGCCGAGCCCGCTGCAACAGGTCCTCGGCCCGTTTCTTGTTGCCCTTGACGGGCAGTCCCGTGGACTGAGACGGGGTCCTTCTTATCCCGTACTCGTCCGTATAGCTCAGAACGATATAGTAGATACCGCCCTTTTCTCTCAGATGTCCTGCTACCATTTCTTCTCCTTTCTTTGTAGCGTGTATTCATCTGCCATTGACACGGACAGAATACCATCCGCCCGTGCCAATGACAAATGTACGGGAGCCTACGAAACGGATTTTTGGAGGCCAGTCAGATATTCGATCACCGACACCTTGGGTATCCGATACCGCTTCCCGATCCAGTAGCTCTGTATCGCGCCCTCCTTCAGCAGACGATACACGCTCTTGGAGCTGGGTCCGCCCAGCATCTCGCAGAGCTGCTCCACGTTGACCACGTCGGGGTACTCCGTGAACATCACCTTGTAGTATTCCTGCAATTCCCGCTTTCGCATGGGCCTCACCTCACCTTTCTGCCTCGTAGGCCGGACGCTCCTGTTGGGTCTCGGCCCGCTCCTCCAGCATCCGCAAAATGGACTGCTCCATGTCCTGGGCCGTATACGCCGGGGGAAAGAAGCGCCTTAGATCGCTGGCGGACAGGCTGATCCGCTCCCGCTGATTGGCCTTCGGCTCGGCCATGATCTCCCCAATGGCCTTTTCATCCAGATCACCGCAGCGGAACAGGTTCCGCATTCGGACCGCCTGGGAATAGGAAGGGGTGCAGTCCTCCGCCGCCATGGCGTCCAGCAGGGCGTATTGGGCTTCCTCACTCAGGTACGACAGCTCCACCCCCACCGACAGAGCCATCTCGCCCCGGTCCATGTAGCCCAGGAGCTCCGGGA
>JBGVAK010000008.1:0-4484 GCA_045224495.1 Christensenellales bacterium
TGGCTGTTTTTTGGTGGAGCATAGGGGATTCGAACCCCTGACCTCAACATTGCGAACGTTGCGCGCTACCAACTGTGCTAATGCCCCGCGAATGAACGCAATAAGTATTATACACATCCGAGAGAAAAAAGCAAGGATTTTTTCAGATAAATATTTAAGACGGACGCAATTAGTCCTCTTGGCATTTTTCTGCAAAAGAAGATGACAAAGCGAGCAAAGTATGTTAAATTATATATGACCATGACGAAAAAGGAGGATCATCATGAAGAAACTACTGTCTCTCGCGCTGGCGCTGCTGCTGGCGCTGTCCTGTGTGGGCGGTATCGCAAAGGCTGCGTACGCCCAGGACGATTCCGAACTGCCTAAAGTGGGCGACGTGACGAATGGCTTCGAGGTCAAGGAGATCCGGCCCTTCCAGATGATCGGTGCAGAGCTGGTGCTATTCGAGCATCAACGTACCGGCGCCAAGCTCCTCTGGATCGCCAATGAGGATACCAACCGTCTTTTCCAGCTCACCTTCCCGACCAGACCCTATAATGATACGGGTCTGCCGCACGTGTTCGAGCATGCTACGCTGTTTGGTTCTGACAAGTATCCTTCCACTTCGCTGTTTTTCAATATCAGCTATCAGACCTATAACACCTACGTGAACGCGTACACCACCGACGCCTGCACCAGCTACCCGCTGGCGTCTCTGTCTGAGAAGCAGCTGCTGAAGCTGGCGGATTTCTACGTGGATTCCTGCTTCCATCCGCTGATCATGTCCGATGAAGGCATCTTCCGCACCCAGGCCTGGCATTACGACTTGGAGGATCTGGACGGCGAACTGACCTATGAGGGCGTGGTGTATTCCGAGATGCAGGGCGCCATGACTCTGGAGCGGATGGCTCTCGAGCATGCCAACGACCTGACCTTCCCCGGCGCAGCTCTGAGCTACAGCTACGGCGGTCTGCCCGAGAACATCCCGGAGATGACCTGGGAGGACGTGAAGGCGTATCACGACAAGTATTACCATCCCTCCAACTGTCTGGCTATCCTTTACGGCCAGTTCGAGGAGTATGAAGCGTTCCTGAAGCTCCTGGACGACGCCTTCGCCTCCTATGAGAAGGCTGAGTTCACCTTTGAGGACGCCGGCTACACGCCCATCACGGAGCCTCAGGTCGCTTCCTTCGCCTATCCCATGGCGGAGGGTACGGACGTGACCAACCAGACCGTCGTGATCTATTACATCGTGTGCCCCGGTATGAAGGGTGACGTGGAGCAGGAGAACCTGATCGACAACGTCAGCTCCCTGCTGAACCAGAACAGCTCCGTCCTGAGCCAGAGCTTCAAGCGCGCCTACCCCTCAGGCAACCTGAGCTGCGGTCGCGAAGTGGCCGGACCGGACGACGCCATCATCTTCCAGGCTACCGGCATGAATGAAGGCGACGCCGAAGCCTTCAAGGCGCTGGTGGACGAGGCGCTCAAAGACGTGGCCGAGAACGGCTTCCCCCAGGATATGGTGGACAGCACCATGACCAGTCTGAACATCTCCACCAAGCTGGCCCCCGAAAGCGGCGATCCGGCGGAGGGCGTGGTCTATTCCTTTGCTTATTATTATGCGGTCACCGGCGACCCCTTCGCCTATGTGGGCCAGACGGAAGCCCTTACCCGGATCGACGAGGAGAACCAGAAGGGCCTTATGAAGGAAGCCGTGGCTAAATGGCTGACCAACAACGATCTCTACACCCTCACCACCACCTATCCCGCTGTCGGCGAAAAGGAGAAGCAGGATGCTGCCCTCCAGGAGAAGCTGGCGGGGATCAAGGCCGGCATGAGCCAGGAGGAGCTGCAGGCCATCGTGGACGAGACCAATGCTGCTCCCAAGGAGGAGGATACCACCGAGCTCATGGCCAAGATCAAGGCGGTCACCGTGGAGAGCCTGCCGGAGGAGATCAAGACCTACACTGTAAACGACTTCACCGATGAGAACGGCATCCGTCACATCGAAGCCGTGGCCGGTGTGGACGGCATCGGCCATGTCTCCCTGGATCTGGACGCGGCGGCGCTGCCCCAGGAGGACATCCACTGGATGCGGCTCTACACCCGGTTGCTGGGCAAGTTGGACACCGACAAGCACACCAAGGAAGAACTGGACGTGCTGATCTCCCGGTATATGTACGACAAGGTCACCGGCGTCAACTGCGTGAATCTGGAGAGCGACGTCCATCCGTATCTGGTGGGCGAGTGGTACGCCCTCGATGACGATCTTGAGGCTGGCTACGAGCTTATGGAGGAGCTCCTCTTCCATACCCGCTTCGATGACACGCAAAAGCTGTTGGAGCAGGTCCAGGCCCAGAAGACCTCCGTCCGTGCCACCATCAACAACAGCCCCTACCAGATCATGATGTATCGCGGCATGGCGGATAAATACCCCTTCTACCGCTATTATTCGTATCTGAACTTCCTCGAATACTATGCCTTCCTGGAGAAGCTGGAGGAAGAGTTGAACGAGAAGCCCGAGGAAGTGACCGCGCACTTTGTGGCGCTCCAGAACTTCTTTGCCAACAGCGCAGGGGCGGTGGCCACCTTCGCCGGCAACGAGAAGAGCATCGAACTGAACCGGCCCTTGGCCGACGCCTTCATGGCTAAGCTTACCCATGAGGAGAGAGAGGCCGTGGCGTACGACCTGCCCCTTCCCGGCCAGCGGGAGGCTTTGATCACCGACGGCAACATCCAGTTCAACAACGTGATCGCCACCGTGGACGATATGGGCATCGAGGGCTACGACGCAGGGCTGGTGGCCGTCACCTCCCTGGTGAGCGACAAGATCCTGGTGCCCGTTCTGCGGGATCAGATGGGTGTGTATACGCCCTGGAACGGCCTTATGGAGAACGGCTCCATGTACATCATCACTTACCGGGATCCCAATCTGAAGGAGACCTTCGATGTGTACGCGTCTTTGGCTGAGCGCATCGCGCAGCTGGAGGTGGACCAGGATACCCTGGACGGTTATATCACCAGCGCGTATTCCGATCTTGCCAAGCCCAGCGGAGAGCTGACCGGGGCCATCAACGCCGTAGAGGATACGCTGGCGGGCAGGAAGCTGGACAGGAATCTCGAGTACATGCGGCAGCTTAAGAAGGTCACCCCCGAGGTGGTCAAGGCGAGCGCTGAGCTCTATGGGAAGGCTTGGGAGAACGGCGTGCGCTCCACTGCCGGCAGTGCCGCCACCATCAACCAGAATGCGGACCTGTTCGAGACCATCCTGAATCCCTTCAACGCCCAGGACGCCTCCCAGGTGGAGTTCACCGACGCGGCCGAGGGCAGTGAGCACTATGAAGCCGTACGCTTCGTGTACGAGGAGACGCTGATGATGCCCAAAGCCGACGATGCCTTCGGCACCGACGAACCTGCCACGGCTGACGAGCTGTATGGAGCGCTTTACGTGCTCATCGGCGGCGCGCCCGGCGCTTTGGACGAGGCCTTTGCCACCTTTGCCCAATACGGGTTGGTGCCAGCCGGTGTGGAAGCGTCCACGCCGCTCACCAATGGCCTCTGCGATCAGATCTTCGTGACCTTCGGCGCTGCGGTGGGCATCCCGCTGCAGGCGGACGCGCCCAACGAGAAGACGGATCTCGCCATGACCCGCGGGGAGCTGGCTGAGCAGATCAAGCTGTTCTGCGACATGATCCAATAACCCACAAAACAATCCATACCCAAAAGGATCGAAGGGCCTTTCGGCCCTTCGATCTATTTCTATGGATGCAAGCTTTAGTTGGCGAAGTACCGGCTGTCCTTCTGGAGCACGTCGTGGGCGCCGCCCTCCACCATGGAGGCGGGGGAAACCAGCGTCAGGCGAGCCTTTTCCCGGAGCTCGGCGATGGTGGTAGCACCGCAGTTGCACATGGTGGACCGGACCTTGTGGAGGGTGGTCTCCACGTTGTTGTGGAGGGGACCGGCGTAGGGCACGTAGGAGTCCACGCCCTCCTCAAAGGTCAGCTTCTTGTCGCCGCCGTTGTCGTACCGCTGCCAGTTCCGGGCCCGGGCGCTGCCCTCGCCCCAGTATTCCTTCATGTAGCTGCCGTTGATGAGCACCTTGTTGGTGGGGCTCTCGTCGAACCGGGCAAAGTACCGGCCCAGCATGCAGAAATCCGCGCCCATGGCAAGGGCCAGCGTCACATGGTAATCCTGGACGATGCCGCCATCGGCGCATACGGGCACGTAGATGCCGGTCTTCTTCAGATACTCGTCCCGGGCAGCCGCCACGTCCTGTACGGCGGTGGCCTGGCCACGGCCGATGCCCTTGGTCTCCCGGGTGATGCAGATGCTGCCGCCGCCGATGCCCACCTTCACGAAGTCGGCGCCTGCCTCCGCCAGGAAGCGGAAACCGTCCCCGTCCACTACGTTGCCCGCGCCGATCTTTACGGAGTCGCCGTAGTTCCGGCGGACGAAGTCGATGGTCCGCTGCTGCCACTCGGTGAAGCCTTCGGAGGAGTCGATGC
>JBGVAK010000009.1:0-7424 GCA_045224495.1 Christensenellales bacterium
GGAGCTGGGCAAGCGCATGCAGATCCGGGCCATCCCCAAGTTCAAGTTCGTCCTGGACGAGGGCATCGCCTACAGCGTCCATATCGCTGATATTCTGAGCAAGCTGAATCTGGACGGGGAGAAGAAGACGGATGAAGAATGACGCCGTCGCCTTCCTGCGCGCACACGACAGCTTCCTGTTGATCGCTCACGTGTCCCCCGACGGGGACACCCTGGGCTCCTGTCTGGCGCTCCAAAAACTCCTGCGGCAGCAGGGCAAGGCGGCATGGGTCGTATGCGACGATCCCGTGCCCCATCTGTATGCGTTCTTGCCGGGTGCCGACGAAGTGCTTATTGGGGACGCGGCCGCAGACGCCCAGGCCTTCGTGGCCGTGGACTGTGCCAACGCAGCGCGCGCGGGGCGGCCCTGGCAGCGGGCGGGGGAGAAGCCCACGCTGTGCATCGACCACCATATCACCAACCCGGGCTATGCCCAGGTCAACTATATCGAGGATTGCGCCGCTACGGGCGAGCTCATCGCCATCCTCTATGAGGCCTTCGAGGAGCCCATCTCCTCTGACGCGGGCGTATGCCTCTACACCGCTATCGCCACGGACACGGGCAACTTCGCCTATTCCAGCGTCACGTCCCGGACCTTCGCCCTCATGGGCAGGGTCATGGAGAGCGGATTCGATCTCCCCGAGTGCAATCGCCTTCTCTACCGCAACGAGCGGCTCCAGAAGCTTCGCATGACCGCCCGGACGGTGGAGAACGCCAAGCTCTACCGTGACGAACAGGTCATCGTAGGCACCCTCAGCAAGGCCGAGATGGACGCTGTCAACGGCCTCGACGCGGATTCGGACGGCATCATCGACCGCCTGCGGGACGTGGAGACCGTGGTGGCTGCCTGCTTCCTGCGGGAGGCGGGGACGGGCGAGGTGAAGCTGAGCCTGCGCTCCAAAGCCAAGATAGACTGCGCCGCCCTCGCGAAGAAGTACGGCGGCGGCGGCCATGTGCGGGCTGCAGGCGCTACCCTGAACATGAGTTTAGAGCAGGCGGAAGCCCAGGTCACCAAGGCCCTGCTGGCCGCCTTCGGCGAGGCGTGATCATGGAGGGCATCGTACCCCTGTTGAAGCCTCCGGGCCTGTCCAGCTCCGATTGCGTGGTGGACGTGCGGCGGCTGTTCCAGGAGAAGCGGGTGGGGCATTTGGGCACCCTGGACCCCGGCGCGGCGGGTATCTTGCCCGTGTGCGTGGGCCGGGCCGTGCGCCTCTTCGATTACCTGGTGGACAAGGACAAGACCTACCGCTTCGAGCTCATCCTGGGGGCCGCTACGGATACCCAGGACAGCTTCGGACAGGTGATCGAGACGGGGACGAGGGACGTGACCCCCGCCCAAATAGAGGCCGTCCTGCCCCGCTTCCGGGGCGAGATCGAGCAGCTGGCGCCCGCCTACTCCGCGTTGAAGAGCAACGGACAGAAGCTATACGACCTGGTCCTCCAGGGAAAGGACGTGCCGGAGAAGCGCCGCCCCGTGACCATCCGCGACCTCGTCCTGCTCCGGCAGGAGGGGGAAGGACGGTTCCTGCTGGAAATGACCTGCTCCCGGGGCACCTACGTCAGGACCATGTGTCACGACCTGGGCCATGCCCTGGGCACCTGCGGCCATATGGGCGTCCTCCTGCGGACCCGATCCGGCCCCTTCTCGGTGGAGCGCTCCTGTACCGTGGAGGAGCTGAAGACCCTGCAGGGAGCGGGACGGCTGGAAGAAGCTCTGATCTCCTGCGAGGAGGCCCTGACCCAGTTTCCGGCCCTGACCTTACCGGGCGATCGGCTGATCCCCACCCAAAACGGCCTTCCCACGGACCTCCATGGCGCTGACCGTCGACCCGACGGCGTCGTGCGGCTCTACTGCGGCGGCGCGTTCCTGGGCGTGGGCAGGGTGGAAAATGACCGGGTGCGCCTGGTCGTGCATCTGTATTAGTAGATTTATGAGTGAACAAACGACGAAATCGAGATCGGTCCTGGCCCTGGGCATGTTCGACGGGGTCCATGTGGCGCATCAGGCCTTGATCGCCCAGGCGGCGGGCGCAGCCTGGGCCCTGGACGCCCAGACCGTGGCCTTCACCTTCACCGACGCCCCGGGAAAGCTCCTGCATCTGCCGGTGACCAATTTGTCCACCCCGGCTCAGCGGACGGCCTGGCTCATGGAAGCGGGGGCGGACAGGGTGGATATGGTGGACTTCACACGGGACTTTGCGGACCTGTCCCCCGAGGGCTTCGTAGATTTTTTGCAGCAGCGGTATGACATCGCCGCCCTGGCCGCCGGGTTCAACTACACCTTCGGCAAGTACGGCGCCGGCACCGCTAAGACCCTGCAGGAGCTGGGGGCGGAGCACGGCTTTCAGGTCATCATCGCCGAGCCCGTGCTGGTGGACGGCGAGCCCGTGTCCAGCACCCGCATCCGCGCCCTGGTGAACGAAGGCAGGATGGAGGCTGCCCGGGTCCTTCTGGGCCGTCCCTACACCCTGACGGGCGCTGTTGCCTCCGCCCGGCACATCGGCCGCACCCTGGGCTATCCCACGGCCAACCTGGAGACGGAGGAGCAGCTGCTGCCGCTCGACGGGGTCTACGCCACGCTGGCCCTGGTGGGGGGAAGGGAGCGCCCCGCCGTGACCAACGTGGGCCGCAATCCCACCGTGGCGGGCTGGCGTCGGACCGTGGAGACCTACATCCTGGACGAGGATCTGGCCCTATACGGTTCGGAGCTGTCCGTAGCCTTTCTCGCCCGTCTGCGGGAGGAGCGGACCTTCCCTTCCCGGGAGGCTCTTTCCGAGCAGATCGGCCGGGACGTGCAGGCGGCGAAAAAACTTTTAGATTCCGAGAAAAAAACTGTTTACAACCAGAAGGGTTTGTGGTAAAGTATCACAGGTCAAACCGCAGACTGGGTCCAAGCGTGTCTCCGGGCCCTACAGCCTTCACTTTCCCTCAGTTTGCGGGGCTAAAATACAAGGAGGATATATACTATGACCAAACAGGAGATCATCACCAAGTACGCCCTGCACGAGGGCGACACCGGTTCCCCCGAGGTGCAGATCGCGCTGCTCACCGCGCGGATCAATCACCTCAACGAGCACCTTGCCAACAACAAGAACGACCATCACAGCCGTCGCGGCCTTTTGAAGATGGTCGGTCAGCGCCGGGGCCTTCTCAACTACCTGAAGGAGAAGGACATCGAGCGGTATCGTGCCATCCTGGCAGCGCTGAACCTCAGAAAGTAAAGGACAAGGCAGGGAGGCGGGCGAAAAACCCGCCTCTATTTTTGGGCGCTCCTCCTTGCGCTCAAAGGGGCTCATAAGATATAGGCATCAATATAAGAAAGAGGATATAAAGAGGAATGTTCAAACAGTTCGAAACCATGATCGGCGATCGCAAGCTCATCGTCGAGACCGGCAAGTATGCCGAACAGGCAGGCGGCTCCTGCCTGGTGCGCTGCGGCGGTACCGCGGTGCTGGTCTGCGCCACCGTGGCGAAGGCGCCCCGGGACGGCGTGGATTTTCTGCCCCTGTCCATTGAATTCGAAGAGAAGCTCTACTCCGTGGGCAAGATCCCCGGCGGCTTCATCAAGCGGGAAGGCCGTCCCTCCGAGAAGGCCATCCTGACCGACCGGCTCATCGACCGGCCCCTCCGGCCCCTGTTCCCCAAGGGCTTCTACAACGACGTGCAGGTCATCGCCACCTGCCTCTCCGTGGACCAGGACGTGCAGCCTGACATCATGGCCATGCTGGGCTCCTCCATCGCGCTCTCCATCTCCGAAGCCCCCTTCATGGGCCCCACGGGCTCTGTGGCCGTCGGGTACGTGGACGGCAAGTACGTCCTGAACCCCGGCGTGGAGGATCGGGAGAACAGCCGCCTGAACCTGACCGTTGCCGGCACCAAGGACGCCGTCATGATGGTGGAGGCCGGCGCGCAGGAGCTGACCGAGGAGGAGATGCTGGGCGCCATCCTGTTCGCCCATGAGGAGATCAAGAAGATCTGCGCCTTCATCCAGGGCATCCAGGACGAGATCGGCAAGCCCAAGATGGAGGTCAACATCCATAAGCCCGCGGAGGAGCTGGACAAGGCCGTCCGCGAATTCGCCATGGACAAGGTCGTCTGGCAGATGGACACCTTCGACCGCCACGAGCGGGAGACCCGCACCGAGCAGGTGAAGGCTGAGGTCCACGAAGCTTTCGACGAAGCCCATCCCGACGAGGGCAAGGACATCGACGCCATCCTGTACAACATGACCAAGGAGGTCATGCGGGACAAGATCATCAACAAGAAGATCCGTCCCGACGGCCGCGGCCAGGAGGAGATCCGGCCCATCTGGTGTGAGGCGGGCATCTTCGAGCGGACCCACGGCAGCGCCGTGTTCACCCGGGGCCAGACCCAGGTCATGACCATCGCCACCCTGGGCACCATCGCCGAAGCCCAGATCCTGGACGGCATCGGCCTCGAGGACTCCAAGCGGTACATGCATCAGTACAACATGCCCCCCTACAGCACCGGTGAAACCCGTCCCGTGCGCAGCCCCGGCCGCCGCGAGATCGGTCACGGCGCCCTGGCGGAGCGGGCGTTGCTCCCCGTGCTCCCCTCTGAGGAGGAGTTCCCCTACTGCATGCGCCTCGTTTCCGAGGTCATCTCCAGCAACGGCTCCACCTCCCAGGCCAGCATCTGCGCCAGCACCCTGGCCCTCATGGACGCAGGCGTGCCCATCAAGAAGATGGTGGCCGGCGTAGCTATGGGCCTCATCAAGGACGTGGACACCGGCAACATCGCTGTTTTGACCGACATCCAGGGCCTCGAAGACTTCCTGGGCGACATGGACTTCAAGGTGGCCGGTACCCGGGAGGGCATCACCGCCATCCAGATGGATATCAAGATCAAGGGCATCGACGAGGAGATCCTGACCCGCGCCTTGGCCCAGGCTCGCCGCGGTCGGCTGTTCATCCTGGACAAGATGTGCGAGTGCCTGAGCGAGCCCCGTGCGGAGCTCTCTCCCTACGCGCCCCGGATCATCAGCTTCAAGATCAACCCCGACAAGATCCGCGACGTCATCGGCTCCGGCGGCAAGACCATCAACGGCATCATCGCCCAGACCGGCGTCAAGATCGACATCGAGGACGACGGCACCGTGTCCATCGCCTCTCCCGACGAGGCGGCGGCGCAGGAGGCCAAGCGCATCATCGACAGCATCGTGAAGGAGATCGAGGTGGGCGAGGTGTACCTGGGCACTGTGGTCAACATCCAGAGCTTCGGTGCGTTCATCAACCTGACTCCCGGCAAGGACGGTTTGCTCCACATCTCCCGCATGGACAAGAAGCGGGTCGCCAAGGTGGAGGACGTCATGAACCTGGGCGACAAGGTGCTGGTCCGGGTCATCGAGATCGACCCCAAGACGGGCAAGATCAGTCTGGATCGCAAGGGCCTGCTTCCCGAGGACGAGAAGAAGGACAACTAAATCACAGCAGCGCTTGGGGGCGTAATGAATTCATTACGCCCTCTTTTGTTAACCGGGGCTCCTTTGGGGCACCCTATCCGAAAAAGGAGAACAGCACTTTGATCAGACAGGCAAAACTGAGCAACGGCATCCGCGTCATCATGGAGCCCATGGATAACCTTCGCTCCGTGAGCATCGGCGTGTGGGTCAACGCGGGCTCCGTCTTTGAAAGCGGGGCGGACGCGGGCATCAGCCACTTTATCGAGCACATGGTCTTCAAGGGCACTGCCCGGCGCTCCGCGGCGGATATCGCCGCCGAGATGGACGCGGTGGGCGGGAATCTGAACGCCTTCACCGCCAAGGAGTGCACCTGTTTCTACGCCAAGGTCTTGGACGAAAACCTGCCCCTGGCCGTGGACATGCTCTCGGACATCACCTTGCATCCGGCTCTCGACGAACAGGAGATGGAAAAGGAGAAGCGGGTGGTCATGGAGGAGATCCTCATGAGCGAGGACTCCCCGGAGGACAAGGCCTTCGAGACAGCCGGGTCCGCCTACTACGGGGGCACGGTCCTCTCCTCGACCATCCTGGGCACCCAGGAGACCGTATCCGCCTTCACCCGGGACCAGGTTCTTGCCTATATGGCTCGCCGCTACGTCACCGGCAACCTGGTGATCGCCTGCGCCGGGAGCTTCGCCCCCGAGACCTTGCTGCCCCTGCTGGAGAAGGACTTTGGAGACTGTCCCCGGGGCCAGGGCGATATGGTGGGGGAGAAGGAGCCGGAGCCGGGCCACAGGTGGCTCTTCGTCCAGAAGGACACAGAGCAGGTCAACGCCTGTTTGATGCTGCCGGGCTTCCGCCTGGACACCGAGGAGAATTTTGCTCTGGCGGTCCTCAGCAACGCCCTGGGCGGCAGCATGTCCAGCCGCCTCTTCCAGAAAATCCGGGAGGAGCTGGGCCTCGCCTACTCCGTCTACACCTATCCCATGGCCTACCGGGATACGGGCGCCATCTGCCTCTATTTCGGCAGCGGCGAAAAGCAGGCTGCGCAGACGTTGGAGCTCGCTTTGGCGGAGCTGGATCGCCTGCGCGCCGAGGGACTGACGGAGACGGAGTTCCAGCGGAGCCGCGCCCAGCTCAAGGGGAGCTTCCTGCTGGGTATGGAGGGGAGCGGCGCCCATATGAACGCCATCGGAAAAAGGTTACTTTTACAAAACAAAGAGTTTACAATAGAGGATACCCTATCCGCCATCGAATGTGTTACAATAGACAGGGTAAACAGCATCTTGGAGCACGTCCTCACGCCCCGGCGTGCCGTGATGGCCGCGGTGGGCAGGACCAAGGGCGTTGAGAAGGATATGAAGGCCATATTGGATCGATGGATGGGGAGGAACTGAGCCTATGGAAGACATGGATCGACTGGACGTGATCTTCGCCCTGCAGAAGAGCCTGGACGAGGACATCATGAAGCGGCGGGATCTGCACTACTCCTACGAGGAGTGGATGCAGAAGGACGCTTTGGCCTGCATCGAGGAGATCATGGAGGTCCTCAACGAGGTCCAGTACAAGTGGTGGAAGAACAAGAAGCCCCAGGACCAGCAGGCCATCCAGGAGGAGCTGGTGGACGTGCTGCACTTCTTCGTCAGCATGTGCATCCGCAGCGGCATGGACGGCACGGCCCTCTACGAGGGCTATATCGCCAAGAACAAGGAGAATTTCGATCGGCAGTACGGCCGGTCTCAAAAACAGGGCTATGAGGTGAAGGAAGTTGTCGGCGAAGAGGAAGCAGGCAAAACGGTTTAGGCCCCGATTCTATCTCGTGCTGCTGGTGCCCATCCTGTTGGTGGGCGCCTATATCGGCTACCGCATTTTGAAGCCCACCACGGGGCGCCTCGGCACCGACACGGTGGAGGGGGATCTCGAATTCACCGGCGTCATCATCCGCCGGGAGAACGTGGCCACC
>JBGVAK010000010.1:0-8995 GCA_045224495.1 Christensenellales bacterium
GTAGACCTCGTGGCCGCCGATGTGCCGCATCATGAGCTTGGGCACCGGGTAGAACGCCAGCTCCGAGGGCTTGGTCACCAGCACGTCGCACTTGCGCATGAGCAGGTTGGTGGAATACACCGCCTCGAAGATGTCCTTGTGGCAGAAGGCGGTGATGCCTGCCGGACTGTCCCCGTCCAGCGTGTCGGCCCAGGCGCAGAGGCCTTTGTAGTCGTCGAAGTAGGTCTTGACCTCCTGCTCCAGCTCCGGCATCTCCTTTTTGAACACGTCCCACATGGTCAGGTGGTCGCCGAAGTTGATCCACAGCTCCGCCTTGCCCTCTTTGATATACGGGAGCAGGTGTTTTGTCATGGCGAGATACAGATCCCCGCCGGCGCCGGCGCCGCCCACGGTCATGAGGAAGCGGACAGGCTTGCCGCTGCTGAGCCGGTCAAGGCGCTTCGTGCAGTCGTGCTCCACATTCTCCACCAGCTCGTGGTCGATGTAGTGGCCCACGTCGAAGAGGTCTCCGTCGGGCATAGGCTTGAGCGCGGTCTTGGCCATGCCGTTGAGCTTCTTGTACCCGAGATACGCGAAGGGCGTCTGGACCGCATGGATGGATCCTTCGGCCAGGTGCAAGCCCATGGGCCAGTTGTCGGGGATGGCGTTGACCACGTGGGTGAGGCCCGCATGGACCGCCCCCTGGCTGGGCCACACGTGGGTGCCTACGTAGGGCACGTCACGGGGCAGGTCCCGGAACAGGGGCACCAGCAATTCCGCGTTCTTCTGATCCCCCGCGTTGTAGGTGATCTGCCGAAAGCCCTCGCTGTTGAGGGGCTCCCAATAGAGCTTGTTGAAGAGGCCCACCTTCTGGGAGAGCTTGGACCCCATGGAGTAGAGGTCGTTCTGATGCCGGATCATCTTGGACCCGGTGGCGTCGAAGGAGGCAAGGTCGAACCAGACGGGCTGTCGGCCTAAAGCCTTGGCGCAGGAGGCGATGGCCATGGCGATGCGGTAGTGGCCGAAGCCCATGCGGATGTTGCCCACGATGAGGGCGTTCTCCGGGAGCTCCAACGGCGTGTCGCTGTGCACCAGATTCAGGATGCCCAGCTCCGGGATCTGGTCGATGGGCTGCAAACCAAGATGATAGACCTTGTCGGTGTCGTCCCCAAACTTCTTCAGAAACCCGGCTTTGGCCTTCTCGGCCTTGGCAACCACCTTGGGGTCCATGGGGTTGCCGAAGATCACGCTGCTCTTATCCATAGCTTTTTTCCTTATTTATTCGCGTTGTCGGTGATGGTCTTCATGACCTTCTTCTCGTCGTAGGCGGCCAGGATCACCGCGCCCAGGACGCAGAAGCAAATGGCCACGATGGCCACGATCCTAAGGCCGATGGGGGAGGCGGTGAGGTCGTTGCTCTTGAGATCCTGGGTGGTGCCCAGGACCGCCAGAGAGGTGAACACCAGCATGGCCACGCTCTGGCCCATCTTCATGGCGAAGGTCCGGGCGGCGAAGAACATGCCCTCCCGCTTTTCGCCGGTGACGATGGCGTCCTGCTCGGCCACGTCAGCCACGATGGCCTGGGGGATGATGCCCAGGAGCGCCATGGGGAAGGCGGAGATGATCACGATCAGGGCGCCGGGAAGGATCCCCTTGAAGCCGGGGATTACGCCGATGAGGGCGGTGACCACGTACGCAAGGGCCAGGCCCAGGAAGCCCGTGATGACCAGCTTCTTTTTGCCGAACTTAGAAACCAGCTTGGACACGATGGGATAGAAGCAGGCGGAGAGCACCGTCATGCCGCCCAGGAAGTACATGGCGAAAGAGGCGTCCAGCTCCATGCTCACCTTCACGAAGAAGGGCAGGCCCGTCTGGAACAGGGTGAGGCCGATCCAGTAGGCGATGTCGGAGGCGGCGAACTTCACGAAGTCCTTGTTCTGGAAGGTCTTGCCAAGGCTCTTGATGGCGTTGCTCTCGCTGGGCACCGCATCCACGAACTCCTTCTCGTTGAGCTTGAACACGGGGATCAGCATGCAGATGAGGGCGATGGCGGAGAGGACGATGAAGCAGAGCCGATAGCTCCAGGCGAAGGACACGGCCATGCCCTGCAGGACCCCCGCGAAGACGAAGGGGAGGTAGGCGATCAGCGTGCCGAAGAAGAAGGTCAACGAGATGGCCGTGGAGATGTACATGCGGTCCTCCTGGGTCTTGCCGAACTCGGAGATGAGGGCGTTATAGGGGGTGCAGTACATGGTCATGAAGAGGTAGAAGAGGATCAGCGTGCACAGGACCCAGGCGATGTTCACGCCGCTCACGCCGTTCACCGGGGCGAAGAACACCAGCACGGTGATGAGGGCGAAGGGGATGGCGGCCCGCTTCATGAAGGGGATGCGGCGGCCCTTGGGATTGGTGCTCCGATCGGACAGGGAGGCGATCCAGGGGTCGGTCACCGCGTCGAAGATGCGGCAGATGAAGGCGATGAGGCCCAATATGGTCAAAATGCCGAAGATGATGAGGCCTGTGGGCAGATAGAAGTTGGCGCCCTTGGCGATGTCCTGCTCCGTGGGCAGGTAGAAGGTGACCAGCCAGGCATTGATCAGGCCGCCCAGGATGGACCAGCCCAGCTGGCCCACGGCGAAGATGCGCATTTCCTTCTTGGTGAGACGTCTTGTTTTCATCGGTTAGTTCTCCCCGTTTTCGAGATTTGGCCGTAGTGCCCATTAGGGCACACAATACGACATATTAAAAGTATAGCGTATGCAGCGCCAAAAGACAAAGGGGTAGGGGCCCGGACAAATTATATATTCTAACGTTCGTTTCGGAAAAAGGCTTGACAAGGAGCCTGGGGACACCTATACTTTCGTTATATAACGTACGTTATAAAAGGAGGAAAGCCAATGCCGCCCAAAGCCAGGGTCACTCGGGAGGATATCCTGAACGCCGCCTTCGACCTGATCCGCGCAGAGGGCCAGGAGGCCTTGAGCGTGCGGGCGGTGGCTAAGCGCCTTGGCTGCTCCACCCAGCCCGTCCTCTACAACTTTGCCACGGTGGAGGAGCTGAAGGACGCCGTCTATGAGAAGGCGGACGGTTTTCACACATCGTACATCCTGCCCCGGGACGGGGAGGGGGCCGACGCCCTGCTGGAGCTGGGCCTCAATTACGTCCGCTTCGGCCACGAGGAGAAGCACCTGTTCCGGTTCCTCTTCGAGAGCAACCGCTTCGGCGGCATGGACATGGACGCCCTCGTGAAGGGGCCGGGGGTGGGAGAGCTGGTGGGCATTCTGGCGGGCGGTCTGGGCTGCACGGCAGCGGAGGCCGAGAAGGTCTTTTTGACTTTCTTCGCTGTGGCCCACGGCCTGGGGAGCCTTCTCGCGAACAACGCTATGGAATACGATGAAACGGAATGCGCGGCCATGCTGGAGACCGTTTTCTACGGGGCGCTGGCGGCCCAAAAAGGAGGAAAAGATGCGTAAATTCTATGAAAACAAGCCGGTCCTGTTCGCGGTGCTGTGGATCGTAGCCTATGTGGTGCTCATGGCGCCCCTCAGGGGCAGCTACGGCGACGGGAGTTTGCAGATGCTCCTGGGCCTGGTGGCCATCTCTGCGGCTATGCTTTCGGTGATCCGCCTGTTGGGCATAGAGAAGGAGCTGGGTATGACCCGCTGGCTCCAGAATGGGAAAAAGCTCTTCTGGCTTCTGCCTATGTGGGTCCTCTCCACGGGGAACCTGTGGGGCGGCGCGGGCCTTCGGTACGACGGGATCACCACGGTCATGGCGGTCCTGTCCTTCCTGCTGGTGGGCGTGGCGGAGGAGATCGTCTTCCGGGGTTTCCTGTTCAACGGCATGAAGAAGACCGGGAGCCTGACCGTGGCCATCGTCGTGTCCGCCGTGACCTTCGGCATGGGCCATATCGTGAACCTGTTGACGGGCCACGCCACCGCGGAGACCCTGGTGCAGATGGTCTTCGCCGTCGCCTGGGGCTTCCTGCTCACCTTCGCGTACCTAAAGGGCGGGAGCCTGCTGCCCTGTATCGTGATCCACGGTCTTATCGACGTTTTCAGCGTCTTTGCCCGGGACAACGAAGCGGCCCACTGGGCCTACATCATCGCCACCGTGGCGGTGGCCGTGGCCTACTGCCTGTACCTTCGCAAGCAGCCCACGCCGGAGCCGGAACAGTAAAATCGATGCATACGAAAAAAGCTCCCACGCTGGGAGCTTTTTCTATGTGCCATTATCCGGTATGCCGTTATCCGGCGATCGCCACCGGCTTCAGTTCCCCGTTGTCGGTCACGTCGTAGTGGTTGTCCAGGACGGGGGCCTCGTTCCAGGTCACCTCGTAGGAATCGTAGAGGCTGAGGGCCGGGCTGGGCACGTCATGGATGCGGCAGTTCTGGAAGGAGGCGCCGTAGACCGTGAACAGGACCACGCCGCCGAGGGAGCACTCGTAAATCTCGCAGTCCGCCAGGGCTACGTCCGTGCAGGTGTAGGCGTAGACGCCCAGGGTGCCGCAGCCGTAGAGGCGGCAGCCGTCCAGCAGGACGCCGTTGCAGCCGTCGAAGTCCAGCACCGCGCCGGAGCAGTCGCTGGGCCCCTCGGTGTGGCCCAGGGTCAGGCCCGACACGCGCACGCCGTCGCAGCCCCGGAAGCCCAAAACGTTGGCGTAACGGGGCGCGGCCGTCAGGGTGGTGCCCTCTGAAGCGCCGCGGATCGTGAGGCCCGACGCGCCTATGATGGTCAACTGGGGCCCGTCGTAGGTCTCCTCCCAGCGGTAGTACCAGCTTTCGCTGACGCCGTAGGCAGAGGCGTCCGCCAGGCAGAAGCTGTCCCCGTCCAGGACGATGGTCCTATCCGGGCCGATGGCGGCCAAAAAGTCGTCCACGGTGTTGACCGTGATCTCGCCGCCCGGGGCCACCTCCGTGGGCTCCGGCAGAGAGATCTCCTCCGTACCGGACAGCTGGATGGGCCGGATATCCATGGCCATGAGATCGCCTTCCGTCAGCTCGTTCCCTGCCGCGTCCAGGGCGGCCAGAGAGGACATCTCGTCGCCATAGGCGTACCAGCTGCCCAGCTCGTTCCCGTGGAAGGCGCAGCCGTCCACTGTGGCGGGATACTGGTAGAGGGCGAAGGCGTCCTGCAGGGTGTTGTACTCCACCCGGTTGGACAGGAAGGCGGCGCTGCGGGTATAGCTGCTGAGCAGCAGGATATCGGCGGTGTTGTCATGGACGTGGCAGGCGGACACAGTGAGGCCGTCCCCGCCGTAGGACCGGAACAGGCAAGAGGCGGCATACTCGCTCCGCCAGCCGTTGTGGTCGATCTCGCAGTCCTCCACCAGCACGTTCCGGCAGCCGTCAAAGCTTACGGCACTGTCGCTGCACTCGTAGATGCGGGAAAGGGCGACCTTCACGCCGCTGCAGTTCATGGCCCAGACGCCCATGGACCCGCAGCCGAAGAGGCCGCAAAGCTCCACCGTGACGTCGGTGCAGTTGGCAAAGTACAGCACGCCGCCGGAGCAGTAGCCCGGGGCAGGACTGTGGCCCGCGGTGAGCCCCGCCACGGTCACGTTTTTGCAGCCGTTGAAGGTGAGCACGTTGGCGTACCGGTCCTTAGCGAGCAGGGTGGTCTTGTCCATGCCCGCGCCCCGCAAGGTCAGCCCGTCGGCCCCCGCGATCTGCAGCTCGTAGCCCTGTTCGGAGCTCTGCTCCCAGCGGCAGTAGGGGTTGCCCGTGTCCTGGCCGTAGGTGGCGGCATCAGCGAACGCGTACTCCCCCGGCAGCAGGGCGATATCGGCGCCAGGTTTGACGGCGGCTACCAGCTCGTCTACATTCTTCACTTCGATGGCTGTCCCCTGGATCGCCTCCTTGGCTGCAGGGGCAAAGCCCATGGCCGTCAGCATCATGATTCCCGTGAGCAGCAGCCCCAGGACCCGTATTTTCAGAGATTGTCTCATTATTTTCCTCCATTCGGTTTTCTTTTTGGCATACCTTAGCACTGCTTTCTTTTCTTGTCAATCCCAAAGAAAAGCGAAAAGCGGAGGAAAAAACTTCCTCCGCTGGACTGCCGATGCAGGTCACAGGCAGGTTTACAGCTTTTTGCAGGTGTAATCGTCGAACATAAGGCAGCCTTCGCCGAAGGTCAGCGTCAGCATGCCGCCCTTGCGGCCGAACTCGTTCTCGCCGATGAGATAGAGGCGGAAGGTCATCTCGTCCCCGTCCTCGTCGATGGCGTTGGCATGCAGCTCGCCGTCCTTCAAAAAGACCTCGTCCACGATGAAATCGGCGTCCTCGGGGTGCTCGTACTTGCCGCAATAGCTTTCCCACTTCGACTTATCGGGGTCCTTGACGGCGATATCCTCGATGGAGAGGACGGGCTCCGGCGCCTTGTCCCGGGCCACGGCCTCCATGCCGTGCCAGTAGCCCAAATATGCTCTCACGTCCCGATAGTCCCGGTTGCTGAGGATCACCAGCGTCCTGTCCGCGTCGATGAAGCGCTCGAACCAGGTGGCCACGCCCGGCATGCCGCCGCTGTGGCTGACCACCAGCCCCAGCTTCTCCTCACGGCCCACGGCCCAGCCCAGGCCGTAGCCCAGCCCCTCGTCCTCGTCGTACACGGCGTCCTCGCCGTTGTTGAGCTTTCCGGGGGTGTACGCGAGCTGCTGCTCCTCCAGCGTCAGCACCTTGCCTTCCCGGAGGGCCCGGTCCCATTTGAGCATGTCGAAGATGTTGGTGTATACGTAGTCGTCGCCGTTGAGCCCGTCGAAAGCGACCACGTCGCCGTCCTCGGCGGAGTCCACGTCGGCCACCCATTTGCCATCCTCGAACACCGTGGCCTGGGCATAGTTCTCAAAGGGCACGCCGTCCCGGCGGATATGGCAGCAGCGGGTGGCGGTCATGCCGGCAGGCTCGAAGATGTTCCGCTGCAGGAACTCCTCATAGGGGACGCCGGAGAGCCGTTCCACCAGCAGGGCCAGCAGGTTGTAGCCGGTGTTGGAGTATTCCAACCCCTCCCCCGGGGCGAAGTAGGGCTTCGCCTTGGTTTCCTGGAGGAAGCGCAAAATCTCGTCGTTGCCCGGGACCCGCTTCTCCTCCTTCCAGAGATCGATGAACCAGTCCGCGTCGTCGAAGTAATCGGGGATGCCGCTGGTGTGGTTCAGGAGATGCCGGACCGTCACGCCCTCATAGGCCGTCAGCTCCGGGAAGTACTTCGTGATCCGGTCCTCCAGGCTCAGCTTGCCCTGTCGCACCAGCAGCATGACCGCCGCCGATGTGAAGGTCTTGCTGACGGAGGCCAGCTGAAAGATCGTGTCCTCCGTGATGGGCGTGGTGTCCTCCGGGTCCCGGAAGCCGGAAACGCCTTTACTGACGATCTCGCCCTTCTCGGCATAGAGCCAGGCCCCGTTGAAGCCGTCCTTTTCCTGCAGCGCCCGGGCCAGGTTTTCCATCATTTCATGTTTATCCATAGGTCAATCTCCTTTTTTGTCCTTGTGTCACAGTTCCAATACGGCGGGCATCTCCTCGTCCTCCTCCAGGTAGGCCTCGGGGACCTCTTTGAAACCGATGGAGGCGTAGAGCTTGCGGGCCACCACGTTGTCCAGCCCGTAGCAGAGCCAGACGTACTTGGCCTGTCGGGCGGGGGCGGAGCGGATGAAATCGAGGATGAGGCCCAGGGCCTGCCGACCGTAGCCCTGCTTCTGATACCGCTCGTCGATCATGAAGCGCCAGATAAAGTAGCTGCTGCGGGTGAACCAGTATTTCTCATATTCGTCGTTCTCGTCGTCGAAGGGGATGTCGTAGCCGATCATGGCAAAGCCGATGGGCTCCTCGTTGAGGTACACGCCGAAGGTGTAGACGTGGAACCCGGCCTCCCGGATCACCCCGGCCAAAGCCAGGCTGGACACGTTGTCGGCCAGGAAGTTCTGATCCTTGCCCACGTGCAGGTCCTCCACGTCGTGCCAGTTCATGGGCGTTATCTTTTCCAAATGCACTTGGCTCATGGTGCTCTCCTTTTTTATATTTTTTTGCATATCTTCTTGCAGACGACCTCCCCATCGAGGACCAGGGCGTCGGGGGTAAAGGTGATCCGATCATCCCCCCACAGAAGGCCGAAGGCGTCCGGGCCGATGGGCCAGAGCTTCAGCTCCATCTCTTTTCCCTCGGTGTTCACGAAGCGCATATACAGGTTTTCGCCCTTCAGACTGACCTCGTAGATACGGTGGTCCTTGATGGGCAGCTCGTATCGGCCGCAGAAGGCGGGCCAGCTGGTTCGGTCGGGGGCCTTGACCACGATGTCGAGGAGCCCGTCCAGCCAGTAGCAGGGGTATTCGTGGCTGAATTCGTAGCCCAGCTTCTCGGCGAGGTGCACCGAGTTCATATTGGCCGCGTCCCAGTTGGGATAGAGGCCGTCGTCGAGGCAGGAGAGGATCAGCCTGGCGCAGGCCGCGGCGGCCAGGCCCTTGCGGCGCTCCGATTCCAGTGTGTCGATCTCGATCTCGATGCCCTCCCGGTACACGGTGTAGGAGGAGGCCACGGACACGGGCTCCCCGTCCTTCACGGCGGCGAAGCCCCGGCCCATCTCCAGGTACTGTTCCTTGGATTCGAAGTGGCACACGCCGTCCTCAAAGTCGTCGATCTCCATGCACTTGTCGTAGAGGTCCCCGTCGATCCGTTTGATCTCGTAGCCCTCCGGCAGAGCCGCCACCAGTTTTTCCAAATTCGCCCGGTCGAACTTCGTATCCTTTTTGATGGCGTAGCGGGTGACCTTGTCAGCGTCGGGCTGGCATTCTTCGATGAGTTTCGCCCAAGCCTCCGAGGAGGGCACCATGCCCACCACGCCCTTGGGCTTGAAGGAGGCCAGCTCCCTGCCGGGCTCCCCCGCGAAGAAGGCGAACTCGGCGAGGTACGCCATGGCGGATCGGGGGTCATCAAGGTCGGTTACGTAGATCTTGCTGTCCATCATCCCCTCGAGGCAGGTGGTGACCAGGGAATCCACCGCACCGGTGAACAGTTCCTTGACCTTGGAT
>JBGVAK010000011.1:0-5084 GCA_045224495.1 Christensenellales bacterium
GCCAGGGAAAAGTAATCGCGAAAAGCAAAGCAAAGGAGGTGAAACGTAAATGGCACGCAACAGCTCTATGGTTCCTGAAAACCAGGACAAGCTCGGCAACTTCAAGTCTGAGGTGGCTTCTTCCCTGAACATCAACCTCAAGCAGGGTTACAACGGCGACCTGACCTCTCGCGAGGCGGGCAGCATCGGCGGCGAGATGGTGAAGCGCATGATCGAGTACGCTGAGAAGAACATGCACTGAACGAAGGACTTCCCCCGCGCATGAAGGCATGCGCAAGCAACAACATGGCTGCTCGACCGGCGCTATGATCCACATACAGCATGGCAAGAGAAAAGCCCTCCCCGCTTTGGAAGGGCTTTTCTCGTTAATTGAAGGCGATGTTCTCCATGTGCCGGTAGCGGCGCTGGGCCGCTTCGATCAACTGGTCATTCTCGTAGGTAGGAAGGCTGTATACCTCGGCAGCATCCACAGACGCGGCCTCCAAAAGGGACACGGGGCAATCCTTCAAAAAGCCTTCCTCCCGCTCCTCCCCCGCCTGGCGGATGCCCATAAGGTCGCCAGCGCCCCGCATCTGCAGATCCCGCTCGGCGATCTTGAATCCGTCGGTGGTGTCCAGCATGGCCTGGAGCCGGTCCATGGCGGTCTTCTTCTGCTCGTAGACCACCAGATAGCAGTGGGCCTGCTGCGCCCCTCGTCCCACCCGGCCCCGGAGCTGGTGCATGGCGGACAGGCCGAAACGCTCCGCCCCCTCGATGACCATGTGGGCGGCCTGGGGCACGTGGACGCCCACCTCGATGACCGTGGTGGAAATGAGGATAGGCGCCTCTCCCCTATGGAACCTGGCCATGACGTCCTGCTTTTCCGCTTCACTCATGCGGCCGTGGAGCTTCAAAAGGGGCGTATCCCCCACCAGCTCCCGGACCTCGTCGTAGACCTCGTCCACGGACAGTCCCTCCAGGCCCTCCGTCTTCTCGATGAGCGGGCAGACCACATAGCTCTGTTCCCCTTCCTTGGCCCGGGCAGCCAGATACCGGTACATATCCTGGCGCTTCGACGGTCCCACCAGATGGGTCTTGATGGGCTTACGGCCGGCGGGCAGTTCGTCGATGACGGAAAGGTCCAGATCGCCATAGAGGATCAACGCCAAGGTCCGCGGGATGGGCGTGGCGCTCATGACCAGTACGTCGGGGCGGCTGCCCTTCTGCTCCATGGCGGCGCGCTGGGAGACGCCGAAACGGTGCTGTTCGTCGCATATGATCACGCCTAAGTTGTTGAAACGAACGTTTTGGGAGAACAAAGCGTGGGTGCCGGTGACAGCCTGCCATTCTCCGCTCTCTATCTTTTGGAGAGCTTCCCGCTTCTCCCGGGCGGTCTCGCTGCCCAGGAGGAGACCGCAGCGGTCCCCAAAGAGGGTTCTGAGCCCTTCGTAGTGCTGCCGGGCCAGGATCTCCGTAGGAGCTAACAGAGCCCCCTGGAAGCCATCTCGAGCGGCAGCGTACAGAGCGAACAGGGCGATGCTGGTCTTGCCGGATCCCACGTCTCCCTCGATCATCCGGTTCATGGGGATGGGTTCTGCCATATCCCGCGCGACTTCCGAAAGGACCCGCTGCTGGGCATGGGTGGGCGTAAAGGGCAGGGTCTTCAGGTATTCCGGCAATGCTTCTCGAGCGGAGAAAGCGATGCCGTTTCGCCGCTTGCGCTCCGCCTTCAGCTCCTGAGAGACCAGGAAATAGTACAGGGCGTCCTCATAAGCCCGACGGCGCCGGGCGTCGTCCAGCTTCTGCCGGTCGGTGGGAAAATGGAGGGCCCACAGGGCCTCCACCCGCCCGGGCAAACCGTGTTTTTCCCGCAGCGAGGACGGCAACGTCTCCTCCACCGTGGCCGCTTCCAAAGCAGCGCGGATGCCGTCACGGAGACTGCTCTGGGTCAGGCCCTTGAGGGTGGCGTACACGGGCACGATGCCCCGAAGCTCCTTGGCGAGCAAGGGGTTCAGCAGGGCTGGGGCCCCTTTCTCCCCGATGTGGACCCGGCCTGAAGCGATATAGGTCTGCCCCGGCTGCAGACCTTTAGCTCGATAGGGTTGGTTGAAATAGCGCAAAGCCAGGCGCTTGCCCGCCGGATCCCGACCGTAGACGGTGATGGTGGTGAGCCCCTTGCGGGCATACCAGGAAGGGCCGGAGGTCAAGGTGATCTGTACGGACGCAAAGGTCCCGTCCTCCAGCGCGTCCACGGGGGTGCAGGTGGAGTAGTCCAAGTAGCCGCTGGGATAGTACGTCAACAGGTCGCTGAGGTTTTCGATCCCCAGCTGACGCAACAGCTCTATGCGCTTTGGGCCGATGCCCTTGATGTCCGCAAGCTCCATGATGTAAAAAAGCCGCCGATGGGCGGCTTGAAAAGGCAGTTCTTATATGACGGAGAAGTAGTAGCTGTAGAGGGGTTGTCCGCCGTTGCGGCTCATGAACTCCGCCTCGGGATATTTCTCCTCCAGCCGTTCGATGAGGGCGTCCGCCCGTCCCTCCTCCACGTCCGCGCCGTAGTACACGGTGACGGAGCACTCCTCGTCGCCCAGCTTCTCGATCATGTTCTGGACCAGCTCGAAGGCCGCTTCGTCCGCATCGGGATCCACGGTGTTCAGATCCCCGTCCAGCATACCGATGAAGTCGCCCTCGTGGATGGCCTTGCCGTTGACCTGGGTCTCCCGGACTGCGAAGGTGACGGAGCCGGAGACGACCTCCTGGAAGGCCTCGGTCATGTTGCTGACGTTGGTCTCCAAGGATTCGTCGGGATTGAAGGCCATGGCCGCCGCGATGCCCTGGGGGATGGTCTTGGTGGGCAGTACCACCACGTGGCAGTTGCAGAGAACGGAGGCCTGATTGGCCGCCAGGATGATGTTGCTGTTGTTGGGCAGGACGAACACGTTCCGGGCGTTGACCTGATGGACCGCATTGACGATGCTGTCGATGCTGGGGTTCATGGTCTGCCCGCCGGAGATGATATGGTCCGTAGAGAGGGCTTTGAACACCTCGTCCACGCCCGCGCCGCAACTGACGGAGATGAGGGCGAACTCCTTCTCGGTCCGCTTGCGCTGAGCGGCCAGCTGCCGGTTCTGTTCCCGCATGTTCTCGATCTTGATGCGGTCCAATTCACCGTAGCGCATGGCCATCTGCAGGACCTTGCCGGGGCAGTTGGAATGGACGTGGATCTTCACGGTGTCGCTGTCGCAGGCACATACCACAGAATCCCCCACCCGCTCCAGGTGCTTACGGAATTGATCGAGGTCCTTTTCCTCGAAACCATCGTAGAGATGGACGATGAAGAACTCGGTGCAGTAACCGAACTGGATGTCCTCGGCGCTGAACTCAGAGAAGTTGGCCGTTTCGCTGGGCTCCTTCTCCTCCGGCTTTTCCTCTACAGGCAGCTCGTTTAGGACCACCTCGCCGTTCATGGCCATCAAAAAGCCATGATAGATGAACATAAGTCCCTTGCCGCCGGAGTCCACCACCCCTGCCTCTTTGAGCACGGGCAGCAGGTCGGGCGTCATCTTCAGCGCTTCCTCGCCCTTCTGGATGGACAGGATCATAAGGGGCATGCAGCCCACCAGCGGGTCCTCCTCCACCGCCCTCTTGACCTCGTCGGAGATCATGCGGGAGACGGTGAGGATGGTGCCCTCCTTGGGCTTCATGACGGCCTTGTAGGCGGCCGTGGTGCCCTCCATCATGGCGGCGGCGAAGGTGGCGCCGTCCAGCTCCTCATGGCCCTTGGCTACCTTGTAGAAGCCGCGGAACAACTGGGAGAGGATGACGCCGGAGTTGCCTCGGGCGCTCCTCAGGGCGCCGGAGGAGACTTTGGCCATGACCTCCTCCACCGTGGCGGTTTCGGGCAGGTTCTTCAGGTCCTTGACAGCCCCCTGCATGGTCATGGACATATTGGTGCCCGTGTCCCCGTCGGGAACGGGAAACACGTTCAGGGAGTCCACCAGGGCCCGATTCTTTTCCAGCAGCGATGCGCCGGCCAGGAACATGTCCCTGAGCAGAGCGCCATCTATCGTATCAGTAATCAAACTCGTATCCTCCCGCGGGGCTTACACTACGCGGATCCCTTCCACATGAATATTCACATTGTTCACGTTGACGCCGGTAAGATCCTCCACCCGATACTTCACGTTGCTCTTGCAGTTGGAAGCAACGGCGGGCACGGAAACACCGTACTGCAGGACGACATACAGATCGATGTCCACCAGGTTGTCGCCCACGGTGGTCACCTTGATCCCCTTCTTCAGGCTGTCCTTGCCCAGCAGCTCCGCCAGCGTGTCACCTGTGCGTTTCGAGCACATGCCGACGATCCCATAGTTTTCCACAGCGGCATAGCCCGCCACCACGGAGACCAAGTCCTCCTGTACGGAGATCTTGCCATATTCGTTTCTGACCTCAATCGTCATGCTGCGTCTCCTTTCCTGATTCCCTATATATGAGCTTACGCATGCCGGATGACCGGTTATGCCGCTCGTTTACTCCTCGTCCTCGGGCAGGTTGCCGTTATGATAGACCTCCTGCACGTCGTCGTTGTCCTCCAGGTTCTCCAGGAAGCGGTTCACCTTCTCCACGGTCTCGGGATCGGAGATATCCACGGTGTTCTGGGGGATCATGGCCACCTCCGCGCTGAGGAAGGTGTAGCCCTTGCTCTCCAGGGCTTCGCGGACCGCGGAGAAGTCGGAGGGAGCGGTGTACACCTCAAAGGCGTCCTCCTGGGGCACGAAGTCCTCCGCACCGGCGTCCAGAGCCTCCATCATGACCTCGTCCTCGTCCATGAGGGCGGTGCGCTCTATGATGATCTGGCCCTTCTTGTCGAACATCCAGGCCACGGATCCGGTGGCGCCCAGGTTGCCGCCGGCCTTGGAGAAGATGTGGCGCATCTCCGCGGCGATACGGTTGCGGTTATCGGTAACGATCTCCACGTACACAGCCAGGTTGCCGGGGCCATAGCCCTCGTATGTGATCTCCTCGTAGTTGACGGATCCCGCCTCACCGGCCGCCTTCTTGATGGAGCGGTTGATGTTGTCGTTGGGCATGTTGGCCGCCTTGGC
>JBGVAK010000012.1:0-15401 GCA_045224495.1 Christensenellales bacterium
CCGCCCAGATGGTGTACACGTCCGTGGCGTGGCCGTAGTCCATCATGTCCGGGGTGTACCCGCCGGCGGGCCGCATGTTCACCTCCAACGCCACGAAGTCGCCCACCTCCCCAAGGCCTTTGCGGGCCTTCGTCAGGCGGAAGAACTCGAAGTGGACGAACCGGCTCTTGACCTGAAAGGCCTTTACGGTCCGGCGGCCCAGCTCCTGCAGGGCGGGGGGAACCTCCTTGAGCGTGTAGTAGGCCAGCTCCAGATCCTTGTTCACCAGGTCCGCGATGGAGGGCGGGAACACGGCGGAGTTCTCGAACAGGGTGTCGCCGTGGGAGTCCACGATGGCGTCGTAGGAGTAGATGTCGCCGTAGATGAACTCCTCCATGACGTAAGGCACGTCGGGCTTGTTTTGGAAGAAGTCGGCAAGATCCTCATCGCTCTCCAGCTTCCAGGTGTCCGCGGCGCCCACGCCCACGTCGGGTTTGACGATGACGGGGTAGCCGCCGATGTCACTGAGGAAGGCCTTGGCTGCCGCCTCGTCCGTGACCAGGTGGGACCGGGCGGTGGGGATGCCCGCCGAGGCATAGACCGGCTTCATGCCGTACTTATGCTTCCAGGAGCCGATCTCCTCATACTTGACGCCGGTGGTGATGTTGAAGTCCGTGCGGAGTTTGGCGTCCTGGATGAGCCAGTACTCGTTGTTGGACTCCAGCCAGTCGATCTTCCCGTACTTGAAGGAGAAGAAGGCCACAGCCTTGAAGACCTGCTCATAGCTCTCCAGGGTGTCCACCCGGTAGTACTCCGTCAGGGCCGCCTTCAGATTCCCCTCCAGGCTGTCGTAGGGGGCGTCGCCGATGCCCAGCACGTTCACACCGTTCTTCTTGAGCCTATCGCAGAAGTTCCAGTAGGTGTGGGGGAAGTAGGGGGAAATAAACACAAAATTCATGGAATTACCTCTTTTCATTGAGCCCCGAAGGGACGTTGAAAAATAATTGGTATATAGTATACGACAGAATCGCCCAAGAATCAAGGCCGCCTCATCATATTTTGGCAAATGGCGCAAAAAAGTGAACGAATTGAAAAAGCAAAAAGATTTTTCAAAAAGGCAAGGACAAACCTGGGATTCTGTGGTAATATACTTATAGGCGCGTGAGGAACGATATGATCGCGTCAGAGGGAGTGAAAGATATGCGTATTTCCATTTCCGGAAAAAACCTTGAAGTCTCCGACTACATGCGGGAGACCGCGGAGAAGAAGCTGAACAAGCTCTCCAAGTTCTTCTCCCCGGATGCAGATGCCCAGGTGAGCTTGGCCGTAGAGAAGAACCGCCACATCGTGGAGGTCACCGTTCCCTACGAGGGCCGTATCGTCCGGGCGGAGGAGACCTCCGGCGACATGTACGCGTCTTTGGACAACGTGGTGAACAAGCTGGAGAAGCAGGTGCAGCGGTACCGCACCCGGCAGGATCGTCGGCGCAAGTCCGGCGAGGTCATCGCAGACTATGCCCCCGTGGCGGTGGAGGAGGAAAAGGAAGCCTTCACGCCCCGGATCGTGCGTACCAAGAAGTTTGTCATCCGGCCCATGAGCGAGGAGGAGGCCATGCTCCAGATGGAGATGCTGGGCCATTCCTTCTTCGTGTTCGAGAACGCCGAAACCGGCGACGTGAACGTGCTCTACGTGCGCAAGGACGGTAACTACGGCCTCATCGAGCGCGCATAAGCCTTTTTGTCCGACATCCCTGCGCCCCGCTCCGGCGGGGCGTTTTCATAGCGAAACCATATTGTCAACGCCCCTCGAACCGCGTATACTGTACCCATGAGCATACCCGTCAACAGCCCCATCACCCTTGCGGCCATCACCGCCTTCGTGGCGGTGTTCGTGGTGCTGCTGCCCGTCATCGACCGGTGGGTCTGCGGGCGGCTGGGGCTCAACCTGCAGCACGGTCTCAGCGAGAACGCCAACGCCGACGCCCTGTTGAAGCTCCGGCAGCTGGTGCTGTACGCCGTGTTTTTGGTGTACTTCGCGGCGTTTTTGGTGATCGTCTTCTTTTCCCGTACCAGCGGGGAGGAGTATCAGGTCCATGTGGCCCCCTTCCAGGACCTCTATAACGCCGTGGAGACCGAGCACGGGCTGGTGGACGTGTTTTTGACCCTCTTTCGGGAGGGCGTGACGGAGGCCCTCTCCCGCATCGAGGTCATCCGCTTCCAGGACATTGTCCAGGTGTACCTCAACGTGATGCTGTTCGTGCCCATGGGGTACCTGCTGCCCTACGTGTTCAACTGGTTCCGCGCCAAGGCCCATATCCGGCCCGTGGTGGCCTGCTTCTTCATCTCCCTGGTCACGGAGAACATGCAGCTCATCTACCGCCGGGGGCTTTACGACCTGGACGATCTGCTGTCCAACACCCTGGGCGGTTTCGTCGGGCAGCTGCTGTTCATCTTCATCGCCTATGTGGTGACCCATCCCGATTGGCGGCGGGAGCTGAGGGCCTACCATCGCTGGCGGCGCCACGCCCGGCACATGACCTTGTACCCCTTCGCCCGCAGGATCGACCTTTCTCGCACGACCCTCCTGGCTACCTACGAGGAGGCGGTGTGGGACTTCTACGTGGACAAGCTGGGCTTTCGGGTAAATAAGCAGGTCATGAGCCTGGACGACGTGGACAGCCGCTTCCTGCTGGTCATGGGCAACTCCCAGGTGGAGGTCATCTGTTTCAACAAAAAGAAGATGATCCCGGTCCAGTATCTGACCATCTCCGCCCGGAACCTGGGGAAGATCAAGAAGCGTTTGGAGAAGAACGGCATAGAGGTGGGCGATTTCCGCCGGGACCCCTACACGGACCTTCGCTGCCTCTCCTTCACGGGCCCGGATCGGGTCTGCATCACGGTCATCGAGGAATCCTGAAGGATTCAGGTCGTCGAAGCCCTCGGCTTCGACGACCTGTGCTCCGCCTTCGCTCCGCTTCCAGGTCCCGCCTATGCCCCTGACGGGTCACCGGGCGGCGGGCCCTGCAAAGTGTGAGATCCACCGCGCATGTCTCTGGATCTCACATATTTTAAGTCTGCCGTTCTTCCTGCGCCGGTCGCATGTGCGCGGCTATACCGCGCTTTTGGAGCCCGCAAGGGCCGGGACAGGGAGATATATTATTCGATTTGACACCCCGGGACGAAACCAAAGCTTTACAGACCGCCGTCCCCTTGGTATACTGTCGCGTATGAGAGTTTTTTCGAGATCGATTTGCATATTTCTGATAGTCCTGATGCTGCTCCCTTTGCCGGGCTGCGGGAAGCAGGCGGCGGAAGCTTTTGATGCGGGGCAGGCCACGGCTCCGGTCACGGAGGCTCCTGTGACCCCCGGTCCCACGGCCTATGCGGTGCCCATCACCATGGCGCCTACCGCCACCCCCAGTCCCACGCCCACCTTCACCCCGGAGCCCACGCCGGAGCCCACTGCCACGCCCCAGCCGACCCCCAGCCCCACGCCCACTTCGGTACCCATGGACCGGCGGGACTTTGAGGCGGAGGTGCAGGAGGTCCTGTTCCCCCTGTGGGCTCAGACGCCGGAGCCCACGCCCACGGTGGAGCCCCTGGCCACGCCGGACGCGCGGGCGGAGGCCATGGGGGGTCTCGCAGCCATGGTGTTCGCCAACGTGGCCGTCTACGACAAGCCTAAGGAGACCGCCAACGTCCTGGGCCGGGAGTCCTATCACCTTCTGTATATCCACAACATCAAGAGGGACTACTATTACGTCACCACCCAGGAGGGCCGGAAGGGCTATGTGAAGATCAGCCAGGTCACGCCCCTTGCGGAGGCGGACGTGGAAGCGTACCTGTCCGCCGCCATGCAGCTCACCTACACCGCCGCCAAGTATTCCCCCGACGCCTTCGTGGAGGAGCTGGGGAAGGTGGAGACCACGGGCGATATGGAGGAAAGGATCTATGCCGCCCTGTGCCGGCTGGGCCTGGACTTCGAGCCCTACTACTATCGGGTGTACAAGAAGGACCATCAGGACGAGAAGAAGTATCCCCTGTACTACAAGGACGACGTCTATAACTCCCTCCGCTTCAAGCTGTTCAACTCCACCGGCAGCCTCGTCTACTACGAGGGGCATAGGACCCAGTGGGAGTACGTGCCGGTCAAGGGCGAGCTGCAGCGGGGCGACATCCTCTTCTTCAGCGAGCTCCCCAAGCGGAGCACCGGCGTCATGGAGGGCTGCGAGTTCGTCATGGCCGGGCAGCATTCGGGGAATATCACCGAGTGCGCCGTGTACCTCGGCAACGACAGCGTCCTGATCCTCCAGGAGGGGAAGGTCCAGCAGCTGGACAACTTCTCTTCCAGCCAGCTCTTCAAGAGCTACGACTCCGCCCGCCGCATCCATCTTTCCGTCTACGACGACAAACAGCTGATCGTGGAGGACTTGATCGCCCAGGCCTACGACTGCCTGGGCACCCCCTACAGCAAATTCACCCGGACGGGGGATTTCTCCTTCGACTGCTCCGGGCTCATCTCCTGGCTGCTGGTGCGCATGGAGCTGTACCCCAAGGGGTACGTATACTACCACTGGCTGGAAAGCTCCGCGTCGGGCCTGTCCAACATCCAGGAATACGTCTGGCACGGAAAGAAGCTGGTCAAGATGACCGTGCCCGTGCCCATGGGGACGGAGCTGAAGGACCTGGACGGGTTCCGGCGGGGGGACATCATCTTCCTGCTGAAGGGGAAGGGCGGCAGCATCGGCCACGTGATGATGTACCTGGGGGACGGCCGGGTCATCCACTCCACCTACATCAGCAACAAGTATTCCGGCACGGTGGTGGCCAATTTCCGCCACGCCCTCCAAAAGCTTTACTACACCTCCCTGCGCATCGACAGCGTGTCGTGACGCTCCCGTGGATACTAAAAAGGACCGTTTCACAAGGAAGCGGTCCTTCTTCGTTTTGGATAGATCATCCTTTCGGCGGGGAGATGCTTTCGATCCGGAGGGCGTTGTTATAGAAGAGCTGCAGGGCCGGGCGGAAGTTTGCCACCACCGTACCGCCGTACTCCTCGTCGATGCGGGTGGAGTGGATGACCCGGCCGTCCCCCAGGTAGATCATGACATGGCCCACCTGCAGCGTCTTGTCGTTCTTGCGGAGGAAGACGAGATCCCCTCGCTCCAAAGCGTCCATGGAGGGAAGCCCTATCGTTTCGTCCCGCTGGATGGGGCAGACGAGACGGATGCGCTGCTTGTGGTGCCAGTAGTAGTCCGTGATGCCGGAGAAACCGGAGGCGTTGGTGCCGCGGAAGGCCTGGAATCCCATGTACGTGGGGGAGATCTCCATGCGCATCCAGAGCCAGGAGATGAGGCCTGAGCAGTCGAAGGAGTATTCCCCCGTCCGCTGGAAGTTGCTGTAGGGGGTGCCCAGACAGTCGTAGACCTGGGCGATCACGTCCTCGATCAGCATCTGCTTCTCGTCGAAGACCTCCAAATGGATCCGACGGGCGGAGTCCAGGGTCTTTTGGAGCGATTCGGTCCAGGGCATGGCCTTGATCCGGCCCTCCCGCAGGAGCAGCACCTGACCGTCGCCCCCATACACGCCGCAGCCCGTCAGCGCCCCGGAACCGGGCCCCTTCATGACGAACTCGCATCCGTCCAATATGCCGCTGCTGCCCTTGTCGAGGGCGTCCACGAAGAACAGGATGTCCCCCTTCTGCAGCTCGCCGCCCGCAGGCACATACTCCCACTGGGTCCGCGCTCCCTGGTAGAACACCTGGGCGCCGGAGGAGTTGAACAGCTTGAAGAGCAGGGAATTATAGACGTCGTCCTTATAGAACCGGGGATATCGCTCGTCGTCGTCCAGGGTCTTTTGGTATACCGCATAGTAGAAGGGGTCGAAATCCAGGCCCAGCCGGCCCAGGGCGGCGTAGATCCGGTCCGCCATGGTCCCCTCGTCTGTCCCCTTTTGCAGCTCCTGCAGGAAGGTGTCGGGGGTATACAGATCCACGGTCCGCTGCTGCGCTTCGATGGCGTCGAAGTAGCGGGCCACGTCCTCGTCGCTCAGGACGGCGATCTCATCGGCCTTCACGTAGCCCTTGAGCCCCTGCTGGGTGGTGACCAGGTAGAACTGTCGGTTGTAGACGTTGTGGATGTATACGAGATGATAGGATTCCCGTCCCAGCACGTTGGCCAGCTTGTGGGGCCAGGCCAGGATGGGACAGTTGGCGAAGGTCATGGCACCCATCCTGCCCACGTTCTCCAGGAGGGGGTTGGGGGTAGAGAGAGGTACCACCGTGGCCGTTGGCTCCGGCGTACAGCTCAACAGCGGGAACAGCTGCGCCTCAACGTCCTTGCCGCCGTCCATCCGTTCCAGGGGGACCAGAGTGGGCGTGGGGGTCGGTGTAGGCGTTGGCGTAGGCGTAGGTGTGGGCGTCGGCGTAGGCGTGGGGGAGGGGGTCGGCGTAGCCGTAGGCGTGGGGGAAGCCGTGGGCGTGGGGGAGGGGGTCGGGGTGGCCGTAGGCGCCGGCGTGGGCTCCTGGACCGGCGCGGGCGTTTTTGCGCAGCCGACCAGGAGCAGCGCCGTCAGCAGGACGGCTGTGACCTTTGTCCAAAATACTTTCATAAATTATAGTATACCAGATATTCTGCGCCCCGTAAAGGCTCGGCGGACGTCAGCGTCGGCAGGCGGGGATTCATGCATTGTTTCCAGCGGCAGATCCCGTCCGGGCCCAGGGTGACCCGGGTGGAGGAATCGTTCCTATCGCAGGGCATGGTCGTCCGTCTTTCTACGCTTGCGGACCGGGGGTCGCAAGAGCCAGATAGGGGTTGTCGGGATCCGGGTCCGTGGGGTCCCAGCCGTAGCCTTGCTTGTTGGTATAGGGCTCCGTCATGATCGCCTTGGGAGGCCTGGGCGGCAGGGGGCCCTGGTCCTTCACGACCCATACGTTCACGGTCTCGAATTGACTGAGATCGTAGATATACTTGGCATCCGCCACCGTCATCCGTACGCAGCCGTGGGAGGCGGTGGTGCCCAGCTTTTGGTAGTTGCGCATGTTGGTCATGTGATGGGCCAGCTTCTTGTCGTATCCGGCGTCGTAGCTGATGGGCACGGAGTGGAACAGATGCCCCTTATAGAACCGGCATGCCCAGAACCCGAAGCAGAGGGTGTCCTCCTCCTCGGAGCCCAGGAGCTTATAGTCGTACCGCTCGTAGATCTTGTACTTGCCCACAGGGGTGCCGTTCTTGCCCTTGCCCGAGGAGCAGATCATGATCCGATCCTCGATCCATTCCCCGTTCTCCCCGTGGAAGGACACCACGCTCTGGGTGGGCAGGTACAGGACCAGCAGCTTTTCTCCCTCCTTCTGGGGCCCTTCGGCGGGGGTGTAGAGGGGCACGAAGCAGGGCCCCTCCACCGGCGTCGCGCCGGGGGCCACACGACCGGATTCGTCGGCGGGATAGAAGCCTACGGCGTCGTTCCCCACCCGGCCATAGGCCAGGTACATGTTCCTGTCGGGCCAGTAGAACAGCCCGATGCCCGGAGAAGCCTCCAAAAAGCGGGCGGGCTTCACGTCCGTGGGCGGGTAGTAGGCCTCAAAGGGCGCCGGCGTGGGGGAAGGCGTGGGGGTGGGCGTAGGTTCCGGCGTGGGCGTGGGTTCCGGGGTGGCCGTGGGCGTGGGCGTGGGCACCGCCGTGATCTGTACCGCCACCGGCAGCAGGGGGGTGACTTCCTCCGTGGGCAGGGCCGTGGGCTCCGCTGTGGCCACTGCCGTGGCCGTGGGCGCGGGCGCAGCCTCCGCCGTCAGGGCGCTCTGCGCACACCCCAAAAGGAGCAGCAGGCCCAGGATGCCTATGCACTTGCCGAAAAAATGCCTGTTTCTCATATCCGTACGCTCGTTCGCTGGAAAAAACTGTATTTATATCTTACTCGCGCCGCTCCGGAAAAGCAAGGCGGGGGGTTGTAAAAACTCTTTGAATCCTTATGACTTTTTAGAGATAATTTAAGATACAGGGGTTAGAATAGGGCAAACGAAACGAAGGAGGCATACGAACATGAAACGCAAGACCATACGTATACTCAGCTTGGTCATAGCCCTTTGCCTGCTGCTGGGCACGGCCATGGGCTGCACCGGCACCACCACAGCCGAGGCCACGGCCACGGCGGGACCGGAGAGCACGGAAACCACCGACGCCACCGAAGCCCCGGCTGCTCCCGGCGAACTGCCCCCGTCTTCAGACGACGCATCCCCCGAGGGCATGGGCAACCCGCCTGACGGCACGCCTCCGGGCGGCATGGGCCAGCCCCCCTCCGGTGAACGGCCTGAGGGGACCCCGCCGGGCGGCTTCGGCCAGATGCAGATGGGCAACCCGCCCGACGGCACTCCGCCCGGGGGCATGGGCCAGCCGCCTTCCGGCATGCCCGGGGGCCCCGGGGGTCCCGGCGGCGCCTCCAAGGACATAGACTACAAGGGGGCCGTGGAGATCACTTCCGTCGACAGCCAGAGCGGCCAGACCTATGCTTCTGACACCGAGGACGAGAGCGCCCTGCTCATCGCCACCGACCAGGCGGTCACCGTTACGGACCCCACCGTCACCAAGACCGGCAGCTCCTCGGGCGGCGACAGCTGCAACTTCTATGGCCTCAACGCGGCGGTCCTGGCAAAGGACGGCGCCAGCGTCAATATCACCGGCGGCACAGTTTCCTCCGACGCCGCCGGGGCCAACGGCATCTTCTGCTACGGCGGCAACGGCGGCCAGAACGGCGCCGCAGGCGACGGCACCACCGTCACCGTCCGTGACACCGTCATCACCACCGCGGGCAGCGGCTCCGGCGGCATCATGACCACGGGCGGCGGCGTGACCTACGCCTACGATCTGACCGTCGCCACCTCCGGCCAGTCCTCTGCGCCCATCCGCACGGACCGGGGCGGCGGCACGGTGTATGTGGACGGGGGCACCTATACATCGAACGGTCTGGGCTCCCCCACCATCTACTCCACCGCCAAGATCCATGTGGCCAACGCCACGTTGACCTCCAACCTTTCCGAGGGCGTGTGCATCGAGGGCAAGAACAGTATCACGCTGGAAAACTGTGAGCTCACGGCCAACAACACCGCCATGAACTCCAACGCCAGCTTCCTGGACACCATCATGATCTACCAGTCCATGTCCGGCGACGCGGATAGCGGCACCTCGTCCTTCACCATGACCGGCGGCAGCCTGACCAGCCAAAACGGCCACGTCTTTCACGTGACCAATACCAACGCCATCATCACCCTGAACGGCGTGACCGTGGTCAACGAGGACAGCGAGGACGTGTTCCTGTCCGTCTGCGATGACGGCTGGAGCGGGGCAGGGAACGTGGCCACTTTGAACGCCGTCGGCCAGACCCTGGAGGGGCTGCTGCTGGTGGGCAGCAACGCCACACTGACGCTGGATTTGACCCAAGGCTCCGCCTTCACCGGCACCGTCAGCGGCGCCATCACCAGCGCCAAGGGGGACGTGATCTCCACCGAGGCGGGCACGGTGAACGTGACGCTGGACGATACCTCCTCCTGGACCTTGACCGCTGACACCTACATCTCCTCCTTCACCGGGAACGTTGCCAGCGTCGTCGCCAACGGCCACACCCTCTACGTGGACGGCGTGGCCCTGACAGGGACGAAATAAAAGCAAGCAAAAAAGGCTGTCGCCAAAGCGACAGCCTTTTTCTTATGTACGGTCTTACTTTTGATGCCTTGCCTCCAGCCAGGGGAGCAGGTACTCCCGATGCAGGAAGTCCAGGATAGCCACGGCGGGGATGGCCAGAAGGATGCCCACCATGCCGAAGGCGCTGCCGCCCACGATGACGCCCACCAATATCCACAGGCCCGACACCCCCAGGGAGTCGCCGAAGAGCTTGGGCTTGAGGATGTAGCCGTCGATGGTCTGCAGCACTGCGGAGAAGATGAGGAACGCCAGGGCGTGCCAGGGGTTCACCATCAGCAGCACGAACCCGCCGATGATCCCGCCCACCACGGGGCCGAAGGTGGGCAGCAGGTTGGTGATGGCCACCACGAAGGACACGAGGCCCACATAGGGCATGCCCACGATGGCCATGAATATGGCGTTGGCGCAGCCGATGATGAGGCTGTCCAGCAGATTGAAGACGATGTACCGGTTCAAAATGGCGTGACAGCGACGCAGGACCTTGACGAGCTTCTCGTATTTGGCTCCGCCCAGCAGGGCGGTGAGCAGCCGCTCGCTGCCCGCTTTCAACCGGGGCTTGTCCCCCAACAGATAGATGGACAGGAAGAAGCCGATGAGGAACTGGACGGCGCCCTTGCCCACGCCCACGGAGGTGGAGAGGATGGCGCTCAGGTTCTTCTTCACGAAGTCGGTGACAGTCTCGATGATGGCTTCGGAGGAGCTGATGAACTTTTCCACGCCCAGCTCGTTGGCGTTCACGCCCAGGGAATCCAGCATGCCCTGGAGGGAGGCCACGTACCCGTCCAGATTCCCGTAGAACATGGCCACGCTCTCGATAAGCTGCGGGATCAGCATGAGGAGCAGGAACACCAAAAAGAGGATGACCGTCAAAATAGCCAGGATGTTGGACAGGAAGGTCCTGACCTTTTCCTTCTTGATCCAGCAGAAGATGGTCCGTCCGTATAGGCCGGAGAGGGGGTTCACGATGTAGGCGATGATGGCGCCGATGAGTACCGTGGAGAAGTAGTGGAAGAAGGTGCCGAGCCCCTGCCGGATGCCGCTCCATTGGGTCAGCACCACGTACAGGATCACGGCGATACACAGCGATACCGCATTGTTATACCATGGTTTTTCCCTGAGTCTTCTGTTCATTTTATCCACCCGTGTGAAGTAGAATATATTTCATTGTATCCTATTCTGGCAGGAAGTCAAGAAACTATTCCGCTTTCCTGCTCCATACAAAAAAACGGCTGAAAAAGCCGTTTTCAAGCTTAGTTCCCCTTTTCCAGCCGTTCCATGACCGAGAGGAGCTCCCGGGGCTCGTCGATGACGAATTCGCTGCCCAGCTCCTCTAGGAAGGGGCGGCCTTTGAATCCCCAGCTGACGCCGCAGAAGTGCAGGCCGCTGTTGCGGGCGAACTGGAAATCCACCTCCGAATCCCCCACGTAGAGGGCGTTGGCGTTCTTCACCTTCTGCATGTCCAGCACGAACTGGAGGCTGGCGGGGTGAGGCTTTAACGTGAACTTGCTGTTCTGGCCCTGGACCTGGCAGAACAGGTCCCCGTGGGGCGGGAACAGCTCCGAGATCATGTGCACCGCATGGAGGTGGGGCTTGTTGGTCACCACGGCCAGGAGGTACCCCCTATCCTTCAGGGCTCTGAGGGCCTCCGTCACGCCGGGGTAGGGCCGGGTGTGGTCCAGGGAGTGGAGGGTATAATCCTCGAAAAAGCTGTCCATGACCGGCTTCCAGTCGTTTTCCCGGCCGTGGGGCATGGCCCGTTGGCACATGTAGGCCACGCTCCGACCCACCATGCCCTGCACCACGGACAGGGGGTAGGGGGCGATATCATGTTTTTTCAGGGCGCGGTTCAATGAACCGGCGATGTCCTCGATGGTGTTGCACAGCGTGCCGTCCAGATCGAATGCGATCAGCTGCATAGAGTGTCCTTTCCGTAACAGGATGAATCATTTTCCCTATTCTATGCGTTTTTCGCGCACCCGTCAAGAAAAAATAGGAGCCCCTTCACAAGTTTCGATTTCTCTGGTATACTTATCCCCAAAGGGACCCGCCCCGGCGGGCCCGGAGGAGGAGGGCCCCGAAGGGGGCGAGTATGAGTGAATTTATACCGGTGAACTGTCGGAACATCGAGGCGACAGAGCCTTATTTTTCCGCGTGCACCAACCGGATATGCGACAACACGGCGGGGGTCACCTTCCAGTGGCGCAACATCTTTCAGACCCATTTCGTCATCGCCGGGGAGACGCTGGTGACCCGGTCCGTATACAAGCGCATCGGCCCCTGCTATTCCGTGCCCGTAGGCCCCGGGGACACGGACGCCGGCTTTGCCGCCGCGGAGCGGGACGCCCGGGAGCGGGGGGAGGAGCTCCGGTTCGCCTGCGTGGGCGCGGATCAGCTGCCCCTGATCGAAGCCCGGTACGGGAACCTGTTCATCGCCGAGGAGAAGCGGGACTGGTTCGACTATCTCTACGAGGCGGACGTCTTCCGCACTTTCAGCGGCAAGAAGCATCACAGCCAGAAGAACCACGTGAACCGGTTCTATAAGGAGTTCCCCGAGGCGGAGTGTCGGGAGATCACCGAGGATATGTTCCCGGCGTGCATCGCCTTCTTGGAGCGGATCGAGGCGGAGCACCCGGAGATGAGCGAGGTGGAGCGCAACGAATTGAAGGGCACCATGGACCTCATCGAGCTCGCCTGTCGGCTGAACCAGCGGGCGGCGTGTCTGGTGACCCGACTGGGCATCACGGCCCTTTCCGTTGGCGAGATCAAGGGGGACACCCTCTTTGCCCACGCGGAGAAGGCAGACGTGAACGCCTCTGGCGCATATCCCGCCATGGCGCAGGCCTTCGTGAACTTCATGGGCGCGGGATTTACGTATGTGAACCGGGAGGACGACGCGGGGGACGAGGGCATCCGCTACAGCAAGCTCAACTACAAGCCCATCGAGCTCATCCCCAAATATCTGGTCACCGTGTACGCGTAGGAGGAGGGACCTATGACACCGTGGTGGAAGGAACAGGCGGTCTATCAGATCTATCCCATGAGCTTTTGCGACAGCAACGGCGACGGCATGGGCGACATCCCCGGCATCATCTCCAAGCTCCCCTATCTCAAGTCCCTGGGGGTGGGCATCCTCTGGCTCTCCCCGGTCTATCGCTCCCCCGGCGAGGACAACGGCTACGACATCTCCGATTACTGCGACATAGACCCCAAGTTCGGTACCCTGGCCGACATGGATGAGCTCATCCAAAAAGCTAAGGCCTTGGGGCTCCGCATCGTCATGGACCTGGTGATCAACCACACCTCGAGCCAGCATTTCTGGTTCCAGAAGAGCCGCTATAGGGAAGCCCCCTACGAGGACTACTACATCTGGCGGGACGACCGCAGCAAGCAGCGGCGCGGCAAGCGGCCGCCCAACAACTGGACCAGCTTCTTCGGCGGCGGGGCCTGGACCTTCGACGAGGTGCGGGGCCAATGGTATCTGCACCTCTTCGCCAAGGGCCAGCCGGACCTCAACTACCGGAACCCCGCCGTCATCGACGCCGTGGAGCAGGTCATGGACTTCTGGCTCGCCCGGGGCGTGGCGGGCTTCCGCTGCGACGTCATCAACCTGCTGTGGAAGGACAGCCTGAAGAACGGCTTTCCCAAGGGGGCCCTGGTGGGCAGCGAATACTATATCTCCCGTCCGGGCTGCCACGAGCTCCTCAAGCGCTTCCGCCGGGAGGTCCTTTCAAAATACGACTGCTTCACCGTGGGCGAAACCGTGTTCGTATCCCCGAAGAAGGCCCGGGAGCTGACGGACCCCGAACGGGGCGAGCTCGACATGGTCTTCTCCTTCGAGCACATGAACGCGGACTGCTTCCTGGTCAAGTGGCTGCCCCGGAAGTTTTCCGCCCAGCGATTTTTCAAGAGCCTCATCAAATGGCAAAACAAACTCCCCTGGAACGCCGTCTACTTCGAGAACCACGACCAGCCCCGGTCCGTGTCCCGCTTCGGGGACGGGAGCCCGGCTTCCGCCAAGGCCATATTGACCCTGCTCCTCACCCTTCGGGGCACGCCCTTCGTCTACCAGGGGGAGGAGCTGGGCATGACCAACTTCGACTTCACCTCCATGAGCGACATCCAGGACGTGGAGTCCAAGAACATGGTCCCCACCTTGAAGAAGCTGGGCCTCAGCGACGAGAAGATCTTCCGGCGCATGCAGCACGCCAGCCGGGACAACGCCCGCACGCCCATGCAGTGGACGGCAGGCCCCCAGGGCGGCTTCACCACCGGCACCCCCTGGCTGAAGGTCAACGGCAACCACGTGACCGTCAACGCCGAGGCGGAGGAGGGGGACCCCGATTCCGTGCTGAACTGGTTCCGCACCCTCATGGCCTATCGGAACGGCAGCGACGTCTTGAAGCAGGGGCGCTTTCGCCTCATCAGCCGGGAGAAGAGCTGGATCAAGATCGAGCGGCGGCTGGGGGACGAGCGCGTCATCGTGGCCGCGAACTGGTCGGATAAGGCCGTGCGTTTGCCCCTGGTGGGTTATCCCGTCCTCTCCACCCACGGCACCAGGAAGCTGGACTGCCAGCTGCAGCCCTGGGAGGCTGTGCTTATTGAGGAGAAACCCCGACAGTAACCTTCGATACTCAAGTATTTGACATAAGGAGCGCATCATGATCGAGTGTAACGACAAAGCATTCCGCCTCTCGACGGACCATACGGTCTATCTCTTTCGGGTGACCCCATTCGGTCACTTGGAGCACCTCCATTACGGCGGCCCCGTGTCCCTTGAGGACGGGGCGGCCCTGGGCGTCAAGCCCTCCATCGTCCGGGGTTCCTCCATCCTCTACGACGAGAGCAGCGATACCTATTGTCTGGACGATCTGTCCCTGGAGTGGAGCGGCGTGGGCAAGGGCGACTTTCGCAACCCGCCCGCGGAGCTGACCCTCCCTGACGGAGCCTTCACCAACGATTTTGTTTACGTCTCCCATGAAATGAAGTCCGGCTCCCTGCCCATGGAGGGGCTGCCCACGGCCTACGGGGACGACGCCGAGACGCTGATCCTCCACCTGAAGGAGAAGGCGGCGCCCGTGGCGTTGGACCTCATTTACACGGTTTACCCCCGCGAGGACGTGATCACCCGTCGGGCCGTTCTGAAAAACGAGGGCGAAGCTCCCGTCGTCATCGACAAGCTCATGAGCTACATGCTGGATATGATCCCGGCATCGGAGCTCACCTTCACCACCTTCGACGGAGCCTGGATCCGGGAGGCTCGCCGCCACGACAGGCCCGTCATGTCCGGCATCTACGTGAACGAGGGCAGCACCGGCGCCTCCGGCCACAAGCATAACCCGGGGGTGCTCCTATCCGAAGCTCATTGTTCCGAGGAGCAGGGGCGCTGCTGGGGCTTCAACCTCCTCTACAGCGGCAACCACTACACCGCCGTGGAAAAGGCGGAGAATGGCCTGGTCCGCGTCATGGCGGGGGTGAGTCCCCGGTGCTTCCGGTATACGCTGGCGCCGGGCGCGGCCTTCGAGACGCCCGAGGGGGTCATGACCTACTCCGACGGGGGCTTCAACGGACTCTCGGCCCACTTTCACGACTTCATCAACGGCCACGTGATCCGGGGCCACTGGAAGGGGAAGGAACGGCCGGTGCTCTGCAACGATTGGGAAGCCTGTTTTTTTTCCTTTCGGGAGAGGAAGCTCCTCTCCCTGGCCAAGCGGGCGAAGAAGGCGGGCGCTGA
>JBGVAK010000013.1:0-2493 GCA_045224495.1 Christensenellales bacterium
ATATGGCAAAGCACGGCGGATTCCCCATGGGCGGCATGGGCAACATGCAGCAGCTCATGAAGCAGGCCCAGCGGATGCAGGAGAACATGCAGAAGAAGCAGGAGGAGCTCAACGCCCGTGAGTTCACGGCGGCCTCCGGCGGCGGCATGGTGAAGGTCACGGTCAACGGCGCCCGGGAGGTCCTGTCCGTGGAGATCGACCCCCAGTGCGTGGACCCGGACGACGTGGAGATGCTTCAGGACCTGGTGCTCTCGGCGGTGAACGGAGCCTTGAAGGAGGCTGCCGCCACCATGGAGCAGGAAATGGGCCGGCTCACCGGCGGCATGAATTTGCCCTTCTAAGCCATGGCCATCGAATCCATCGAACGACTGACGGTACAGCTGGGCCGGCTCCCGGGCATCGGGCGCAAGACGGCGGCCCGGCTGGCCTACCATATTTTAGGCGTCCCGGAGGAGCAGGCCCAGGAGCTGGCGCAGGCCATCACCGACGCCCGCATGAAGGTCCACAACTGCCCCGTCTGCGGCACCTACACCGACGGGGAGCTATGCGAGATCTGTGCCGATCCCCGGCGGCGGGCGGACGTTATCTGCGTGGTGTCGGACCCCAAGGACGTGATCGCCATGGAGAAGACCCGGGAGTTCAATGGCCGCTATCACGTGCTCTTCGGGGCCCTCTCTCCTATGGAGGGCATCGGGCCCAAGGACATCAAGATCAACGAGCTTTTGGAGCGCTGCAAGGACGGGCAGGTGAAGGAGGTCATTTTGGCCACTAACCCGGACGTGGAGGGCGAGGCTACGGCCTCCTATATCGCCCGGCTTTTGAAGCCCCTGGGCGTCACCGCCTCCCGCATCGCCCACGGCATCCCCATCGGCGGGAACCTGGAGTACACCGACGAGGTGACGCTGGCCAAGGCCCTGGAGGGGCGGCGGAGCATATGAAAATGACGCCATGGCGTCAAATCATGAAAACGCGCACGGCCATAGCCGTGCGCTTGTTTTTTATTTCAGCAAATAATCCATGAAGACGGGGATCCGCTGCTCCCAGTACGCCTCGCTGTGTCGGGCGCCCTCCACCACCCGGGCGTCCACCGTGGCCCCCGCGCGGGTCAGGAGCTTGGCGGCGTCGAAGAGGCCCGTGAGGACGGTCACGTGGCCGTCGGTCTCCTCGGTGCCCATGTCGAGGTACACGCGGGTGGGCTGTTTGAGGGGGGCTTTCAGCTCCTGCTCGTGGTGCCGGGCGCCCCAAAGGCTGGGGGACAGGCAGGCCGCCCGGGAGAAGGTATCGTTGTAGGCCGTCACGGCGTACAGGGACATGAGCCCGCCCATGGAACTGCCGGCGATGAGGGTGTCCTCCCGGTCGGGCATGGTCCGGTATTCCCGGTCGATCCGAGGCTTGAGCTCATTCACGATCCAGTCCATGGTGAGCTTGCCCCGGCCCTCGAAGTACCGCTTCCCCCGCCAGACGATGTCCCAGGGAGCGTACTCGCTCATGCGGTTGTCGCCCTCGGGGTTGCACTCCACCGCCACCAGGATGATGGGCAGCCGGGACTTCTCCAGATATGCCTTCATGCCCCAGCTCTTGCCGTAGGTGGCGTGGCTGTCGTAGAAGACGTTATGGCCGTCGAACATGTAGAGGACGGGATAGCGCTCGTCGCTCTGCTCGTAGCCCTTGGGCGTGTAGACGTACAGCCGCCGGGGCTTCTTGGTGGGCAGAGTAGGGATCTGGATCTTCTCTACGCGGATCATGGCTGTGCTCCTTTGCTCGTAGGTTTCGTTTATCATACCGCCTTTCGCCTTGCCGCGCAAGGCTCGCCAAAGAAAAAGGGAGGATGCCCCCGGGCACCCTCCCTGCGTTCCTATGCGGTCATGCGACCGTCAACCGTCCCTGCTCGTCCGCGTCCACGGTCAAGGTGCTGCCCTCCTTGGGGGATTCGGCGATGATGTGGCGCGCGAGGAGCGACTCCACCTTGCTCTGGATGTACCGCTTCAGGGGTCGGGCGCCGAAGAGGGGATCGCTGCCCTCGGCGATGATGAGATCCCTGGCTTTGTCGGTGACGCTGAGCTTCAGGCCCCGATCGGCCATGCGGCCCTCCAGGTCTTTGAGAAGCAGGCCCACGATGGCCTTCATATTCTCGCCCGTCAGGGGCCGGAAGAACACGACCTCGTCGAGCCTATTCAAGAACTCGGGCCGGAAAGCGGTCTTCAGGAGCTTGTTCAGCGCTTCCTCCGTCTCCGGGCGGATGGTACCGTCGGCGGCCATGCCGCCCAGCAGCAGGTCGCTGCCCAGATTGCTGGTCAGGATGATGATGGTATTCTTGAAGTCCACCGTCCGGCCCTGACCGTCGGTGATGCGGCCGTCGTCCAGGACCTGCAGGAGGACGTTCAGCACCTGGGGATGGGCTTTTTCGACTTCATCGAACAGCACCACCGCGTAGGGCTTGCGGCGGACCGCCTCGGTGAGCTGGCCGCCCTCGTCGTAGCCCACGTACCCCGG
>JBGVAK010000014.1:0-2812 GCA_045224495.1 Christensenellales bacterium
CGGGTCTTGATGCCGATGGCGTTCATGATGATGATGAACAGGGCGATGACCAGATACGCCCCCGGCGGGAGGCTGAAGATGGCCGCGGGGGAAACGCTCTCGGGCAAGACCTGCATGCCGAACCAGGTGCCCTTGCCCAGGATCTCCCGGAGGGAGCCCGCCAGCGTCAGCGCCACGGTAAAGCCGATGCCCATGCCCAGGCCGTCCATGATGGCGAGGCCCGGTTCATGCTTGTTGGCGTAGGCCTCCGCCCGGCCCAGGATGATGCAGTTCACCACGATCAGGGGGATGAACTGGCCCAAAGCCTTGTCCACCGTGGGCAGATACGCCTTGATGATGAGCTGGGTCACCGTGACCAGGGAGGCCACGATCACGATGTAGGCCGGCAAACGGACCTCGTTGGGGATCCGCTTGCGCAGGATGGAGATGATCAAATTGGAGAACACCAGTACCGCCATGGTGGACAGTCCCATGCTCACGCCGTTGATGGCGGCGGTGGACACGGCCAAGGTGGGGCACATGCCCAGCATGAGCACCATGGTTGGGTTCTCCTTGATCAGGCCGTTGTACAGCCGTTCAACATACTTATTCATATCAGTTTCCTCCCTGCATGACGCTGTGGAAGAAGTCCAATCCCGCGTTCACCGCGTTGACCACAGCCCCCGAGGTGGTGGAGGCGCCGGAGATAGCGTCGATCACGTTGTCCCCGGTGACGCCGCCCTTGTTGTGGACGAACTGGGTCACATCCCGATTGGCGAACTGGTCCTTGAAGGCGGGCTCGTCGGCCAGCATGCCCATGCCCGGGGTCTCGGTGAGCTCGGTGAAGGCGATGCTCAGTACCTTGCCGCCGGCGTCGAGGCCCAGAGACAGGGTCACGTTCCCATCGTACCCGTCGCCGCTGGTGACGCTGAGGGCATAGCCCACGGTATTGCCCGCGGCGTCCTTGGCTACGTATGCTTCGTTCACGTAGGCCTTGCCGAACTTGGTGCCGTAGACCTGGCCGTCCAGAGCCTTGATGGCGGCGTCCGCGTTTTCGTCATGCTCGAAGGTGACCGCCTCCGGCACCACCGCCGCATAGGCGGCCGCCTTGGCCTCGTTCTCGTGCTGCTCGATGGTGCCCTGGGTCATGTTATAGACCCCGGAGAGCGCCACGCCGGCAAACAGGGTGATGAGGATCAGGGCGATGACGGGCTTGGGGATCCGCTTGCTGAGGGGCGGAAGCTTGATCCCGCTGGCCGCCCGGATGGCTTTCCTGCGGTAGGCGTAGGGCTTGGGGATGACGTACATATCGATGAGGGGCGTGAACAGGTTCCCGATGATCACGGAGTAGCTGAAATAGTCCACCTTGCCCATGATGCGGAACAGGGCCCCCAACACGCCGATGAGGCAGCCGTAGACCAGCTGTCCAAGACGGCTCACCGGGGAGGTGGTGTAGTCCGTAGCCATGAAGAAGGCGCCCATGACCACGCCGCCGCCGCAGAGCTGAGCCGCCAGGTAGGCGGGGTCGAAGCCCCGGCCCCCGAAGAGGCCCATGATGAGGGTGAAGCCGCCCAGCACGGAGAAGCAGATCTCCCCGTGGATGATATCGAGGCCCCACAGGACGAGACCGCCGATGAGCAGCGCCACGATGGAGCTGCCGATGACGCCGGTGGAGGTGCCCAGGAACATACTGGTCACGTCCAGCTTAGCCGGGATACCCTTGCTCATGGCGTCGGACAGCACCGCCAGAGGCGTCGCCGAGCTGACGCCGTCCAGGGCCGGGAACTGGGTCATGACCTTGCCGAAGGAAAGGAGCAGGAAGCAGCGCCCCGCCAGGGCCGGGTTGATGAAGTTCTTGCCCAGGCCGCCGAAGCAGCACTTGACCACCAATATGGCGAAGATGGAGCCCAGGATGGGGTAGATCACCGGCGTGCTGGGCGACAGGGACAGGGCAAGGAGCATGCCCGTCACCGCCGCGCTGCCGTCCGTAATGGACAAGGGCCGCTTGGTGATCAGGCAGAAGAGGGCCTCCGTGCCCACCGCCGCCAGGATGGAGGCGAAGATCACCAGCAGGGCGTGCCATCCATACACGATCACGCCCACCGCCGCTGCCGGCACCAGGCTCAGCAGCACCGTGTGCATGATGAAGGAGGTAGTCCACCGATCCCGTACATGGGGGCTTGCGGATAGATTCAATGTCATGGCTTATTTCCCTCCCCCCTGGGCCGCCTGTGCCGCCCGTTTCTTGGCCAGGATCTCCGCCTTGGTCTGCTTGAAGTTCTGCGTCAGGGGCCGCTTGGCCGGGCAGATATAGGTGCAGGACCCGCAGAAGATGCAGTCGAGGCCGTACAGCTTCTTCTCATACCGCTCCATGTCCCCGGCGATGATGGCGTCGGCCATCATCTGAGGCATGAGGCCGTTGGGGCACACGGTGGTGCAGCGGCCGCAATGGAGGCAGGTGGTGAGCTTCAGCTCCGCCGCTTCCACCGGATCGTCGAGGAGCACGGTGACGGCGTTGGTGGTCTTGGTGATGGGCACGTCCAGGGTGCTGACCGCAAGACCCATCATGGGACCGCCGGAGATGACCTTCTTGGGCTCCACGCCCGCCTTGAGGCCGCCAGCGGCCTCGATCATCTCCTGGAAGCTGGTGCCGTCCCGGGCGATGAAGTTGGAGGGGTTCTGGACGCCCTCGCCGGTAACGGTGATCACGTGCCGGAACAGAGGTTCGTTGTAGAGGACCGCCCGGCCCACGGCGTAGATGGTGCCCACGTTGTCCACGATGCAGCCCACGTCCGCCGGAAGCTTGGAGGTGGGATAATCGATCCCGGCGATG
>JBGVAK010000015.1:0-31748 GCA_045224495.1 Christensenellales bacterium
GAAACTGGGGCTTGCTTTACCCGTTCCTTTTGATATAATACCCTCCATGGAACAGACAAGAAAGAACAAAATGGCCACCGCGCCGGAGGGGCGGCTGCTCCTCTCCATGGGCTGGCCCATCATAGTTTCCATGCTGGTGCAGGCCCTCTATAACATCGTGGACAGCGTGTTCGTGTCCCGGCTCTCCACCCTGAGCCCGGAGCAGCTCACGGGGATCTTGGGCGACCTCTACGTGCCCGGCACGGAGAGCACCATCGGCGACAAAGCCCTGAACGCCCTCTCCACCGTGAACCCCCTGCAGATGCTCATGATCTCCGTGGCCGTGGGTACCGCCGTGGGTATGAACTCCCTGATCTCCCGGCGCCTGGGCGAGGGACGGATCGAGGACGCTGACCGGGCCGCGGGCAACGGCCTGGTGGTCCTGGTGCTGAGCTCCCTGGTGTTCACCTGCATCGGCTTGTTCCTCTCTCGGGCCTTTATGAACTGGCAGGACAACGACCCCATCGTCCGCCTCTTCGGCCGGGAGTACATGACCATCTGCCTGTCCCTCTCCGTGGGCATCTTCCTCAGCGTGGGCATCGAGCGGATCATGACCGCCCAGGGCCGGACCATGGTGGCCATGATGATGCAGTTGACCGGCGCATTCTCCAACATTATTTTGGACCGCATCTTCGTCCTGGGCCTCGGGTCCATCCCCGCCATGGGCGTCACCGGCGCGGCCATCGCCACGGTGGCGGGCCAGTTCGCGTCCATGGGATTGGCCCTGGTCATGCTCACCCGCTCCAAGAGCGAGGTGCAGCTCAAGCGGGAGCACTTCAAGCTGGTGAAGCAGACCGTGAAGGACATCTACAGCGTGGGCGTGCCCTCCATCCTCATGCAGGCCGTGGGCACGGTGATGTATCTTGGCATGAACGGCATTTTGAAGGGCCTTGGGGAATACCACATGGAGCACCTGGACCCCAACGTGAACTACGTGGACGCTTACAAGAGCGCCTTTGGCACGTATTTCCGCCTCCAGTCCGTCATCTTCATGCCGGTGTTCGGCCTCAACAACGCGGCCATGAGCATCCTGGGCTACAACTTCGGCGCCCGGAACAAGAAGCGGTTCATGCGGGCTTACGGCATGCTGACCCTATTCTGCGCGGTGTTCATGGTGGCGGGGACGGCCCTCTTCGAGCTGGGCGCGCCCACCCTCATGGAGCTCTTCGCCGTCAGCGACTTCACCTACGGCGTCACCGTCACCACCATACACATCATCGCCTGGGGCTTCGTCTGCGCGGCCGTGGGCATCTCCATGGGCACGGTCTACGGCGCTACGGACACGGGCGTCTACGGCATGATCACGTCCCTGGCAAGGCAGCTGGTGATCTTGCTGCCCGTGGCCTACCTCATGGCCACCCTCACCCACCGCATCGAGGCGGTCTGGTGGGCCTTCCCCATCGCGGAATTCAGCCATCTGATCCTGGCCGGCATCCTGATGCTGCGGCTGTATCGGAAGAAGATCAAGCCCTTAGGGGAGTAAGACTTTATTCTTTGCCGCTTTTTCTCTTTGTACAAAGAGAAAAAAGCGGCGCAAAAAGAGAAACTTCAGAAGAAAAAGAGGGCTGTGCACATAGCATAGTCCTCTTCTAAATTCTTTTGGTGTTCCCTTTTCTTTCAAGAAAAGGGGACGAAGCTTTCGATCATTCCTCATTCAAATGCAGCATCCGCTGCGGGATATGGCAGTAGCCGCCGGGGTTCTTGTCCAGGTACTTCTGGTGATACGCCTCCGCGGGGAAGAAGTTTTGAAGGGGCAGCAACTCAACGGCCAGGGGCGCGCCTGCCTTGGCCGCTTCCTTCTCGAAGGCGGCTTGCAGGGCGGGCAGCTGGTCCGGATCAGTATAGTAGACGCCGGTGCGGTACTGGATGCCCTCGTCGCCGCCCTGCTTGTTCACCGACAGGGGATCGACGACCAGGAAATACAGGTCCAGGAGCTCGTCTATGGACAGCTTCCCCTCGTCATAGTCGATCCGGACGGTCTCGGCGTGGCCGCTGTCGCGACAGACCTCCTCATAGGTGGGGGCTCGGTCGGGGCCGTTGGCGTAGCCCACCTCGGTGGAAATAACGCCCTCGAACTGATCGAAAAACTTTTGCATGCCCCAGAAGCACCCGCCGGCCAAATAGATGGTCCTCATGGAAAAAACTCCCTTCCTGTTGCTGTCGAGGGCAGTATACCACAGCCCAATGAGCCTTTCAACCGCTGCGGCGCAAATCCGTCCTTGCGCATTCCTCCCGTTTCAGCTATGATGATATGGAACGAACATCCTGTCTTTGGAGGTGCCCATGAGACGCATCGTTTCCCTGCTGTTGACGCTCCTGCTTCTGTCGGGCTGCGCGGCGGCGGTCCCTGCCTTCAACGCTTCCTCAGGCCCGGCGGCCACCCCCGCGGTCACGGAGCGGGCCGAAGCCGCAGGCCCCTTTCTGCAGTACAGATTTTACGAACAGGACAACTGGGAAGATCTGACCCAAGCGGTGATGTTCGAAGCGGATCTGGACCAGGACGGCGTGGCGGAGCCGGTTTCCTTCACCCTCGATCATGAGGCGTGGGCCACGTCCATTTCCTGGGGCGAGAGCACCGTAACGCTGGACGTGGGGGACGATCTGGTGGAGGCGGCGGTCCTGGATTTGGACACCCAGAGCCCCTTCTATAACCTGCTGGCGGTCCTGGATTACGGCTCTGACAGCTACGTGACCGTGGAGCTGCACCCCGAAAACGGGCAGCTGGTGCAGGGCACCGTGGTGGAAGGGCCTTGGGAATGGGAGGACGACGCTCTCTGGTTCTTCGAGCGCACGGATTTTCTGGGCACCGCCTCCGGAAAGCGGACCTACAGCGGCGACGGGCTCACGCCCGACAGCGAATGGCTCGAAATGTGCGATATCCCCACGGCGGAGGAGCTGGCGGAGGAGCGGGAGGATTTGATCGAGTTCGGCACCCTGCTGCACACGGTCCGGCCCGTGCCCTGCACCATAGACGGTCAACCGGGCACCATCCCTGCGGATACCTATGTGTATCGGCTCCGGTTCCGGTACGACGACGATCTCACGGAGGTGGCTCTGCCGGACGGCACTGTGGCCCAGATCGCTTGTACCCAGGGAGAGCATGGCTGGCCCTACCTTATCGACGGGATGGACATACAGGACTGCTTCGACAACCTGTTCTTTGCGGACTAAAGGGAGGCGCCCATGGGCTGGATGCTGATACCGGCGGCGCTGGTGGGGCTGTGGCTGTTTTTGATCGCCCCGGGGCGCTCGTCCCGGGCGGCCCGCAGGCCTTTCGAGGGCCGCGCCTACGCCCATCGGGGGCTCTATGAGCTCGATGAGTCCGTGCCGGAGAACTCCCTGCCCGCCTTTCGCCGGGCGGTGGAAGCCGGCTATGGGGCGGAGCTGGACGTGCAGCGGACACGGGACGGCCGGATCGTGGTCTTCCACGACGACAGCATGCAGCGGGCCTGCGGCGTGGACAAAGCCATCCGGGACTTCACCTACGAGGAGCTGCAAAGCTTCTCCCTCTTCGGAACGGCGGAGCGCATCCCCCTGTTTTCAGACGTATTGCAGATCTTTGGCGGGAAGCAGCCGTTGATCGTGGAATTGAAGTACGGCCCCGACTGGGCCGTCCTCTGCGAAGCTACGAAGGATATGCTGGACGGATACCAGGGCCCGGCCTGCGTGGAGAGCTTCCACCCGGCCATGGTCAGATGGTTCAAACAGAACGACCCGGAGCGCCTCCGCGGCCAGTTATCCGAGGCCGCCTGCTTCTCGAAAAAGACCCTGCCAGGGTATCTGGCCTTCGCCATGAGCCGGTTGCTGTCCAACTGCCTCACCCGGCCGCAGTTCGTGGCCTATCGCCTGGGCCCCAAGCCCCTGTCCGTCCGTGTATGTGAAGCTCTGGGCGCCATGAAGGTCCTCTGGACCGCCCGGGCGCCCCGGGACCACGCCCGGCATATGCAGGAAAACGACGCCGTGATCTTTGAGGGCTATAGGCCCCGGGAGGGAAAAGCTGCATGAAGACCATCGAGATCGTGGGCAAAAACTATTGCGGTCACTGGACCAGGGAGCGCACCGCCTGTCGGGGCGTGGTGATCGAAGACGGTCGCATCCTCCTGTCCTACGCCGCCCGTGACGACTTGTGGATGATCCCCGGCGGCGGCCTGGAAGCGGGTGAGGACGAGGGCACCTGCTGCGTCCGGGAGCTGGCGGAGGAGACGGGCCGCGTCGTCCTGCCGTCCGCCTGCGCCCTGGAACTGGATGAATACTACGAGGACTGCAAGTACGTCAGCCGGTACTTCTTCGGCGCCGTGGTGGGCCGCTGCCAACCCAAGCTTACGGAAGCGGAGCGGCGCATGGGCCTGGAGCCCCGCTGGCTGCCCGCGGAGGAAGCCCTAAAGATATTCTCCCGCCACGCCGACTATACGGACACGGACGAGGAGCGCCGGGGCATCTATCAGCGGGAGTACACGGCTCTTGCGGCGCTTTTGAAGGGATAAGCGGGGAGCGCGCAGACGATCGCGTCATACAAGAACGTAAATGGGAAGCATGGCTTGCGCTGTACTTCCCATCCTTTTTCCTAAGCTTTTCTATTTCCGCCGTTTTTTTAAAGCGGCAAAAGATACTCTTAATCAAGATGTATCCAATATCTCTCCAAATACCTGTCCCGCTCCGGCTCATGGACGGTGGATTCGTAGACGCCGCCGTTTCGGAGGATGGTGCGGCGGCTGCCCTCGTTGTCCGTGAGGCAGGAGATGAGCACGTCCCGGATGCCCAGCTCCCGGCAGTGAGGCAGGGCGTCGCGGAGCATGGCGGTGGCGTAGCCCTTGCGGCGCTCGCTGGGCCGGACGCTGTAGCCGATATGCCCGGAGTACTTTTCAAGATACTCGTTGAAATAGTGCCGGATCTGCAGCATGCCCACCACCCGATCGTCCGATTCCCGGACGTAGATGAACTGGGTGGCCGGCACCAGGCCCTCGGGCACGGTGGCGGGGTCCTTGCCCAGGCGGCACTTCTCGATCCACTCCGCCCCGGTGGCGCACCGGCGCAACGACCCGCAGCCGTCCATGGACCCCTCTATTTCCAAAAACTCCTGCCGGTAGGCCTCGATATCCTTGGCGTATTCCAGCGTGGGTTCGATCAACAGCATATCATTCGTCTCCTTTCGCGAGGTGATAAATAAGGTCGGGAATGGCCCTGCCCCGAGCCCGGTGATAGTCCTGGCAAGGCTCCTGCCGCCCCAGCAGGGGCGTGCCCGTGGCGGAGTTGTCCGATACCGCCAGCAGGGCCACGGCGGGCACCTCGAACAGATCCGCCAGCCGGTAGAAGATGGCCGTCTCCATTTCGATGAGCTCCGCGCCCGTGGCTCGTATCTCGTCAAGATGGGAGTATTCGAGGGCGATGGAGTCCGTGCAGAAGACCTTCGCCTTCCGAATATCGTGGCCCAGCCGTCGCCCGAGAGCGATCACCCGATCCACGTAACTCTGGCTGGGGGGATAGACGGGGGCAAAGGGCGTGAAGGCGGGCAGTTCTTTTTCGAGGTAAGCCCCGGCGTAGCTGCCCTCGAAGCAGACCTCCGGCGTACAAAGGGTACCCACGGGAAAATCGGCGGTGAGGCCGCCCACGGCGCCGGCGAAGATCATCTTTTTGAAGGTCAGCTCCGCGCAGATGGAGATATGGTCCAGCACGTTGCAGGCCCCCGAGGCGGTCTGAGCCCAGGCGATCTTTAGCCCCTCCTTCTCCACCAGGAAGCCGGAGAAATAGGCGTGCTGGGTGAGCTGCGTCACCGTGAAGGACGGGTCCAGAATGATCTTGTCCGGCTTCCAACCTGTGACCACCACCAGGGCGTCATAGGGGACGCCCGGTTCAAAGCCGAAGCACTCCCGGCTCATGACCCCGGCGTTGTACCGCTTCATGTTTTCCAGCGCTTCCTGCAGCCGTGGTTTCATAATTCTCCTCTCCAAATCAGTATTTTCAAGAGGATACCACCCTTTTTTCGCACCGTCAATATGGCGTTTTTTTTCAGGTAGTCAAGGCGGGGCGTTTGTGGTATAGTAATAGCATGAAGAAACTGTGCATCCTGCTATGCCTCCTGCTCCTTCTCGCCGGCTGCGGCCAGAGGGCGTCGGAGGGCGGCCAAATCGCATACATCCCGGCGGAGACGACCGCCGGTCCCGTCGGCAGAGCCACGGAGGCCCCGGCGGCCACCGCCGCGCCCCTGTTCACCGCCGTGCCTACGGAGGTACCCACGCAAGCGCCTACGGCTACCCCCGCGCCTACGGCCACTCCGGTGCCCACGCCGGAACCTACGGCCACGCCCGTGCCGCTGGAGTTCCAGCTGAAGCAGTACGTGGCCGGCATGACGGACCGGGAGAAGATCGGTCAGCTGGTCATGTTCGGTTTCTCCGGCATCAACAGCGTGTCCGGCGAATTTGCCAAGATCATGGGGGATTACGCCGTGGGCAACGTGATCCTGTACGGGAACAACATCTCCCGGGGCGACAAGGACGGGGGCTTTGACCGCTGCGCCAAGCTGACGGCGGATATCCGCAGCCACGCCGCTACCGACATCCCCCTGCTCATCAGCATCGACGTGGAAGGGGGCACGGTGACCCGCTTTCGCTGGCGGACCAAGACCCAGTCCGCAAATGTGTTGGGCAAGAACGACGATCCCGAAGCCGCCCAGCTCCAGTTCGAGCGCATCGCCACCGCCCTCCACGACGTGGGCATCAACACGGACCTGGCTCCGGTGCTGGACGTGGCGAAGAACCCGTCCAATTCCTTCCTGGGCCAGCGGATCATCAGCAGCGACGAGCAGGTGGCGGCCCGCATGGGCTGCGCCTGCATTGAGGGGTTGCAGACCGGCGGGTGTCTGTCCGTTGCAAAGCATTTTCCAGGCCATGGCGCCACCAACGTCGATTCCCACGGCGCCACGCCCGTGGTGAAAAAGACGTTGGAGGAGCTGGAGGGATACGAGCTCTACCCCTTCCGGCAGGCTGTGGCTTCGGGGGTGGACGGAGTCATGATGGCCCATATCCTCTATCCCGAGATCGACCCGGACCATATCTCCTCTTTGAGCGAGATCTTCATCACGGACCTGCTGCGCCGGGACATGGGCTTTGAGGGCCTCGTCATGGCCGACGACTTTCGGATGAACGGCCTTCGGTCCAAGAGCTCCCTGGAAGAGGCGGCGGTCCAGTTCATCCGGGCGGGAGGGGACCTGGTCCTCTGCGGCGCCAACCACAGCTACCAGCTGTCCATTCTCAAGGGGCTCACGGAAGCCGTAGCCGATGGGACCATCTCCCAGGAACGGCTGAACGAGAGCGTCGTTCGGGTGCTGACAGCCAAGATGAAGGTCACGGACTGGATGCCTTGACGGCGCGTGATCCATGGTTTTTCGTATCAAAAAGGGATAGCTGACCAGCAGCGTATCCCGATCGATGATGTGTATGTATGCACCCTTTCTCCGAAAGAAGGGGTGCATATTTTAAATCCCTAAATGAGTTACCAACCTCTGCGGCCGCCGCCGTTGCCGCCCTTGCCGCCGCCGGAACCACCGCCCCGGCCGCCGCCGAAGCCGCCGCCGTGACCGCCCATCATCTGGTTGGGGATGTAGTCGATCTGCTGGCCGTTGGCGAGGATGGTGCCGCCGTTGTACTGGGCGGAGCCGTCGCAGTCGAAGGTGCTGTTGCCGGTCACGGAGATGGTGCCGCCGTTCACGATGATGTCGCCGTTGCTGTCAACGCCGTCCGTGTCCCCGGCGCCCATGGCGATGGTGATGTCGCCGCCGTTGATCTCCACCGTGGCCCGGTAGGCGCTGGACTTCTGGGCGGCGTTGATGCCGTCGTCGCTGCTGGTGATGGAGACGGTGCCGCCGTTGAGCTGCACGTAGGTGGCTTCGATGCCCTCGGCGGCGCTGAGGGTCAAATCGCCGTCGTCCACCTGGACCACGCTGGTGGCGTGGATGGCGTCGTCCCCGCAGCGGATGGCGACGGTGCCGCCGCCGATGTAGATGTAGCCCGTGGTATCGTCCTCGTCGTTCTCCGCGTGGAGGCCGTCGGTGCCGGCGGTGAGCTCCAAGACGCCGTCCGCGATGCGGATGGAGTCGTTGGCCTCCAAGGCCTTTTTGTTGGCGGAGATCACGTAGGTGCCGCCGGTGACCTTCAGATCGTCCTTGCCCACCACGCCGTTTTTGCTGGAGGCGACGGTCAGGGTGCCGGTGCCGTTGAGGGTCAGGTCGCTCTTGGAGAAGATCACGCCGTCCAAATTGGTGTCACCGTCCTTGACGAAGCTGCCGGTGACGGAGAGGGCGCTGTCCGTGGCGGTGGTGACGAACACCTTGTCGGCGGACTTCACGTAGATGGCGGGGGCGTCGTCGTTGGCGAGGTCGAGCCCCTCCAGCACCAGCTGCACCTTATCCTCCTTGTCCGCCTCCACGGTCACGGTCACGTTCCTGGCGCTGCCGGTCAGCACGTAGGTCCCGGCGGCGGTGATGGCGATGTCCTGGCCGTCGGCCACGGTGTAGGTCACGGCCTTGGAAAGGTCCGCTATCTGCAGCAGATCCCGGTCGGTGAACAGGTCGCTCCGCTGGAAGATGGCCGTCCCGGTGGAAACGGCGACGACAGAGGCCCCGGCGCTGACGGCGTCGGTTTGGATCGTGGCGGCGGCTTGGGCCGCGGTGCCGGCCTTCTCGGTCTCCGCCTTGGCGAAGGCTGCCGCCCACGTGCCCAGTATCATGCAAATGGCCACAGCCATGACGGTTATCCGTAAACTCTTTTTCTTCATGTGTGTCACCTTCCTTCTTGGTTTCGTTGGCCCTATCCTACCTTCCGAACCTTAAATCAACGATAAAAGAAACAACTTTTTCAAAAAAAACCCCTCCGTTCCGGAAGGAGCGAAGGGAAGGGGATCAGTATGGGAAAAACTCAGTCCGCTTTGGAGTAGATCCAGCCCCAGTGCAGGCCCTCGTTGGAGCAGTTGAGGAGCTCCGACACCGTCACCAGCTGGTAGCCCTGCTGCTGCAGGGCGGGGATGATGACCTTCATGGCCTCCACGGTCTTCTGGTACTTGTCATGGAACAGGAGGATGGACCCGTCGAGGCCCCGGCCCAGCTCGTCCTTGGCGGCGGTGGCCCGCTCGATGATCATGTCCTTGGTATAGTCGTCGTGGGAGTCGTGGCTGGAACGGGTGTGGTTCACGATGGCCAAATCGTACTCCTTGGCCATGGCCACGATATCCGCTCGGGTATCGCTGCCCTTCTTGCCGTAGGAGATGTAGGGGGGCCGCAGCAGGTGGATGCGGTAGCCGAACAGGCTGTATATCTTGTCGTTGACCCCGCCCACGCTGGTCCGACGCTCCGCGGGAGAGAGCTTTTCGAGGTCGTCGTGGTTCATGGTGTGGTTGCCGATCTCGCAGCCCAGGCCCAGCTCCCGGGCCACCAAGTCCGGGTGCATGTCCACGTAGGCCCCCTTGATGAAGAAGGTGGCCCGGGCGTGGTTCGCTTCCAGCACGTCCAGGATCTGCTCGGTGATGGGAGAGTAGGGCCCATCGTCGAAGGTCAGGGCCAGCATCTTGCCGTCAGGGTCGATCTGCATCCCCTCGAGGACGGTGTAGATCGCGGCTGCGTCGGGATAGTTGCCGAACTTGGTCAGATTTTGATAGAGCTGCTCCGTCCGCTCTCGATACCAGTCCGCCTGGATGGAGAGGGGGGGCGTGGCCGGGACGGCTGTGGGGGCTTGTGTCGGCGCGGCGGTGGGGAGGGGGGTGCCCGTGACGGGCTGGGGGGTGCCGGCGGCAGGTTGGGCCGTGGCGGTGGGCGCCCACGCGGCGGCTTGTCGGCTCCTTTTCACGGCCCGGGTGACGAGGGACACGGCGCCTACGATCAAAAGCAGCACCAACACGGCCGCAGCCCCCAGCACCAGGAGGCGACGGCGGCGGATGATCTTCCTTCTTTTGGCGGCAGCCCGCTTTTTGGCGGCCCGCCGGCGGGCTTCCTCTCGATCGTATTCCATGGGGCCAGTATACAGGATTATTTCTTTTTTGACAAGAATGTTGAAGTTTTTCCATGGGCTTCCAGGCGCAACAGGGGCGGATCCGCAGCCCGGTCCGCAGCAGGAAAAGCAGACTTTTTGAAAAAAGTTTGTGCATGGGGATGCAAAGCCGGGGGATTTCTGGTATAGTGTATACAGCTTATTATGTACTTTGGAGGGAATCGTTGAAACGCGCTGTCGCCGCATTGCTATTGATCGCTCTGCTGTTGCCCATGACCCTGGCGGGCTGCGGTCCGGACCGGGGCCAGGGCAGCGTGGTGTGCCGTCAGTTCATACAGTATCTGGCCGAGCAGAACTTCGATGCCGCCTATAACCTCATCGCTCCGGACCTGCAGAAGGAGGAGCCGCCTGAAACAGCCAAGCCCACCAAGGCCCCCACGCCGGGCCCGGGAGAGACCGCTGTGCCCACGGCGGAGCCAACGTCGACGCCCCTGCCTACGGCGGAGCCCACGGCGGAGCCGGCGGGGAACACCAACCACCGCATGACCCGGACGGAGTTCAAAAAGAAGTACACGGATATCTTCGAGGCCATGGAGCTCACCGCCATCACCTCTCAGATCATCTCCGAGGTGAACGGCACGCTGAACGCCAGCGTGGTCTACCGCATGGCGTACCTGACCAATAAAGCCGGCAATCTGATCTTCGACTTCACCGTCAACAGCGAGTACCACGAGGGCTGGGTGGTCATGTGGGATCCCAGCCTCATCTTCCCCAACATGGAGTGGGGCGACACCATGCTGGTGGGCACCAACTATCCGGACCGGGGCGAGATCTTCGACGCCGAGGGCATCCTCCTGGCGGAAAACGTGCCCGCGGTCACCATCTACTGCATCCCCAGCAAGATCCAGCTGAAGGACGGCGGCAAGGCCGTCACAGACGTGAAGACCCTCTTCAAGGCCGAGGACAAGCAGCTGAGCCCGGACCAGCTTTTGGAGAAGGAGCTGTACGTGCCCTTCGAGCAGGCGGTGGCCGCCGTGCCGGAGTTGGGCATGACGGAGGCCGACGTCAGGAACAGCCTGGCCAGGACCTTCCGCGACTTTGCGAAGCTGAAGGTGCTCTACCCCGACCAGATGAGCCCGGAGCTGGAGGCAAGGCTTCTCACCATCCCCGGCGTGGGCGTGGACAGCAACAACTACGGCACCCTGCGCCAGTATCCCTATGGCACCAGCCTCGCCCACCTGTTGGGCTACGCCGGCATCATCCAGAAGGAGTATCTGAACCACTACTCCATGGAGAACGGGATCCTCAAGGAGAACAAGGAATGGCTGTACGTCATCGACCCGGAGACGGGGGAGCGGGTCAACGACCCCAACTACGACGGCGACAGCTGGCTGGGATACGCGGGCCTCGAGAAGCAGTACGAGGAGCGGCTCAGGGGCGTCAAGGGGAGCTTTGCCTACATCCAGGGCGCCGGCGGCAAGGTCAAGCAGATCCTGTACAACATCCCGCCCGTGGACGGGGAGGACCTGCATCTGACCGTGAAGATCGACCTGCAGAAGCGGACGGAGGAGGTCATCAAGACCATCGTCTACGACGACTCCATCTCCGGCACGGTCCTGGTCATGAACCCCACCACCGGCGGCGTGGAGGCCATGGTCTCCTTCCCGGGCTACGACCCCAACAGCTTCTCCCGAGGCGACTTGGACGACGAAGCCTGGTCGGCCATGGAGAAGGATCCCAAGACCCCCCTCTTGAACCGAGCCATCCAGGGCCTCTATCCCCCCGGATCCACCTTCAAGCCCCTGGTGGCCATCACGGCCCTGGAATCCGGGGCGGTGACGCTGGACTGGGCCTTCCCCGAGGACCAGGAGCGGGTGCGGCCCATCGACACCATCTGGAACCCATCCAAGGGCAAGCTGATCCCCGAGTCCGGCGTGACCAAGGTCACCCGCACCTACAGCACCAACCGGCGGGGACCCATGAACATGAAGAACTGCATGATCCAGTCGGACAACATCTACTTCGCCTACCTGGGCATGAAGATCGGCTGGGACACCCTGAAAAAGTATCTGACCATCATGGGCATGGGCGAGGCGGTCCCCTTCGATCTGCCCACCCAGAAGTCCCAGATCAAGAACACCGGCACGGACAAGGAACCGGCCTCCGAGGAGACCATGGACCTCTTGGCCATGACCGGATACGGACAGGGCGAGCTGCTGCTGACGCCCTTGCAGCTTGCGAGCTACATCTCCGCCTTCCGCAACGGGGGCACCGTCTACGAGCCCTACGTGATCGAGTCCATCTGGCAGGAGGAAGGGACGGAGTACGTGGAGGTGGAGCACCACGAGGAGACCGTCTGGAAGGACATCTGCGCCACCAGCACGGCGGCGTCCATCCTGGATATGCTGGAGGGGGTCGTGGAGGCCCCCAGCAACATGGGCAAGAACCCGGTCACCAAGCAAAACTGGGGCGGCTACGGCACGGGCCGGTTTTTGAGCGTGCTTCGGACCTACACCTGCGCCGGGAAGACGGGCACGGCGGAGTTGGCTAAGAAGCAAAACGCCAAGGACGCCGACAAGGAGCTGGCCTGGTTCGTGGCCTTCCGCAGCCGCCACATCGACGGCACCGAGCTCAAGCCCGAGGAGGAGCGGCTGGTGCTGGTCATGCTGGAGATCGATATGACCAAGCAGGTGGACGAGTGGACCCAGATGAAGTTCCTCATCGCCCAGGTGCTGTTGAAGGACGACACCCTGACCGTGCCCCCCAAGAGCGAGAGCTGCATCGAAAACAGCGGCAGCGACGCCCCGGTGGAGAATACCTCTTCCGAGCCCGAGGAGGGCGACGGGAACACGGCGGGCTGAGAAGAGAATAGGATAGCAGGAAACGAGAAAAGCGAGGAGAGGCAATGAAGACCATCATCTTTACCGGCGGCGGCACTGCGGGGCATGTGATGCCCAACCTGGCGCTCATGGATCGTCTGGATAAAAACCAGTGGGCCATCCACTACATCGGCACGGCGGAGGGCATCGAGCACGAGCTCCTCGCCCAGCGGCCGGAGGTGATCTACCACGCCATCGCCTGGGGCAAGCTTCGGCGCTACTTCTCCTGGAAGAACTTCACGGACCCCTTCCGGGTGGTGAAGGGGTATTTTCAATCTAAAAAAATCATGAAAACCGTCCGCCCCGACGTGCTCTTCAGCAAGGGCGGCTACGTGTCCGTGCCCGTGGTCATGGCAGCCAAGGGGAAGTGCCCCGTCATCTGCCACGAGAGCGACTATTCCCCGGGCCTTGCCAACAAGATCGCGTCCCGGTTCGCGGACACGGTCTGCACCACCTTCGCCGATACCGTATCGAAGGTCCCCGGCGGCAAGGGCGTCCACACCGGCACCCCCATTCGGGCCTCCCTCTTTGCGGGCAGCCGGGAGAAGGGCCTCCGATTCACCGGTCTGACCGGCCAGAAGCCCGTGCTGCTGGTGGTGGGCGGCAGCACCGGGGCCAAGGCGGTAAACGAGGCGGTGGAGGCGGCCCTCGACGAACTGCTGAAGACCTTCGACATCGTACATCTCTGCGGCCAGGGGAAGCTGGACGATACCGCACCCCGGCCCGGGTACGTGCGCTTCGAGTACGTGAACGAGCAGATGGCCGACGTGCTGGCTTTGGCCGACGTGGTGGTGAGCCGGGCGGGGGCCAACGCGGTCTTCGAGCTCCTGGCCCTGAAGAAGCCCGCGGTGCTCATCCCCCTTCCCCTGGAGGCCAGCCGGGGCGACCAGATCCTGAACGCCAAATACTTCGAAAGGAACGGCTACGCCGTGCACCTCCCCCAGGCGGAGGCTACGCCCGAGAAGCTGGTGGAGACCGTGCAAACGCTCTACGCCGACCGGCAGAGATATAGGGACGCCATGGCCGCCGCCCCCGCCGCCAGCGGCACCGAGAACATCCTGCGCCTCATCTTCCAGGCGGTGAAGGAATGACGGTACAGACCTATATAGCCCAACTGAACGGCGAAGCGGCAGGGGAGGCCCTGTCCGCTTTGTGCGCCTTGGCGAAGACCAAGGCGGGCCGGGACCAGATCAACCGCCTTTTAGGGGATAGGCTGGTCCTCCATGCCGCTGCTCGATCCGAAAGACCCAAGGTCCGCAAGAACGCCTATCGGCTCATGGGCGCTCTGGAGGAGACGCGGGATCTGCCCGCCCTGCGGGAAGCCTTGCAGCGGGAGGAGACGTTGTTCGCCGTCCCCAGCCTCCTCCTCGCTTTGGGCCGCTTGGGGGACGAGAAGACCCTGCGGGCCTACGAGCCGCCGGCCTCCCAAAGTCCCGAGACCGATGGCCTGGTGGCCCAGATCGTCCTCGCTCGGGAGAAGGCTTTGCAGAGCTTCGAGACCTACGGGGAGGAGAAGCTCGTTCGCCTCGACGCCCCGCGCCAGATTTTGTGCTATGCCCCCGAGGGCTTTTTGGATATCCTTATGGAGGAGCTCCGCGAGCTGGGCTTTGCTCCCACCGTCGAGCACGGAGCCGCGGCTGTGACCACGGATCGGATAGACCTTGTCTACAAAGCCGACTGCATGGAGGAAGCTCTGCTGCCCGTGGCCTTCGACGTGCCCCTGGACGCGGAGATCATGGCCCAAAGGGTGGGCGCCCTGCCCGGGACCCGCTATCGGATAGAGCTTCGGGGCTACACCCGGGATCGGCGCAAGCTGATCGCCGCCCTGGCCCAGGCCCTGCCGGGGCAGAACAACCCCTCGGCCTACGATACGGAGCTTCGGGTGGACTGCCATTTGGACCGGGCGGACCTGTATCTGAAGCTTTGGAACGTGGAGGATGGCCGCTACCCCTGGCGGCAGTGGACCGTCAGCGCTTCCATCCACCCGGCCACCGCCTCTTGCCTCGCTCGGTACGCCAGAAGGTTCGAGAAGCGGGATCGGCCCCGGGTCCTGGACCCCTTCTGCGGCTGCGGCTCCCTGCTCTTCGCCCGGGAACGCCTGGGCCCCTGCCGGGTGCTGGTGGGCGTGGACAAGAGCGGCGCCGCCGTGGAGAGCGCCCGCGTCAACGCCCGGGCGGGGAAGTCCCGCGCCTCCTTCGTCACCAAGGACGCCCTGCGCTTCGAGGCCCGGGAGGGCTTCGATCTCGTCCTCTCCAACCTGCCCTTCGGGAACCGGGTGGGCAGCCATGAGGACAACACCCGCCTCTACGACCGGTTCGTCCGGCGGCTGCCGGACCTGCTCGCTCCCGGGGGCGTGGCGGTGCTCTATACCATGGAGTACAAGCTCCTCAAATCCTGCCTGGACCGGACGCGGGGCCTGACCCTTCGGGAGCAGCAGCGCACCGAGGCCGGCGGGCTCCTGCCCTGGATATTTGTGGTTGACAGGGACGATACACACTGATAGAATTTGAAAAATCGAGATATATCCCGCCCCGGCGGGAAGGAGGATATGTTCATGGAAAAGCGACCCTACTACATCACCACGGCCATCGCCTATGCTTCGGCCACGCCCCACATCGGCAACGTCTATGAGATCGTCCTGGCGGACGCCATCGCCCGCTACAAGCGCTTTATGGGCTACGACGTGTTCTTCCAGACCGGCACCGACGAGCACGGCCAGAAGATCGAGGAGAAGGCCCAGAAGGCAGGTCTCGATCCCCAGGCCTACGTGGACAACGTGGCCGGCGAGATCAAGAATATCTGGGATCTGATGAACACCTCCTACGACAAGTTCATCCGCACCACGGACAAGGACCACGAGCGCAAGGTCCAGCGCATCTTTAAGAAGCTCTACGACCAGGGCGACATCTACAAGGGCGCCTACGAGGGCATGTACTGCACCCCCTGCGAGTCCTTCTTCACGCCCTCCCAGCTCAAGGACGGCCGCTGCCCCGACTGCGGCGGCGAGGTGAAGCCCGCCAAGGAGGAAGCCTACTTCTTCAAGATGAGCAAGTACGCCCCCCGGCTCATCGACTACATCAACACCCATCCCGAGTTCATCCAGCCCGTGGCCCGGAAGAACGAGATGATGAACAACTTCCTGCTGCCGGGCCTGCAGGATCTGTGCGTGTCCCGGTCCAGCTTCTCCTGGGGCATCCCCGTGGACTTCGACCCCAAGCACGTGGTCTACGTGTGGCTGGACGCCCTGACCAACTACATCACCGGCATCGGCTACGAGCCGGGCGGTGAGAGCACGGCCCAGTTCAACAAGCTCTGGCCCGCGGACCTGCACCTGATCGGCAAGGACATCATCCGTTTCCACACCATCTACTGGCCCATCTTCCTGATGGCGCTGGACCTTCCGCTGCCCAAGCAGGTCTTCGGCCATCCCTGGCTCCTCATGAACGAGGGGAAGATGAGCAAGTCTAAGGGCAACGTCATGTACGCCCACGACCTCGTGAAGCTCTTCGGCGTGGACGCGGTCCGCTACTTTCTCATCCACGAGATGCCCTTCGACAGCGACGGCAACTGCACCTATGAGCTCCTGGTGGAGCGGCTGAACGCGGATCTCGCCAACACCCTCGGCAACCTGGTCAACCGTACCGTGGCCATGTCCAACAAGTATTTCGGCGGCGTGGTCACCCGCACCGGCGTCCGGGAGGCCGTGGACGAGGAGCTGAAGGCGGCCGCCACCGCCGCGGTGGGCAAGGTCACCGCCAAGATGGACGAGCTCCGCGTGGCCGACGCCATCACGGAGATCTTCAACCTCTTCAAGCGCTGCAACAAGTATATCGACGAGACCGCCCCCTGGACCCTTGCCAAGGATCCCGCCAAGGCCGATCGTCTACGGGAGGTCCTCTACAACCTGACCGAGAGCATCGTCATGGGCGCCAGCCTTCTCGCCCCCTTCCTGCCCGACACGGCGGCGAAGATCCTCTCCGAGCTCAACGCCAATCCCCGGCCCTTCGACGGGCTCACGGACTTCGGCCTCTATCCCTCCGGGAACAAGGTGGCCGAGAAGCCCGAGATCCTCTTCGCCCGGCTGGACCTCAAGGAGGTCCTGGACAAGGTGGGCGTGAAGGAGGAGGCCCCCGCCGCCCCCGCAGAGCCCGAGAAGCCCGCCCTGCCCCCCGTCAAGGAGGAAATCACCTATGACGACTTCATGAAGGTGGACCTGCGGCTGGCCAAGGTCAAAGCCTGCGAGGAGGTCAAGAAGTCCAAGAAGCTTTTGAAGCTCACGCTGGACGTGGGCGGGGAGGAGCGGACCGTGGTCTCCGGCATCAAGAAGTGGTACGCTCCCGCCGATTTGGTGGGCAAGACCGTGGTCCTGGTGGCGAACCTGAAGCCCGCCACCCTCTGCGGCGTGGAGAGCCGGGGCATGGTCCTGGCCGTCTCCGATCCCGCCGACGAGAACCTGGCCCTGATCACCCCCTCCGCCGACATGCCCTCCGGGTACGTGGTGCGGTAACAGCCCAAAACGAAACCGCCGGGACGAGCGTTCTCGTCCCGGCTTTTGTTTTAGCGGTACCATCCATGGGCAGAGCGAAGAAGGAATACATCGCAACCCCCCCCTTATGCAAGGGGGGATGTAAAGGGGTCGTTTTATTTCAAATTTGCCAGGATCGCCGCGTCCACGGGGAAGGAAAGTTCCCCCAGGGTGAGGGTGGCGGAGCCGTCGGCGTTGGTCGTAAGGGAGACCGGCGCGGCGCAGCGCAGGGCCAGGGCCAACAGGTTGCGCAGCTTCATATAGGGGTCCTCCTTCACGGGGATAGTTTTCTATATATATTTATACGCCCCAAAAGAGCCGGTGTCAAATCATACGCCGTATGGCGCAAATGATGTATTGCCTACGGCAAAGTGATGTTGTGCAGCGTTGCTGCACAGTGATATATTGCGGTGAGGCCGCAAAGTGATGTTTTCGCCTGACGGCGCAAGTGATGTATGCGCCTTACGGCGCATGAAAACGGAACCCTTGCCCCCGGGGGCCGCTTGTGGTATGATACGGTAAAACAGGATCAAAAAGGAGGCCCTATGGATATTTTCGATACCCACGTGCATCTTTTGGAGGAGCATTTCGACGAGGATAGGGACCAGCTCATCGCTACCTTGACGGAGGCCGGCGTGAAGCTGGTGGTGGAGGCCGCCACGGACCTGGACTACATAGAGCGGCTCATCCCCTTCATCGAGCAGCACCCCATGGCCTACGGCGCCGCGGGGCTCCACCCGGAGGTGATCGGCGACTGCCAGCTCAAGGACCTCGATCGGGTGGCGGCGGTCCTTTCCCACCCCAAGATCAAGGCGGTGGGGGAGATCGGCCTCGATTACTACTGGCCCGAGAACCCCTCCCGGGAGGAGCAGATGGAATTCTTCGATGCCCAGCTCTCCCTGGCCGCGGCCCATAAGCTGCCCGTGGTGATCCACGATAGGGAGGCCCACGGGGACATGGTGGACCTGCTCAAAGCCCACAAGGGGACCGTGATCGGCGTCATGCACTGCTTCTCCGGCAGCTGGGAGATGGCCAAGGAGTGTTTGGATCTGGGCTACTATCTGAGCTTCGGCGGGTCGCTGACCTTCAAGGGCGCCCGTAAGAACGTGGAGGTGGCCACCAAAGCGCCCCTCGACCGCCTGGTCATCGAGACCGACAGCCCCTTCATGGCGCCCGCGCCCTTCCGGGGGCAGCGCAACGACCCCACCAAGACCATGTGGGTCATCCAGAAGATGGCCGAGATCCGCGGCATGGCCCAGGAGGAATTGGCGCCGGTGCTGTTTGAGAACGGGAAACGGCTGTTTGGGATTTAATCTTTCTTTTTCTTCTGCCGCTTTTTCTTTTCATGAGAAAAGATAAAGCGGCGCAAAAAGAGAAATGCAAGAAGGAGTATAGCTTTCGTGAACGAAGCTGTACTCCTTCTTAAAGTTCTTTTTGGTCGGTTTTCCGTTAGGAAATCCGACGATCCTTCTTTCTTTCAAGAAAAAGGATCGGGCTTTCAATGGGTTCCTTACTCCTCCGCAGAGTACTCCAGTATGTCCCCGGGCTGACAGTGCAGCGCCTCGCAGATGGCGATGAGGGTGGAGAAGCGGATGGCGCTGATGTGGCCGTTCTTGAGCTTCGACAGGTTCACGTTGGCCACGCCCACCTTCTCCGACAGCTCGTTGAGGCTCATCTTCCGATCGGCCATGACCCGGTCCAGTCTCAGAATGATCTTACCCATGGCGCACCTCCCTCAAAGGGTCTCGTCGGCTTCCCGCTGGAGCTGGGCGCCGTAGCGGAAGACCATGCAGAGGAAGAAGACGATGAGGGCCGTGAACACCGAGGTCAGGTTCAGGTTGAAGCTCATGCGCTGGTACCCGGAGAGGATGGCGGCCACCGACGCCCGGGCGAAGCAGGACACCACGGCGCAGACGATCAGCGTCCAGGCGAAGGTGTTCATACGCTTGATGACGGGCTCGTCGAAGGGGGTGCGGCAGGCCTCGAAGGCTTTACAGAGCTGCTGGAACATGACCAGGGTGACGATGGCGCTGGCGATGCCCACCAGGCCCGCCCAAATGGCCCGCATGGCGTCCCTGAGACCGAAGGTGGCGTCCTCCTCTTCCTTGGGGTCCACGTGGACCAGGAGCCCTGCGTCGGTCTTCTCCAGGGCCACGCCCGCGCCTTCGAACTCCTCGCCCACCTTTTCCTGGGCCTGGTCCAACAGCTTGTCGATATTGGCCCACTCGGTGCCCAGGAGCTCCCGGTCCACTTTCACGTCCACCACGGGCCGGAGAGTGACCTCCACCATATCCTTGGGCAGGATGGCGCAGGCGATGCCGCCCAGGACCAGCGCCAGGGCGCCCACGCTCAACAGGATGACGAGGATGAGAGAGACGATCCTGCCGGCCTTGCCGATCTTGTTGACTTTGGTCTGAATGTTGTTTTCCATGGTTGTTTCCTCCGTTTGTTTTCGTAAAATTGTTAATGTTTTTCGTTAACCTCTGGACGCAGTATACACCGGCCTTTTGCGTTTGTCAATACTTTTTTTACGAAAAACGTAAAATATTTTACGGAGACGCCAAAAGGGGCCGCCCGGATTGACAGGGGGCAGGCGGCTCGGTATACTTTCTATCAGAAAAAGGATGGAAAAACGCTATGCTGGACGACGTAAAGCGATTCGATATGCAGCGGCCACCCATGCGGCAGCACCTGATGCCCGTGGCCTGGCTGCTGGCGGCGGGGACCCTGATCCCCCATAAAAACAAGCTGCAGAAGATCGGCATGGAGGGCGTGAAGCCCCCCTATCTGCTGTTGTGCAACCACAACGCCTTCATGGACTTCTCCGTGGCCACCCGGGCCATGTTCCCCCATCGGGCCAACTACGTGGTTGCCATCGACGGGTTTTTGAAGCGGGAATGGCTCCTCAGGCTCATCGGCTGCATCTGCAAGCGCAAGTTCACCCGGGACGTGACGCTGGTACGTCAGCTCAAGCGGGTGGTGGACCGGGGGGACATCGCCGTCCTGTACCCGGAGGCCCGCTACTCCCTTTGCGGCACCACGGCGGTGCTGCCGGAGTCCCTGGGAAAGCTCTGCAAGCTCCTCAAGGTGCCGGTGGTGACGCTGATCTGCCACGGCCACCACGTGAACTCCCCCTTCTGGAATCTCCACGACCGGGGCGTGAAGCCCACGGAGGCGGAGATGACCTGCCTGTTCACGCAGGAAGCTTTGGAGAAGGCCACCGTGGATGAGGTCAATTCAGCCATTGTAAACGCTTTCCAGTACGACGACTTCGCCTGGCAGAGGGAGCGCGGCATCCGCGTGACCTACGAGGGCCGGGCGGAGGGCCTCCAGAAGGTCCTCTACCAGTGCCCCCACTGCGGGGCGGAGTACCGCATGAACGCCAAGGGCACCCGCCTCTTCTGCGAGTGCTGCGGGAAGCAGTGGGAGATGGACGAGCTTTCGGAGCTCCACGCATTGGAAGGGGAGACGGAGTTTTCCCACATTCCCGACTGGTACGAGTGGGAGCGGGGGAACGTCCGCCAGGAGGTGGAGGCCGGGACCTACGCTTTCACCTGCCAAGCCCGGGTGGACGCCCTGCCCAACGCCACGGGGTATATGGATCTTGGGATGGCCACCCTGACTCACGACATGACCGGCTTCACCGTGGCGGGCAGCTATAAAGGGGAGGACTACTGCGTCCATATCCCCGCCGCCAGCCAGTATTCGGTCCATATCGAGTACGAGTATCTGGGCAAGTACGGCGACTGCGTGGATCTCAACACGGACAAGGATACCCTGTACGTGTACCCCAAGGACTGCTTGTTCGCCGTGACCAAGATGGCTCTCGCTACGGAGGAGCTGTACCAATACTACGAGCGGCAGCGCAAGGCCGCCGGCAAGGAGGCTTGACGTGGGAAAGCTGGAGGGGCTGATCCTGGCGGAGTCCCGGCGGGGCATAGACCGGATCTCGGATCTGCTGCCCCCTGACTACTGCGTCCAGGCGGGCGAGTTCGTGCTCTCCTGGCCCCGGGGGCGGGTGCTGCTCATCACCGGCTTTTATGTGAACGGGCGGGGCGAGACCGACGGCCCGCCGGGAACGAAGCTGGTATACGACGCCCTCCTTCGGCTGGGCTTTTCACCCCTGGTGGTGACGGACCCCCTCTGCGCGGACTATTTTACGGCGGCCCAGGTGCCCTTCGTCGCCTTCGACACGAAAGCGGGGGAGGGAGACCTGCAGGCTCTGCTGGAACGGGAGCGGCCTGTGGGCCTCATCTCCATCGAGCGCTGCGGCCGGGCGGCGGACGGCCGGTATATCAACTCTCGGGGCCGGGACATCCGGGCGCATACGACGCCCTTGGACGAGCTGTTCCTCCGCTTCGACGGGCCCACCGTGGGCATCGGCGACGGAGGCAACGAGATCGGCATGGGCAACGTGGCGGCGGGCATCGCTGAGCGGCTTTCCCTCGTTCCCTGCGCTGTGCGGACGGATAAACTCATCATCGCCACCGTGTCCAACTGGGGCGCCTTGGGCCTGTGTGCGGCCCTTCGTCAGTTGCCCACTGAGGCGGAGCTGCTGGCGGCCTACGACCTATGCCCCCAGGCGGGGCTCCTGGACGGCATCACCTGCGAGCCCACCCTCAGCGAGGACGGGTTCCCCCTGGACCATGTGAAACAGTTGCGGAACGATTTGGAGAATTTGAAATGAACGAGCATGAAGGACATCGAGCCCGACTGCGGCAGAGCTTCCTGGAGAGCGGCATCGAGGGCATGGCGGATCACCAGATCCTGGAGCTGCTGCTCACTTACGCCCTGCCTCGGGTGGACGTGAACCCCCTGGCCCATCGGCTCCTCAGCCGGTTCGGTTCACTGGAACGGGTGTTCTCGGCCAAGCCCGACCAGCTCCAGCAGGTCCCGGGCATCGGCGAGTCCGCCGCTGTGTTCTTGAGCCTCCTGGGCCAGGTGGATCGGCGCATGCTCCTGCAGCGGTTCTCCGACGGGAAGCGGCCCGTCCTCGGGACGCCCTCGGCCCTGGGCGGCTACATGCTGGCTCTGTCCCTTCACGACCGGTACGAGACGCTGCGGCTGGTGTGTCTCAACAAGAAATACGAGCTCCTCTACGAGGGCGTCGTCTCCTCCGGTTCCCTGACCGAGGTACTGGCGGACCCCCGGCCTATCCTGGAGACGGCCCTGATCCACAAGGCCTGCTTCATCGCCCTCAGCCACAACCACCCCTCAGGGGATCTGACCCCCTCCCGGGAGGACGAATCCGCCGCCCGGCGCATCGAAGCCGCCGCCGAGGCCGTGGGCATCGGGGTCGTGGACCAGTTCATCCTGGGCGGCAGCGCTCTCTACAGCCTCCGCTCGGAGCGGGTCCTACTCTTTACTTCCCCCACCGTGGTCACCGACATGACCCTCGCCGAATACGCCCGGCGGAGCTGATCCCATCCCGGTCGGGGCTTGATTTCGCCGCAGGATCTGCGGGAGCCCGTTGACGGAGCGCATCGCCCGTTCCTCCAAGCTCTTTCATCTGGATCGAGGGGATCGGTGCTTCACCCGGTACCGCCGGGGATTGGAACAGCGGAGGGGCTGATAGGCCAACCGTTATAGTAGGTAAATTATGGAAAACTGGAATCAGAAAAATCAGGAAAAGCGGTTTGCGATCATGGCGATCCTCGCCATGGAGTTCAACGTCCTCGCCATGAGCGCGGTGAGCCCTGCCCTGGCGGACCTGGGGCGGGCCTTCCCGGACGTGTCCCAGACCTTCATGTCCATGCTGTCCACGGTGCCGGCGCTGATCTGCGTCCCGGTCTCCGTCTGGGCCACGTCCCTGGTGGGCAAGAAAGTCACCTTCCGGAACATCGCCCTCATCGGCGCCGTGCTGCAGCTGCTGGGCGGTCTCATGCCCATGGTGTCCGGCACCTTCTACGAGGTGCTCTCTGGCGCTGCGTCTTCGGCATCGGCATGGGGATCATGGCGCCCCTGGGGTCCGCCCTCATGTTCTCCATCTTCACGAAGGGGGAGGCGGAGGTCCAGTCCAGCCGGAACACCATGTGCAACAGCGTGGGCGCGGTCATCTATCAGCTGTTCGGCGGCATCCTCTGCGCCCGGTTCGGCTGGCGGTACACCTTCCTCATCTACGCTCTGCTCGTGCCCACGCTGACGCTGGCCATGATCGGCTTTAGCAAGATCCGCATCGCCAACCAGAAGTTTTTGGTCCAGGAGGAGGAGCGGAAGCAGGTCGTGGCCTCCGGCAAAAGAGCCCGCTACAGCCCCGCCTTCTGGGGCTGGTGCACCCTGTACATGGTGTACTGCGTGCTGTTTTACCCCCTGATCACCGATTCCTCCGTGGTGGTGCTGAACAACAACTACGGCACGGCGGACTCCGTGTCCATCATCCTGTCGGTCTATACCCTTTTCGGCATGCTGGGAGGGCTCATCTATCGCTCCAAAAAGGTGCGGGACTTGAATTCCAAGGTCTTCGTGCCCATCTTTGCCGGCAACGCCCTGGCGTTCCTGCTGATCGTTCTCGCCAAGAACGTGCTGACCATGACCGTGGGCTACGGCCTCTTTACGGCGGCCATCATCATATTTGCCGGGTACTCCGTGCCCAAGGAACTGCGCATCGGCGTCATGGCCCGGATACTGATCTTCACGGGTATCGGTGAATTCGTGTCCGCTTTCGTCATGGATTTTGTCAAGACCAGCATCTTCCATTCCACCCACGAGCGGTTTTCCTTCCTCTTCGCAGCGGTGTGTCTGCTGATCCTGGCCGTCGCTTTCCTGATCAAGCCCAAGAGCAAGCTGTTCTCCTCCGACGCCATGAAGGAGCTGGAATGAGCGAAAGCCGGAGGACCGGCGCAGCCGGGACCCTGGATCCGCTGATCGGCGTTCGGTCATAGGACCGGACGCCCTTTTCCTATATCAGTTCACATCTTTGTCCTGGGCTTGGCCAGCAGGGCGAAGAGGTATCCGAACAGAATGGCCGCCGCGATGCCGCCGGCGGTGGCGGTGATGCCGCCCGTGAAGGCCCCCAATAGCCCCTGCTCGCTGACGGCCTTCTTCGCCCCTTGGGAGAGGGCGTAGCCGAAGCCGGTCAGGGGCACCGTGGCCCCGGCGCCGGCCCAGTCCACCACGGGCTCATAGAGGCCGAGGCCGCCCAAAATGACCCCGGCGGTCACGTAGACCACCAGGATGCGGGCGGTGGTGAGCCGGGTCAAGGACAGGCCCAGCTGCCCGAAGGCGCACAACAGCCCGCCCACCAGGAACACTTTCAGATACATCATCCAATCCATAGCAACCTCCTTCATTCCTCGTGCACAAGGGAAATGGCGTGGGCGATGCCCGGGATGCTCTCCCCCTGACAGGCGGAGAGGGGGCTCATGAGGGCGCCGGTGGACAAAAACAGCACCCGCTGTACCGTGCCCTTTTCCAGCTCCGGCAGCACGTACCCCGCCAGCATCACCGCGCTGCACCCGCAGCCGGAGCCCCGGCAGTTGTAGTTCTGCTCGGGGCTGAAGATCATGCTGCCGCAGTCCATATGCCGATCCTTTAGGTCCAGGTCGGCCTCCCCGCATAGCTCCTGCAGCATCCGGCTCCCAAAATCCCCCAGGTCCCCCGTGACGATCCAGTCGAAATCCTCCTCACTCATCCCCCTGTCCTTCAGATGCCTCCCTATGGTGTCGCAGGCCGCAGGGGCCATGGCCGCGCCCATGTTGTTGGCGTCGGTGATGCCCAGGTCCCGGACGCGGCCGACGGTGGCCGATTCCAGGCGGATATGGCGAAAGCCTACGCGGGGCAGGGGAGAGGCGCCCAGGAGCACGGCTCCGGCGCCGGTGACGGTCCGCTGGGCGGAGGGCGGAGCGGTGGTGCCCATCTCCAGGGGGAAGCGGTACTGGCGTTCGGCGGTACAGAAGTGGGAGCAGGCGGCGCAGAGGGCCCTATCCCGGTAGCCGCCGTCCACCAGCGTGGCGCCCAGGAGCAGGGCCTCGGTCATGGTGGAGCAGGCGCCGTAGAGGCCCAGGTAGGGGATGACCAGCTCCCTGGCGGCGTAGCTGGCGGTGACGATCTGGTTCAACAGGTCCCCGGCCAGCAGGCACCCGGCCGCATCCATGGGCAGGTCCACCCGGTCCATGGCCCGGTGCAGGGCTTTGAGGAGCATCATCCGCTCCCCCTGCTCGAAGGTCTTCTCCCCCAGCCGGTCGTCCTCCAAGATCTCGTCGAACACGTGTCCGTAGGGCCCCTTTTCCTCGGCCTTCCCCGCCACGCTGGCGGCGGAGAGCACATAGGGCCGGTTTTCAAAGAGCAGCGTGGCGCTGCCGGCTTGCTTCATCTCGTCTGTCCTTTCGCATTTTTCCTTACTGTGCCTCAAAAATGAGACACCTATACAAAAAAGACCGTCAAAGACGGTCGGTCTATGCGGTAGGTTCAGAGGTCGATTTGGATCGTCACAGGGCGCCCTTGGGGCAGTTTTTGACGCACTCCATGCAGAGGATACATTCCGTCCCGTTGGCGCGGTGCCGGGAGTTGTCCGTCACGTCCACGTCCATGGGGCATACCCGCTTGCACTTGCCGCAGGAGACGCATTTCTCCTTGTCGCAGCGGACGCGGATCAGGGAAAAGTAGCTCATGGGCTTCAAAAACACGGTGATGGGGCAGATATATTTGCAGAAGGCCCGATTGTCCTGGAACGCGAAGGCCAGGGCGACGCCCACGCCGTAATATAGAACATTCCCGACGAGGAAAGCCCAGAACATGATCCGCTCCATGTTGCCCACCTTGGCGAGGAACAGGGCCGCCACGAATATCAGCGAGGCGGCGAAGGTAAGGTACCGGATCCAACCGATTTTTTTGCGGGGCCCGGAGAGCACCTTGTAGGGGAGAAAGTCCAGCACCATGGCCGTCCAGCAGGCATAGCCGCACCAGCCCCGACCGAACAGCAGGGGACCGAAGATCTTGGCCACGGCGTAGTGGATGGTGGCAGCCTCGAAGACTCCGGTGAACAGGTAGTACCAAAAGCCCTCGATCTGCATGTTCTCCCGGCAGATGAGCCCCAGATACACCAGCATATACAGGCCCACCAGCAGCTGCACGACGCGCCGGGCATGCCTGTGCTTTCGGATGAACAGGAAGAGCCCCAGGGAGATGGAGAGGCCGATGTAGCTGAAGTTGAAGAGATAGAACAAATTGCCCTTCGTCAGCCACAGGGTGACGGCCACGGCCTCAAAGAGGATCAGCATCAGCAGCGGTTTCCAGTATTGTTTCATAAAACACCTCTCATGATCCAAACCCTTGGGATCGATCCGCCGCGGCGGCTTCCAGTTCGCTGAGGCACTTCTCGCACCAACGTTTCACCATGTCCTCGCACATCAGTTCGAACCATTTTGTGCGGACCCTTTCAACGGGCGAAAGGGGTCAGGGGCAGCTGACCTCCGCCAGCATGAGCTGGGCGTGGCCCCGGAGGGCCAGGACGTCGGCAGAGAGGTCCTCCATAAGGAGGCTTTCGCCGGGGGAGAGGGGGATGTCGTTGGCGGTGCAATGGCCGCTGACGCAGTAGAGGAGAGCGGTCGTTGTATCGAAGGACAGGGGCAGGTCGGTCATCTGCTCAACGGTCACGGACCGGAGGGAGCCGGCAGCCTGGCCCTTGCGCAACATCAGGTTGAAGTCCCGACACCGGCCGAAGGACACCGTTTCGCTGCCGCCGTCGAAGGCGTGGACCTGAAAGGGGGCCAAGGTCAGGGCCGGGCCGTCGTCGTGAAGGAGGGTGATGGTCCCCTCCAGGGTGGCGATGAGCCGATCATAGTCCGGCAGGGCCGTGAAGGTGGACTTATCGAGGTCTACCGTGGCGGAGCTCACCCGACAGAGGAAGTCCCTTTCGGCATAGACGGCGCCCCGGGGCCGGATCAGCAGCTCCGTGGTGGTGCCGCCGGACCAGGTGGAGGTGGCGTAATCCGCCGCGGTCAGACGGGTGAGGGTCATTTCACCATCCCCAGGACCTTCTCGTAGCCTGCGTCGCAGAGAGGCAGCGTCTTAGCGAGCAGCGCTTCGCCCTTCGTCCGGTACTCGTCGGCGAAAGCCTGGTCCTTGATGGAGGAGATGTTGATGAGCACGTTGAGCCAGGCGCCCCGGATGGCGGCGGACAGGCTCAAAAACGCTACGCCCAGGTCGCTGGCGGAGGAATCGTTGAAGCCGTTCTCCGCAAAGTCAGCGGCGAGGCGCGCGGCCTTGGCGCAGAGCTCCATCATCTCCATGGGGGTCTTGGTGCAGGCCTTGAGCCCCTCCTGGATGGCGGCGGAGCGGGCGGCCTTCTCTTCGTCGGTGGCCTTGGGCATGGCAAAGGCGTTGCTGACCAGCATGAAAGCATCGGTATCCCGGTCCATCACGTCCAGAAGCTGCGCCTTGAGCGCGTTCCCCTGCTTTTCCACTTCAGCGGCGAAGGGGGCGTAGTCGGCGTACTTCTTCCGACCCTGGGTCAAATTCCCCACCATGGCGGTGAGGGCCGCGCCGATAGCGCCGGCGAGAGCGGCCACGGAGCCGCCGCCGGGGGCGGGGGCGTCGGAGGCCACGGTATCCACGAACTGGGTGACGGTCATATCCGCAAGCTTCATGATCCTGCTCCTTATTTCTGATTCATGTCGATCAGGTGATACTCCATCACCTGCTTCTTGCAGTCGAAATCCTTGGCCTTCAGGTAGAACTCGGCGCAGTCGATGAGAGCCTTGGCCGGGGTCAGGCCCACGATCTCGCTCTCGATGACCCGGGTGCCGTAGCGCTCGGCCAGGGAGTTGATCATCTCGTAGGCCAGGTACAGGGGCGTGTCCTCGTAGTTCACCATATTCATGGACACCTGGGCGATGCCCCGATCCTCCAGCATGAAGCCCATGGCCTTGCAGCTCCTAAAGCCGCCGGAGGAGCCGCGGATGGCCTTGGCGATCTTCTTGGCGATCTCCACGTCGTCCGTAGCCAGGTTGCAGTTGAAGGCGATGAGGGGCATCCGGGCGCCGATGGCGGTGATGCCGGCGGTGGGATGGATCTTCCTTTCGCCGAAGTCGGGGGCCCATTCGGGCTGCAGGAGCTTCTCGGGCATGCCCTCGAACTCGCCCTTGCGGCAGGTGGCCAAATTCCGGCGCTCGGGCCGGGTGGCGCTGTCCTCGTAGAGGAAGGAGGGGATCTGAAGCTCGTCCCAGATCCGCTGACCGAGACGCTTGCTCATGTCGATGCACTCCTGAACGGTCACGTCCATCTGGGGCACGAGGGGGATCACGTCGGTGGCGCCCATGCGCTTGTGCTCGCCGTGATGCTTGCGCATGTCGATGACTTCGGACGCGGTCTTGGTCAGCTGGAAAGCCACCTCCTCGATGGCCTCGGGGGAGCCGATGAGGGTGAACACGCACCGGTTGTGGTTGCCGTCGGTCTGGGCGTCGAACAGGGTGCAGCCGGGCACGCTGTTGGCGGTCTTCACGAGAGCGTTGTAGGCAGCCTCGTCCTTTTCGCGGCTGCAGCTGAAGTTAGGGATAGTCTCCACGAGCTTTGCCATAGATCATTTCCTCCTATAAATACGTATTTTATGATCGTCTGTATCATAGCACAGTCGGCGGGCCTTGTTAACGAACATCGTTCGCTCCTTTTGCGGGACGGCTTTGTTTTTTTAGGGGTTTCGCCTGTTTTCCTGAAAGTGCAAAAAGTGCTCCACGCAGGCGGCGTGGTAGGCGTTCCGATCCCAGGCCAGGACCACGAAAAAGGACTCCGTCAGGCCCTCGATGGCCTTGGCGTAGATGCCGGAGCGGGGCATGGTCTTCACGATGCTCTCCGGCAGATAGCTGACGCCGAAGCCCGACTGGACCAGCTGCATGGCCACGGGCGTGTCGTAGCACTGGCAGACGATGTTGGGGGAGAAGCCGCTGCGCTGGCACTCCTTCACCAGCGATTCGTTGTAGCCCCAGAGGTCGTCGCTCCTCAGGAGGCACATGGGCACGCCCTGGAGCTTCTCGATGGGGATAGGGTCCAGGCCCGGGGCGGGGTCCGAACGGGCTGTGACGATGAGCTTCAGAGCGTCGTCGCCCAGGACCCGGCCGCTGAGGGACAACGTCTCCTGGACCCCGGCTCGAAGGAACAGGGCGTTGAGGGCGCCGTGGTTGAGATCGGCCATCAGGTCCTGGGGAGAGCCCAGGCGAATGTACAGCTCCACCTGGGGATAGGCCTGCCGGTAGGCCTGCAGATAGGGCAGGGCATAGGGGACGGTGGAGTAGAGGAGGCCCACCCGGACCATGCCCCGGACCCCAGCGCCCAGGGAGCGGACCTGCTCCGTGAGATGGACCATGTCCGCGATGTACTGCTGCCCCTGCTGGTACAGGCTTTCGCCCGCTTCGGTCAGCTTCATGCCCTTGTTGCCCCGGCGGAACAGGGCCGTGCCCAGCTCCTCCTCCAGCAGGGCGATCTGCCGGGAGATGGGGGGCTGAGCCACGTGGAGTTTGCGGGCGGCGGCGGATACGCTGCCCTCCTCCGCCGTGGCGCAGAAGTATTCCAGCTGCCGGATAGTCATAGGGCACCTCCATACTCAAAAGGTATTACAAAAATATCAACTAAATATTTTTGATTATATCATAGAAATACTATAATACAAGCAGAAAAACCAATTTCGGCAATTCATAATCTTTCGAAAGAGAGGACACATGGATGACTGATCTCAACACACCGCAAACCATCGAACTGGACTATGAGCTTCCCGAGTATCCCGCTCTGGAGCCGGGCTATCGCCGGGCGCCCCGCCGGGAGTCCCACCTGACCGAGGCGGACAAGGCCCTGGCCATCAAGAACGCCCTTCGGTACATCCATCCCGACCATCACGAGCAGATGGCCAAGGAGTTCGCCCAGGAGCTGGAGGAGCACGGCCGCATCTACGGCTACCGCTTCCGCCCCGCCGGCAAGCTCTACGGCAAACCCATCGACCAATACAAGGGCAACTGCATCGAGGGCAAGGCCATCCAGGTCATGATCGACAACAACCTGGATTTCGACGTGGCGCTGTACCCCTACGAGCTCACCACCTACGGCGAGACCGGCCAGGTCTGCCAGAACTGGATGCAGTATCGCCTCATCAAGAAGTACCTGGAGGCCCTGACCGACGAGCAGACCCTGGTGGTCATGTCCGGCCATCCCCTGGGCCTCTTCCACTCCCATAAGCTGGCGCCCCGGGTGGTCATCACCAACGGCCTCATGGTGGGCACCTTCGACGATCAGGAGAACTTCAACCGGGCGGCGGCCCTGGGCGTGGCCAACTACGGCCAGATGACCGCCGGCGGCTGGATGTACATCGGGCCTCAGGGCATCGTCCACGGTACCTTCAACACCCTGCTGAACGCGGGCCGGTTGAAGCTGGGCATCCCCAACGACAAGAACCTGGCGGGCAAGCTCTTCATCTCCGCCGGTCTCGGCGGCATGAGCGGCGCTCAGGGCAAGGCTGCCATGATCGCCGGCGCCGCCTCCATCATCGCCGAGGTGGACGACTCCCGTATCGACACCCGCTACACCCAGGGCTGGGTGAGCCACAGGACCGCCAGCCTCGAGGAGGCCGTGCAGATCGCCCTCGATCATCAGAAGGCGGGCGAAGCCTGCGCCGTGGCCTACAACGGCAACATCGTGGACCTCTTGGAGTACCTCTACGAGAAGAACGTCCACGTGGACCTCATGAGCGACCAGACCTCCTGCCACGTGCCCTACGACGGCGGCTATTGCCCCCAGGGCCTCACCTTCGCGGAGCGCACCGAGATGCTGGACAAGGATCCCGAGGGCTTCCGCAAGTGGGTGGACAAGTCCCTCCATCATCACTACGAGATGATCTGCAAGTTCCACGAGCGGGGGACCTACTTCTTCGACTACGGCAACAGCTTTTTGAAGGCCGTCTACGATTCCGGCGTCAAGAGCGTCTGCAAGAACGGCGAGAACGATTTGGACGGCTTCGTGTTCCCCTCCTACGTGGAGGACATCCTGGGGCCCCAGCTCTTCGACTTCGGCTACGGTCCCTTCCGCTGGTGCTGCCTTTCCCGCAAGCCGGAGGACCTCGACAAGACCGACGCGGCCGCTGCCGAGTACATCAAGACCCATAACCGCCGCTACCAGGACTACGACAACTACGTGTGGGTCCGGGACGCCAAGAAGAACAAGCTGGTGGTGGGCACCCAGTGCCGTATCCTCTATCAGGACGCCATGGGCCGCATGAACATCGCCCTGAAGTTCAACGAGATGGTCCGCAACGGCGAGATCGGCCCCGTGATCCTGGGCCGCGACCACCACGACACCGGCGGCACCGACGCCCCCTTCCGCGAGACCTCCAACATCAAGGACGGCTCCAAC
>JBGVAK010000016.1:0-2661 GCA_045224495.1 Christensenellales bacterium
ACGGCCTCACCCGGTGGGCCCAGGACCTGAAGCAGAACGAGCCGGATCTGAAGCTGAACGTGGAGATCTACAGGATCGGCCTCACCACCTACACCCTCCACGCGCCGAACAGCGACGACTACTACGAGATGCCCTGCTACGCCGTGTACTTCGACCCCTGGCAGCGGCCGGACAGCAGCCGGAACGACAAGACCACGATGCAGGAGACTCTGCTCCTCAACGCTGTGGACGGCTCCATCGTGCACACGGATTACGGGTATTGAGCCCTTCCGCTTACAGAGCATATCAATGAAAAAAGACGGCGATGGCCGTCCTTTTTCAAATGCGTGCACCCCGTTCTCGACAGGTCGCTACCGTCTTACCGATTGCCGATGACTCCTCGCAGGAGACCTCGCGGCACACGGAAGGGTCCGCTTAGTGCTGCTTCCGTCAGGATCTGACACGGTTCACAGTCATTCCGTTGCACGAGTCCCACGATTCAATGCTCCGTACGCACGGCAGTCACCACAGCGCCGAGCCTCAAACGGGGGATGAAACCCCGCTATAGCGGATTGCGGGTGCAGGGCACCGCTACCTCCCCGTCTGGCACGCAAGAGGCATTATACCCTATCGGTCCGCATTTTTCAAGTGGGAAATTGCCCGCAATTTGGCTCGTAGAATATCCGTTCTTATTTCGTTCTATCCTTGACCGATTCGGGTTGGTGCATCATCACCATTTCCTTGCCCCAATAATGGCCCTCACAATACCGGAACCCTACGCTTTCATACAGTTTTCGGGCAGCGGCGTTGTCAGGATGCACCGACAGAAGCACTCTTGGCGCATGATGTGCGTACAGATACGCCAACGCCCACAGCAATGCCTGTCTACCGATCCCCTGCTTTTGACAGCGTTCGTCGACCAGCAATCTGCCTACGTTGTACTTCTTTGTTTTTGCGTAGCAATAGAGATACACGTATCCCACGCCGCGCCCGTTCTCACAAATCAGAAACAGCTTGGAGAAAGGCATATAAACGATGGATTGCCAAAGCGTTTTCAGGTTGCTCGTTGCCAGGATACGCTTCTGATCTTCCGAAATCGACAGCTTCAGATACTCCCGCAGATTCCGCATCGATACTCTTTCATATGTCAGCATGCCTTTTTTCCTGTCTGCTTTTTCGGATAGACTCCGATTCACCAGCGCTTCATGTTCGTTTCGAATTTGTGGGTATAGGATCGTTTCAATTCCTCTGCCGATATTCCGTAGCACAGCAGGATGTCGTTATAATACATGAGCACGTCCGCCATCTCTTCAATAAGGTTTTGACGCAGCTCAGCGTCCTGACATGCCTTTTGGCCGCCATGCTTTTTGACGATATCGATCACTTCCCCGATCTCACCGATCATCCACAGCAGCTGATCCTGCCCACGTTCGGGACAGATCGGTTTCCACAGGTCTTTGTATTTCTCCTGCAAGGCTGTTTGCATTTCCAGCATTTCATGGATCCCAAAATCATTCATGGCGATATCCTCAAAAAATAGTTATTGAAGTTTAGAAATTGCCCAAAGCAGGGTATCTTTCAGGGGGCCGTCCGTTTGGGCGGCCTGGGATTCCAGCAGGGGCAGCAGGTCGGTGCGGTTTTGGTTGGCCGCCAGGACCGCCGCCTGGGCGGTGAGCTTGCCGCCCTTCTTCATGTTCTTGCCGATGAGGGCAAGGGCCGGTTTCAGGTCCCCGGCGATGAGCTTTTTAAGGTCGAAAGCCGATTTCTCCGTCTCGGTCACGGGCCGAGGCCGGATGAAGTGGTTGAGGGGGCACACGTCCTGACACACCTCGCAGCCCAGCAGGCAGGTGAGCTTCTCCATGACCCACTCGGGCATGGTCGGCCCGTCCTCGTAGGCCCGGAGGCACCCGCGCCAGTCATAGCCCTTCGGGGAGATGGCCCTGCCGGGGCAGGCCCGCGCGCAGCGCCCGCAGTGGACGCAGGCCGTAAAGGGGGCCTGCTTGGGCGTGAACCGCAAGTCCTCCTGGGGCAAAGCCACCATCAGGGCCTGGATCACGAACCGGGTGCCGAGACCCGGCATATACAGCATGTCGCTGTCCAGGCAGGCGGCCAAGCCCCAATCCACCAGGATGGACTTCACGGGCACCGCCGCCCGCTCCGCCCGGACGCCCAACCCCTTTAGGACCTCCTTCAGGCCCACCATAGCGTGATAGCTCTGGTTGGAGGCGGGATAGTAGCCCGAGAGGCCGGCATCGGGAGCGTAGGGAACGTAGGGCCAGATCAGGAGCAGCAGGCCGTTGGCCCAAGGCCAGGCTGCCGCCGCGTCCCCCTCGATCCAGTCCGCCTCCGGCGCAAACGCGCCGCTTGCTCGGCGGCGCGTCCACTCCTCGTATCGGGGCACGGGCAGCAGATACCCTGCCGCGAAGCCCCCTTGTTGTGCCAGCTCATTCAGGTTCATTGGGCCTGGGATTGCAGCATCTCCTTGGTCTTCATGAGCCGGGACAGGTTCCCGCGCTCGTTCTCGTCCAGCTTCATCTGGATGGTGCGGATGGCCTCGGTGTACTGAGGGATCATGACGTATTCGAGGGCGTTGACCCGGCGACGGGTCTTCTCGATCTCGTCGGCCAGCCTGGCCGTGCTCTTCTCCACCTCGGCGAGCTCCAGCATCAACGGCAGGGCTTC
>JBGVAK010000017.1:0-35763 GCA_045224495.1 Christensenellales bacterium
ACCCCGGTCATGGCCATGTTCAGGGTCCGGGGGATGGGGGTGGCCGTCATGGTCAGCACGTCCACCTGGCTCCGCAGGGCCTTGATCTGCTCCTTGTGGTTCACGCCGAAGCGGTGCTCCTCGTCGATGATGAGGAGCCCCAGATCCTTGAATTTCACATCCTTGGCGAGGAGGGCGTGGGTGCCGATGACCATGTCGATCTCCCCAGTGGCCAGGGCCTTCTTCACGTTCTCCCGCTCCTTGGGGGTCTGGAAGCGACTGAGGCAGCCCACGGTCACGGGAAAAGCGGCGAACCGCTCGCTGACGGTGGCGAAATGCTGCTGGGCCAGGATGGTGGTGGGGCACAGCAGCGCCGCCTGCTTCCCGTCCTGAACGGCCTTGAAGGCCGCCCGGATAGCCACCTCGGTCTTGCCGTAGCCCACGTCGCCGCAGAGGAGCCGGTCCATGGGCCGGCGGCTCTCCATGTCCGCCTTCACCTCCCGGATGCACCGAAGCTGGTCCCGGGTCTCCTCGTAGGGGAAGGCGCTTTCCAGCTTCCGCTGCCAGGGGGTGTCGGGGGAGAAGGCGAAGCCAGAGAGAGAGGCGCGCTTGGCGTATAGGGCCGCCAGGTCCACGGCCAGTTTCTTGGCCGCAGCCCGGGCCTTCTGGACCTTCTGCTGCCACTCGCCGCCGCCCAGCTTGCTCAAGGGGGGCGCCACGTCCTCGCCCGAGGAGCCCATATACTTTTGGATCCGATCCAGCTGGTCCGTGGGGATGTAGAGCTTGTCGCCGCCCTTGTAGAGGAGGAGCAGATAGTCCCTCGTGCTGTTCTCTACGGTCAGCTGCTCCACGCCCACGAACCGGCCCACGCCGTGGGCCTCGTGGACCACGTAATCCCCCACGGTCAGGTCGGAGAACTTGAGGCCGCTCTTCTTCTTCCGAGGCCGGGACATGCGCTTGCCGAAGAGCTCCGCCCCTGTGAGTACCATGAGCTTCTGGGCCGGGCACAAAAAGCCTCGAGGCAGGCTCTCCCGGAGGATCAGCACCTCCCCGGGCTCCAAATCTCTATTTAATTCGTCCGTTATGGCGCAGCGGATCTCGTCCTGCAGGCTTTGGAGCAGGGCGTCCGCGCTTTCGCCGCCGTATAAAAGGGCGCTGCCGCCGGATTGCCGGAACCGTTTCAGCTCCCGGATGAGCTCCCCCATGTCCCCCAGGTACATGGGCGCTCCCTCCAGGGTGAACTTGACCCGCATTCGGTGCTCCAGCTCCCGGCTGGTGCGAAAGAGCGCGTAGATGGCCGCCGTCCGCCGGGTGTTCAGCGCCTCGTTCAGATGCCCGCCCTCCCGCAGGAGCTTCGCCTGCTTGGGATGGCCCTCCCCCCGCTCCAGCATGGCGGTGACGGACTCCAAAAACAGGGTCAGGGCCGTCCGGCCCTCCTCCAGGACGCGGTCCGGCTCCATGACCAGCCGGAAGCAATCGCGGGGGAGATAGTCGTGGAGGGAGGCCTCCTCCTCGTACAGCAGGGGTAGCAACACGTCCGCGCCCAGGGTGGGCCGCTCGTCCGCCCAGTCCTCCCGCTCCCGGTCGAAGCCCGCCCGATCGCCGAGAGCTTTCAGGGCCTTGCGGACCCGGTTCCCGGGTTGAGGCGTCTCGAAGGCCGGCGGGAGCAGCACTCGATCCGTCTGGGAGATGGAGCGCTGGGTGGCGACGTCGAACCAACGGAGCTGATCCACCTCGTCGTCGAAGAACTCGATCCGGCAGGGGTCCTCCCCCTGGGGCGGGAACACGTCCAATATATCGCCGCGCAGGGCCGCCTGGCCGGGGCCCTCCAGCATGTCCACCCGCTCATAGCCCGCCGATACCAGGTCGGCAAGCAGCGTCCGGGGCGGTAAAACGTCCCCCCGCTTCACCACCTTTACCTGGGAGATGAAGGCTTCGGGCGGGGCCAGTCGTTCCATCAGGGCTGCGGCGCAGGTCACGATCAGCGTTGGCACGCCTAAAACCAGCCGGGACAGGACCCCCAGCCGCTGGCTCCGGCGCTCCGGGGCCGCCGCCTGCACGTGAACGAGAGGCAACTCCCGGGGCAAAAAGGGCAGGGCGTCGGGCCGGTAGGCCTTGATCTCGTTGTACAGGTCAATGGCCGCCGCCTCGGTATCCAGGATCACCAGGGTGGTCCGCTCCGTGGAAAGGGCCGCGAACACCGGCGCCCGGGCCGCGTCGGGCAGGGAGAAGACCGCCGCCGGGCCCCTTCCCTCCTGCAGCCCCGACAGCAGTTCGCTGACCGCCGGGTCCTTCTTCAGTTGTGCGATGAGTCGATCCGTCATTCTTCCGCCTGGGTCTGCCGGGGGTTCTTCTCGTGGCGCTTGTTGAAGCGACTCTGGGCTCCCTCCACGTCCCCCTTGACGATGAGCTCGGCCGCGTCCGCCGCCTTTTCGTAGGCCTCGGCCAAGGTGGCCTGCTCGTCCTTGCTGGGGCGCTTCAGGACGTAATCCCTGAGCTGCAGGCTCACGTCCTGGCCCGCACCAATGCGGATGCGGGGAAAGTTCTCGGAATTAAGACAGGCGATGATGCTTTTAAGGCCGTTGTGGGTGCCCGCGGAGCCCTTGGCGCGGATGCGCAGGCTCCCGCAAGGCAGGTCCACGTCGTCGCAGAGGACGATGAGCCTCTCGGGCGGCAGCTTATAGAAATGCATGACCTGCTGGAGGCAGTCGCCGCTCAGGTTCATATAGGTCTGGGGCTTCACCAGGATCACCCGCTCCCCGGCGAGCTCGCCCTCACCCAGAAGGCCGGAAAATTTCTTGTCCTTGATCTTCACGCCCATGCGCTCAGCGATCACGTCCAAGGCCATGAAGCCGATATTGTGGCGGGTCTTTCGATAGCTCAATCCGGGGTTGCCCAGCCCGGCGATCACGTACATAGCTTTTCTCCTTGTTTACAGAGGCTTTTTATTGGGGGTCCCGGCTTTCCGGGGGTAGGTCTTGGGCGTGGGGGCGATCTTGTCTGCAAAGATCAGGCACCGCTTGCCCAAGGGGGATTCGAGGGCCACGCTGCGGAGCTTCACGTGGAGCAAAAAGGCCGCCGATCTGGCGTTTTCCAGCTCCTCCGACGCGTCGCCCTTGTAGGCGATGGCTGTCCCACCCACCTTCACGAAGGGGGTGGTGAGCTCCAAAAGCACCGGCAGGTTCGCCACCGCCCGAGAGGTGGCAGCGTCGTACCGCTCCCGATAGAGCTTGTTCTGGCCCAGGTCCTCCGCCCGGCCATGGACCAGCGCTGCTTTCAGATCCAGCTCTCGGAGCAGGGCGTCCAGGAAGGTAAGCCGCTTTTGGAGGCTGTCCGCCAGGGTCATATCCAGCTTGGGTTCCATGATGAGCAGGGGCACTCCGGGGAACCCGGCCCCCGTGCCCACGTCGATGACCCGCATGTCCGCCTTCAGGTAGGGCAAGGCCGCCAGGGAGTCGGCAAAGTGCTTCTCGGCCACCTCCACCGGATCCATGATGGCGGTCAGGTTCATCTTCTCGTTCCATTCCGCCAGCAGCCGGTGATAGATCTTGAATCGCTCCAGGGCCCTTTCGTCCGCCTGGGGCAGGACTCTTTTCAGTATATCCCGCATTTCGCTCATAGCATCCCCCGTTTTTGAGCCACCAGCAGCACGGACACGTCCGCCGGCGAGACCCCGGAAATCCTCGAGGCTTGGCCGATGTTCGCCGGCTTCACCCCGTTTAGCTTCTGCCGGGCCTCCAGCCGGAGTCCCGACAGGGTATTGTAGTCGAATGTGGCGGGCAGCGGCAGGTTTTCCAGGCTCCGCATGCGCGCCACCTCCCGCCGCTCCTTGTCGATATACCCGTCGTATCGGGCCATGACGTCGATCTGCTCCATGGTCTCCCGGTCCAGGGGATCGAGATCGTCCCCATAGAGCCCCAGCAGTCCCGTGTAGGTGACCCCGGGGCGCTTTAACAGCTCAAACAGCTTAGCCCCGTCGTGGGGGACGCTTTCGCCCACGCTTTCGAGATAGGCCCGCAGCTTCTCGTCCGCCGGGACCCGCCTGTCCAGCTTCGCCCGGGCCGCCGCCACCTTCTCCCGCTTTCCGAGCAGCCTTTCGTACCGCTCGTCCGAGATGAGCCCCGTACGCCGAGCCTTTTCGGTCAGGCGCTCGTCCGCGTTGTCTTGGCGAAGGAGGAGCCGATATTCGCACCTCGACGTCATCATACGGTAGGGCTCCGGGGTCCCTTTGGTGACCAGATCGTCCACCAGCACCCCCAGATACCCCTCGTCCCTTCCTATAATGAATGGCGGCTCCCCCTGCACGTACAGGGCGGCGTTGACCCCGGCGTAAAAGCCCTGGGCCGCAGCCTCCTCGTAGCCGGAGCTGCCGTTGATCTGTCCGCCGCAAAAGAGGCCGGGGACGGCTTTGACCATGAGGCTTAGATCGAGCGCCTGGGGATCCAGGCAGTCGTACTCGATGGCATAGCCGTAGCGCATGATCTGCGCTTTTTCGAGACCCGGGATCGTATGGAGCATAGCCTCCTGCACGTCCGCCGGCAGGCTGGTGCTCAGGCCCTGGACGTACATCTCCTGGGTGGTCCGGCCCTCGGGCTCCAGGAACAGCTGGTGTCGGTCCTTGTCGGCGAATTTCACCACCTTGTCCTCGATGGAAGGGCAGTAGCGGGTGCCCGTGGCGTGGATACGGCCCGCGTATAGGGGGGACCGGTCCAGGTTGTCGAGGATGATCCGGTGGGTTTCCAGGTTCGTGTAGGTGAGCCAGCACCTATCCTGCACCAGATGCAGCTCCCCGTGGAGGAAGGAAAAGGCGGACGTTGGCTCGTCCCCTTCCTGGACCGCCATCTTCGAAAAGTCCAGGGTATCCCGCTTCACCCTTGGCGGGGTGCCGGTCTTGAAGCGCCGCAGGGGGATGCCCAAGCGCGCCAGGTTCTCCGAAAGGCCCTCGCTTCTAAGCATGCCCGCAGGGCCGCTCTCCCGGACGAAATCGCCGATGAGGATGCGGCTCTTCAAATATACGCCCGTGCAGACCACCGCCGCCCGGCAGGGATAGCAAAAGCCCTCCGCCGTGACCACGCCGGAGACGCGGCCGCCCTCGGTCTCAAAATCCACGGCCTCGCTTTGAATGATGGTCAGGTTTTTTTCTGCTTCTAAAGCGGCCTTCATGCGCTCGTGATAGCGGCGCTTGTCCATCTGGGCCCGGAGGGAATGGACCGCAGGGCCCTTGCCCGTGTTCAGCATGCGCATCTGAATGAGGGTGTCGTCGGCCGCCAGGCCCATTTCCCCGCCCATGGCGTCCAGCTCCCGGACCAGGTGCCCCTTGCCGGTGCCGCCGATGGAGGGGTTGCAGGGCATCATGCCGATGCTGTCCAGGTTCAGCGTCAGCAAAGCCGTCCTAAGGCCCATCCGCGCGGTCGCCAGGGCAGCCTCGCAGCCGCCGTGGCCTGCGCCGATCACCACGCAGTCGAATCGCTCCCCCAGAAGGGGCTTGGTTGTCCGTCCGTCTGTCATATGCGCATACTCCTATGTATAGCAGTATAGCATAGCTTTCGCCATTCTACAATCTTCCTATTTGCTATCGGGGAAAAATCTGCTATACTATATGTATCTATTGGTAAGGAATGGAGATCTTGCATGAGCAGAATGAGCATCCTTAACGCCCCCGGTCAGCAGACGGAGGGCTTCTGCATGGTGAAGAGTGCGGCGCTGCGCACAGACAGCAAGGGCGGCGCGTATATGGATATGGTCCTGGCGGACGCCGGCGGCGAGTGCGTGGCCAAGATCTGGAATTACGGTCCCTCCATGGGCATGTTCGAGCCCGAGGACATCGTGAAGGTCCGGGGCACGGTCACCATCTGGAAGGACAGCGAGCAGCTGAAGATCGAGCGTATTCGACAGGCCAACGAGTCGGACGACGTGGATATGTCCAAGATCGTTCCCTGCTCGCCCCAGGACCCCAACGCGGCCTATGAGATCCTTTGGCGGGAGACCGAAGCGTTCAAAGACCAGGACCTAACACGCCTGGTCCAGTATCTCATGAAGGCTCACAAGCAGGAGATGCTGTATTTCCCTGCCGCGGTGAAGCTGCACCATGCCACCCGGGGCGGCTTTTTGGAGCACACCCTGAACGTGGTCTCCATGGGCAAGGCTGTGGCCGCCAGGTACGACAAGCTGGATGCTGAGCTCATCGTGGCCGGGGCCATCCTCCACGACATGGGCAAGCTCACGGAGCTCGCTACGGGCAAGCTGGGCGTGGCCTCCGCCTATACCGCCGAGGGGCAGCTGCTGGGACACATCAACATCGGCATGGCCGAAGTCCGGTCCGCAGCGGAGCTGCTGCAGATCCCCGAGGAGACAGCCATCCTCTTAGAGCACATGCTCCTCTCCCACCACGGGCAGCCGGAGTTCGGATCCCCCAAGCTCCCCATGTTTCCCGAAGCGGAGGTCCTCTCCACCTTGGATCGACTGGACGCCCAGCTCTTTGAAATGTTCACAGCCCTGGACGGCGTCGTCAAAGGCGGCTTCTCCGAGCGCCAGTGGGCCCTGGACAACCGGCAGCTGTACCAGCACGGGCGAAAGAACGATTGATCCTACTTTTACTGATAACAAGGAAAAGGGATCGTTTTTACACGATCCCTTTTTTATATTGTAAGAGCAGAATCACTTCTTTTTGCTTTTTGTCCTTTGTGGTTTTGAGGGATCAGAAGCGTCTAACTCCGCTGCTTCCGTCTTAATCATACCACAAAGAAGGAAGAACACGACGCCACAGAAATAGAAATATGCGACCAGATAAGATTCCGTCAAGTTTGCCACGACCAGCATCAGGATCGTGCAGGCAATCATCCAGTAACGGCCTTTGAAAGCCACTTTCCAGCATTGTTTTGCCGTTTTCAGCAGCCACAGACAATAGAACAACAATCCGGGCACCCCAAAGGCCACGCCCATCTGCAGGAACTGATTATGGGTATACAGTGCATAATTTTCAATATTCTGCATGTACCCCAGCATCCCTTCGACTCTTGCCGGTGTCACTCCAATGAGAAAGCTCTCAAAAGAAAAGACCATTGCCCGTAGCGACGCTTTCCAAATCTTGAGTCGGCCGCTCGTGTTCGTAATATCGACATCCCGGATCGCCTCTGTAACGGGAATATTAAGCTGTTCACTCAGATGCGTGACACCGTCATAAATGCCGAGGATCCCGTATCTCAGAAAGTATATGCAGGCCCCGCAGATAATACCACACCCAAGAGACAGCAACATCTTGTTCTTTCCGGTATATTTTCTTTGCACTGCGAAAAAACCGGCGACAGCGATAGCAATGACGCAAGAAAGATACGCCGTTCTGGAATTAGAAAGATATAGGGGAAACAGCTGGATACCAGCCGCAACTGCATACAGCAGCCGGACGACACCCTTTTTCACGCTGATCATATAAAGAGCAAGCATTAAGAATATCGCAGCGTACGCGCCGGTAGTGTTCCTGTGGCAAGCTATGATCAAGTTGTAATTCTCTGCCATACCTATCTGTCCGCCGGGGACTCTCAGAACGTTGAGTCTGAAAATATTATACAGCACCCAAATCATGAACACCGTTTCGACCAGCATCAGGATATGAATGAAAACATCGTAGACTGTTTTGCTCCAAGAGATCATGTACAGCGCGAAGAAGCTGATGAAAACATCAAGAAGAAATCGATCGTTGGCCGTAAAGATGCTGCTGCCCATCCGGGAGCTCAAAGCCGCACAGGCGATCAAATACCAAACAAACAAGATCACCAGCCATAGATTTCCGCCGGAAAAGATATAGCGAAGATATGACCCCAGTGTGCTTTTTGCATATTTTTGATATTTTGTTATAAGCAGAATAACATACACAGCGACTAGCAGTACCGCTGCGATCCCCATATAGCGGTCGATCTTCAATGCTGTCAGATTATGCTCCCTGCCTATGACATATTTGCCCATCGTGAAGAGCAAATGAAATACCGCCCAAGCGCCAAACACCGCGCTTAAGGCTTTTTCGCATCTGGATTTAAATGAAACAAAACTGCTGTAAGGAATGTTTTTTGGCATTGATCTTCTGTCTCCCTTCCGATCTGATCCGTAAATTATCGGCTTTTTAATTCTCTGCCTTTGTAAATGGCCCAACCATACCCGCTTACCTCTCCTTTTTCCGCCGATCTTTGCTCCTGGTCAACTCGAAGCTCTGGTGCAATAAGAACCGCAATCGGTCATCGTCTGCGGAGCCGTCCAGAAGGACGGTGACCCAGTGGACCTTGCTCATATGATATGCAGGAAAGATCCCCGGCTCGCCCCGGAGCATGCCGGATAGGACCGGGTCGCACTTCAGGTTCACCGCGTCCACCTCGCCGGGCTCGCCGGGGTAGGCGTAGCGCCGCGGGATGGGCATGGCGAGGGCGAACCACTTCCGGTTATCGGCATGGCGGAAGACAGCCCCTTCCGGTGAATCCAGCCAGGGGTAGTCCGGCTGAACGTTATATTCTCGCTCGATATAGGCGCACAGCTCTTCCTTCGTCATGGTTTCACGTGAAACATTCAGTCCTCAACGCCCAGAATGGCGTCGCAGATGTTCATGAGATCGTCCTTGGAGAAGTAGGAGATGATGATCTTCCCCTTCTCTTGGTCGCCCTCGATGGCTACTTTGGCCCGCAGCTTGCTGCGGATGGCGCTGGCTGTACGGCGCACCTCCGGATCCATTCGCTTGGAGACCTTCTTCCGCGGCAGGGCGTCCAGCCGCACCGCCTCCTCCAGCTGTCGCACGCTCCAGCCCTCTTTAACTGCCTTCTGCGCCAGCTTCTCCGCCTTCTCCGCATCGTCCAGTCCCGCCAGCATCTTTCCGTGTCCGGCAGACAGGGTCCCCGTCTTCAGCATCCCCTGGACGCTGTCCGGAAGGTTGAGGAGCCGCAGAGCGTTGGTTACCGCTGGCCGGCTCCGGCCGATGCGGTTGCTGACCTCCTCCTGGGTCAGGTTGTGCTGGACCATGAGGAATCGGATGGCTGCCGCTTCCTCCACAGGGTTCAGATCCTCCCGCTGCAGGTTCTCGATCAGGGACACCTCCTGGAGCTCGTGCTCCTCTTTGTCCGTAATGACGGCGGGCACTGTCTTGAGCCCTGCCAGCCGGGCCGCCCGATAGCGGCGCTCCCCGGCCACGATGGTATACCGTTTCCCTTGCCGATAGAGGATCAGGGGCTGGACGATGCCGTGGGTCTGGATGGAGGACGCCAGCTCCCGAAGCTTCTCCTCGTCGAAGGTCTTCCGGGGCTGATCGGGGTTGGTATCGATATCGTAAACCGATACCTCCTGCAGGCTGGCCGGGCCCTTCCCCGGCTCGTAACTCTCCAGCAGGGCGTCCAGGCCGCGCCCCAGGCCTTTCTTGTTCAGCATAGCCATACCTCCTTACGCTTTCTCCACCAACTCTGACGCCAAGGTCTCGTAAGCCACGGCCCCCGTGCTCTTGGGAGCGTAGAGGCTGATGGGCAGGCCGAAGCTGGGAGCCTCCCCCAAGCGTACGGATCGGGGGATGATGGTGTCGTAGACCTTGTTCCGAAAGAACCGCTTGACCTCGCCCACTACTTGCTGAGAGAGGTTAGTTCTGCCGTCATACATGGTGAGGACCACACCTTCCACCTCCAGGCCGGGGTTCAGGCTCCGTCGGATCAGCTTCACCGTGTTCATCAACTGGCTGAGGCCCTCCAAGGCGTAGTACTCGCACTGGATGGGCACCAACAGGGTGTCTGCCATGGTCAGGGCGTTCAGGGTCAACAGGCCCAGAGACGGCGGGCAGTCTACGAAGATGTAATCGTACTGGTCCCGGATGGGGGCCAGAGCGTTTTTCAACCGCTGCTCCCGGGCCAGCAGATTCACCAGCTCCACCTCGGCCCCGGCCAGCTCCACACAGGAGGGCAGGAGCTTCAGAGTGTCGATCATGGTGTCCAGGACTGCGTCCGCCGCGTCCACGTCGTTGATGAGCACGTCATAGATGGAGATCTCCAGCTTGTTCTTGTTGACGCCCAGGCCGCTGGTGGTGTTGCCCTGGGGGTCGATGTCCACCAGCAGGACCTGCTTGCCCAGTTGTGCCACGCAGGCGGACAGGTTCACGGCGGTGGTAGTCTTGCCCACGCCGCCCTTTTGATTGGCGATGCAGATGATCTTGGCCAAGGATATTTCTCCTTTTTATTTGGTTATGGAGACAGTATACCGTACCCCGCCGGAAATTGCAATGTTTCACGTGAAACATGAGGGAGGTGTCCTTGTTGTCTTGCCGCTTTTTTTCTTTCTACAAAGAGAAAAAGCGGCTGAAAAAGAGAAACTTAAGAAGAAGTGCAGCTATCACGCATGTAAGCCACACTCCTTCTTAAAAGTTCTTTTATACGGCTTTTCTTACAAGAAAAGCCGTCCGCTTTCAATCCTTTCAAATAAAATCATTCACCGCCCTGCGGCTGCGGACCAGCAGGAAGATGCCCAGGGCGAAGATGAACAGGGAGATGAACTGGCTGGTGGAGAGGGTCCCTACGTTGCCGCGAAAATCGTCCCGGAAGAACTCGATGACGAACCGCCACACGGCATACAGGGTCATGTACCAACCCGTCACCGTGCCCCGATTGGGCTTTTTGAGGAAAATGACCGTCAGGATGCCGGAGAGGATCACCAGGAAGATGGCCTCCATGGGCTGGGTAGGCAGACGGGACACCCCGTCCAGCACCACGGCGCAGGGACCGGTGTATTCCATGCCATAGCAGCAGCCCGCCATGAGGCAGCCGATGCGCCCGCCGGCGTGGGCCAAACAGAAGCAAGGGGCCATAAGGTCCGTATAGGTGACGATGTTCTTCTTCGTCTTGAAACTGACGAACACCAATCCCAGGAGCCCGCCCAGGAGCCCGCCGTAGAAGACCAGGCCCGCGGAGATCAGGTCCCAAAGTTCCGACCAGCTGTGGGGCATCCGGGGCGGGTCCACGATGAAGTACAGGAGCTTGGCACAGACGAACCCCAGCACGATGGCCCAGATGAGGGCATCCAGCAGATTGTCCTCGGAAAGGGGCGAGCCCTTCTTCCGCAGCCGGAATACAGCCAGCAGGGCGAACACGGTCCCCACCATGGTGCACAGGCCGTACATGGGCAAAGAAATATTTCCAATATGGAGGAATGGATGCATGAAACGGGGCCTCCCGCAGCGTTTTTTTCATCTTATCACAACTGCCCTGCCTTGTAAAGTTTGTTGACAAAAGCTCACAAAGGTTATACATTTATAGATTAGAAACCTTGTGTATCACACCTTTTTTCAGGAGGCAGTCATGGCGAATATCTACGATCCCAAAGTTATCGAGCCCAAGTGGCAAACCCGCTGGGCGGAGGAAAAGGCCTTCGAGGCCACGGACGACTACACCAAGCCCAAGTTCTACGGCCTGGTGGAGTTCCCGTATCCCTCCGGCGCGGGTATGCACGTGGGCCATATCAAGGCCTATACCAGCTTGGAGGTCATCTCCCGCAAGCGCCGCATGGAGGGCTATAACGTCCTGTTCCCCATGGGCTTTGACTCCTTCGGCCTGCCCGCGGAGAACTACGCCATCAAGACCAACACCCATCCCCATATCATCACCACCCGGAACGTGGAGCACTTCAAGGACCAGATGAAGCGGGTAGGCTACTCCTTCGACTGGAGCCATGAGATCTCCACCTCCCTGCCGGACTACTATAAGTGGACCCAGTGGATCTTTTTGAAGCTCTTCGAGCACGGGTTGGTGTTCCGGGCCAAGACCTTGGTGAACTATTGCCCCCACTGCAAGGTGGTCCTTTCCAACGAGGACTCCCAAGGCGGCAAATGCGACGTGTGCCATAGCGACGTCATCCAGCTGCCCAAGGACGTGTGGTATCTCAAAATCACCCAATACGCCGACCGGCTCCTTTCGGGCCTCGACACCGTAGACTATCCCGACTCCATCAAGCAGCAGGAGATCGAGTGGATCGGCAAGTCCACCGGCGCCTTCGTGAATTTCACCATCCAGGGTATTCCCGAAGCGTTGGAGATATACACTACCCGCTGCGACACCCTCTACGGCGTCACCTTCATGGTCATGGCCCCGGAACATCCGCTCCTGGACAAGTATAAGGATCGGATCGGGAACTGGGCCGAGGTGGAGGCCTACCGGGCTGCCTGCGCCAAGAAGACCGAGTTCGAACGGACCCAGCTGGTGAAGGACAAGACCGGCGTGAAGCTTCTGGGCTTCACCGCCGTCAACCCCGTGAACCATAAGGAGATCCCCATCTTCATCGCGGATTACGTGATGATGGGCTACGGCACCGGCGCCATCATGGCCGTGCCCGCCCACGACGAGCGGGACTGGGAATTTGCAAAGAAGTTCGGCGTGGACATCATCCCCGTCATCGAGGGCGGCGACATCGAGAAAGGCGCCTACACCGGCAACGGGCCCATGATCAACTCCGACTTTTTGAACGCCTACGACAATAAGAAGGACTCCATCGCCGCCATGCTCCGGTATCTGGAGGAGAAGGGCATCGGCCGCAAGGGCGTTCAATATAAGATGAAGGATTGGGCCTTCAACCGCCAGCGGTACTGGGGCGAACCCATCCCCCTCATCCATTGCCCGAAGTGCGGTACCGTTGGGGTACCGTATGAAGAGCTGCCCCTCACCCTTCCCGACGTGGAAAACTTCGAGCCCGGCACGGACGGGCAAAGCCCCCTGGCCCGCATCCCGTCCTTCGTCAACTGTATCTGTCCCAAGTGCGGCGGTCCCGCCAGGCGGGAGACCGACACCATGCCCCAGTGGGCCGGGTCCAGCTGGTACTATCTCAGGTTCATCGACCCCCACAACGATACAGTCTTCTGCGACAAGGAGAAGATGAAATACTGGATGCCCGTGGATTGGTACAACGGCGGTATGGAACATGTGACCCGCCATCTCCTGTACTCCCGGTTCTGGCACCAGTTCCTCTACGACATCCAGGAGGTCAACACTCCCGAACCCTACGCCAAGCGCACCTACCAGGGCCTGATCCTGGGCCCCGACGGGGAAAAGATGAGTAAATCCAAGGGGAACGTGGTGGATCCCATCGACGTCATCGACCGCTACGGCGCGGACACGCTTCGCACCTACGTCATGTTCATGGGCGATTACACGGCGGCCACCCCCTGGAGCGAGCAGAGCGCCAACGGCTGCAAGCGGTTCTTGGACCGGGTGTGGCGGCTTCAGGACATGATCGAGGGCGCAGGTGAATCGAAGGATATGCGCGGCAAGGTCCACGCCTGCGTCAAGAAGGTCACCGACGACATCGAGCACATGAAGTTCAACACGGCCATCGCCGCCATGATGTCCCTGGTCAACGATTTTTACGCCAAGGGCAGCATCACGAGGGACGAGCTTCACACCCTCCTCCTGCTCCTGGACCCCTTCGCACCCCATATCGCGGAGGAGATGAACGAACTCATGGGCTTTGACGCACCCCTGTACAGGACCCCCTGGCCCACCTACGAGGAGAGCGCGCTGGTGGCCGACACCGTGGAGTACGGCATCCAAATCAACGGCAAGGTCCGCGCCCGTCTCTCCCTGCCGGCGGATCTCGACAAGGCGGCGGTAGAGCAGGCGGCCATGGCGGCCGACGCAGTCCAGCCCTTCCTGGCCGGCAAGACCGTCCGCAAGGTCATCGTGGTCAAAAACATCGTCAACATCGTCGTTTCATGATGATGAAAAATAATAAGGAGGAATGAAACAATGCTGCAAGACAAATTGAACCTGGGTGCCCTGGTAGGCACCGGCATTGCGGAGCTGGCTATGAAGATCGTGGCCGCCCTGCTGATCCTCATCGTAGGCCTGTGGCTGGTGAAGCAGATCGTGAAGATGGTCAGGAAAGCCAAGCCCATCCAGAAGCTGGCTCCGGAGGTGCAAACCTTCACGGCCAGCGCCGTAAAGGTGCTGGGCTACGCCTTGGTCATCCTGATGGCCGTCACCACCTTGGGCGTGCCCACCGCCTCCATCCTGGCCGTTCTGGGCTCCTGCGGCCTGGCCGTCGGCCTGGCGCTGCAAGGATCTCTCTCGAACCTGGCAGGCGGCATCATGCTCATGATCTTCCGTCCCTTCAAGGTGGGCGACTATATCAGCGACGGCGCCCATGAGGGTACGGTGAAGAAGATCACCCTGTTCTACACCGTCATCGCCACCGCCGACAACCTGCAGATCACCCTGCCCAACGGCGCCCTTGCCAACGCCGCCATCAAGAACCTGAACGCGAACGATATTCGGCGTCTCGACATCGACGTGACCCTTAGTCCCGCCGCCGACAAGGCAAAGGTTTGCGACCTGCTCCTGGAGTGCGCCAAAGAGAACGATCTGGTCCTCACCGATCCCGCTCCCGAAGCGTTGGTCACCGTCACCGAAGGAGGCCTGCCCACCTTCAAGCTTCGCACCTGGTTTAAATCCGGCGACTACTGGACCGTCTACTTCGGCCTCAACGAAGCCGTTCAGAAGACGCTCACGCAGAATGCGCTGCCCCTGGCTCACCAGCAGGTGGACGTGCACACGGATAAATAAGGATATTCTTCTCGCAAAAAAAGCTCAAGAAGGGATCTTGGGCTTTTTAAACTCGTATTTTATTATGTACAGTTCTTTGAGCTTGCACCCTTTCTTCCAAGATTGGGTGCTTGCTTTTATTCTTTTCTCTCATTCATACAATACGAACGACGGCAAAAGCTTGATGTGCATGACGCCGATGATGTCGTCCAGGGCGATGCAGCCGATGTCCTCCTCCCGGCTGTCCTCTAAATACTGCCGATCGTCGGAGAGCACGAACACACATCCTTCCGGCACCGTGACGGCATCGAAATCGCCGGTATTCATGGCGCGGTACTCGTCCTCGTTCAGCCGGTATTTTTCGTCGATCCACACCGCCCCGGTATGGCCGCTGACGGTTTCGCCGGCCGTGGCCACCACCCGCTTGATCAGCAGCTCCCCGGTGCCGGGCCGATAGTAGGCCACCATATCCGTGCGCTCGATCCCATAGCAGTACTTATAGAGCCGATCCACCAGCACCAGGTCTCCCTTTTTGAGGGTAGGCGACATGGAATCGTTGCCCAGCTTCACCCAGTCGAACCAAACGAAGCACACGAAGGACATGAACAGCGCCGCCAGAAACGTGCTGAAGGCCCACCGCCATATATTATGATGCCGGTGGAGCTTGCGAAAGGTTTCCCGCCGGAGCGCCGTGCCTTCGCTCTTCATACGCCGTACTCGATGCTTTCGATCTTTTTGGCCCGGGAGAAGGGCAGCAGCACCCGATCCACCCGACCGATGATCCGTTCCGTGGGGATGCTGCCCACCGAACCGTCCGTGCTGTCCCGAGATACCAGGCGATTGTCGCCTATGACGAAGACGCAGCCCGGCTCCACCTCATAGGTCCCGTCATGCCGGGAGGTGAGCCCTGTGGTCACGTAATCCTCCTGAAGCCGCACGCCGTTGACGCTGACGATGCCGCCCTCGATGGTGATGATATCCCCTTCAAAGCCGATGACCCGCTTGACGCAGGTATATTCGTCGTTGTTTGGGTAGTAGCAGATGACCACGTCCCCCCGCTTCATGGGCTTGACGATGTAACTTAGCTTCTCCACCGCCATGTAGTCCCCGGGCTGGAGGGTGTTGAGCATGGAGGACCCCTTCACCCGCATGGGCTCGAAGATGACCGCACGGATGGAAAAAGCCAGCACCATCATCATGAGCAGCGTGATGATATACTCCAAAACGTCCCAAAACCGGCTGCCCTTCAAATGCTCGTTTCGACGGGCCACCAGCTTCATCATATCCTGTTTATCCTTTTTCGTCAGCATTCTTCGTCCTTCTCCGACGGCAGCAGCTTCTTGGCGCGCTTCATGAATTCCAGTCGATCCAGCATGATCACCCGTTCACAGGCGGTGCATTTGAGCTTCACATCCGCGCCTACCCGCACGATCTGCCATAGGTTTTCCCCGCAAGCGTGGGGCTTTTTCAAAATCACTCTGTCACCCAGAGCAAAGGTGTCGATCATACGCCGTCCTCCCCATAGAGGATGTATTTATCGATCATATCCGACAGAACGTCCGCTTTCTCCTCCTGGAAAAAGTGCCCTGCGTTCCGCACAGAGAAAAAATCTCCCTTCTTCAACGCCTGCCGGGCCTTCTCTAAATTCTCGAAGGGCTGCACCCGATCTTCCTCGCCCCAAAGGACGAACACAGGATGTTCGGAGGTTTTGAGCCCGTCCCATACCAGCTCCTCGTCGAAATTTCGAAGACAGTACATGAGGGCCTGCCGGGAGGAGTAACTGTCCAATGTCTCGAAATATTCGTCCAGCACCTCCTTCGTGAGCACGGTGCTGTCGTAATAACAAAGCTGCAGAGCGTTTTTCACATCCTTTTTGGTGTATCCTTCCCGAACGAAGGGGCCGATGAAGGGGGTCGCCATGCGCCGGATCTTTCGAGGCATCTGTTTGGTGATCCCGCCGGGACAGAGGACCGTCACCTTGTCGAACATCTCCGGAAACCGGGTCATCGCCCGCAAGAGATACATGCCGCCCATGGACGCGCCTACGGCGTGGACGTGGTCCAGTTTCAAAACCTTGACAAACTCCACCAGGGTGTCCGCCATCTCGTCCATGGAGTAATTCATGGATACGGGCCGACCGGAAAAACCATGGCCCACCAAGTCCAGGGCGATCACATTATATTTCTCCGCCAGCAAAGGGATCAGATCCCGCCAGGTGTACAGACTTTGCCCAAGGGAGTGAACCAGCAGCAGCGGCTCCCCTTCTCCCAGGGTGATATAGTGGATGAGGCATTTCTCCGCTTTTCCGCCGGAAAATCCGGGCAGCTGGATGGTTATCCTTTCCCCGATCAGGTCTGAATTGACGATGGGCCGGTACCAATAGGGCATACTTTCACATTCTCCTTTAGCATACTATACCGCAAAGCCTCCCTGGCCGCAAGAGAGTAAATTGTAAAAGGATTATTATATAAAAGCATCTTATTTTTTACAGTGAAAGAGAGAAGTATAAGTATGTGGATAACTATATGTTGTGTGTAAAAAAACATCCTCTCCATATATATTGTTCAAGGGTGTTTTTCTCCGCCGTTCCTTGAAAAAAGCTTTGCTTTTTGGGTTTTTCTCTGCTATTATATATGAGCTTAAGTATACTTAGGGAGAATATGGAATGGAACAGATCAAAGGCATTTGGGCCCTGGCCCGTGAAAATATTCGGCGAGAGATGTCCTCTCTCAGCTTCAATCGGTGGATCGAGGTTTTGGAGCCTGTGACTATCCAAAATGGCATCCTGATCCTCCAGTGTCCCGACGACGCCACCAAGTCCACCATCACCGAATATTACAAGGACACCGTGCGCATGGGCGCCAAACAGGCCAATACCCAGATCGTAGACGTGATGCTCATTTTGCCCGACCAGCGCCGGGATTTTGACGTAAGCGAAGACACCACCACCCCAAGCGTCTACGCTTTGAACCCGCGGTATACCTTCGACACCTTCGTGGTGGGCAACTCCAATCGCTCCGCCCATGCTGCCGCCCAAGCCGTGGCCAAAGCCCCCGGCCGGGTCTATAATCCTCTCTCCCTTTACGGCGGCGTCGGTTTAGGCAAGACCCATCTCATGCACGCCATCGGCCATGCCGTAAAGCAAAACTTTCCCACGGCGCGAGTCCTGTACGTGACCAGCGAAACCTTTACCAACGAACTCATCGAGGCCATCCGCATGGGCAAGAACGCGGAGTTTCGGCATCGTTTCCGCAACGTGGATCTGCTGATGGTCGATGACGTCCAGTTCATCGCCAACCGCCAATCCGTCCAGGAGGAATTTTTCAACACCTTCAACACCCTGCACAACGCCGGAAAGGGCATCGTCATCAGCTCCGACCGTCCTCCGGAGGAGATCGCTAATTTGGAGGAGCGCATCCGTTCCCGGCTGGTGGGCGGTCTCAGTATCGATATCCAAGAACCGGACGTGGAGACCCGTATCGCCATTTTGCGTAATAAAGCCCAGCAGGAGGGCAAGGTGGTGGACGATTCCATCATCCAGTTCATAGCCGAGCACGTGCCCAACAACATCCGTCAGCTGGAAGGGAGTCTCACCAAGGTTTTCTTCTATTCCAATTTAAAGGAAGAGCCCGTCACAATGGCCCTGGCAAGAGAGGCCCTCAAAGACCTTTTGCCCGAGGACAAGAAGGTGGACGTGACGCCCACCCGCATCAAGGAGATCGTGGCGGATTACTACCACATCACTCTCCAGAGCCTTATGTCCCAACGCCGGGACAAGGAGGTGGTGGTGCCCCGGCAGATCGCCATGTATCTTTGCCACGATATGCTCTCCCTGCCCTATAAAAGGATCGCCCTTCTGTTCGACAGGACGGACCATACCACCGCCATCTCCGCCTGCGGCCGGATCGAGACCATGATGAAGGAGGACGGGGAGTTTCGGCGAGGCCTTGAGGATATCCGCAAGAAGATCACCGAGGGATAAAAGGAAGATACTCCTTCATCCACAGCGGTGGAAAGACAGTGGACAGATTTTGTGGACAGAAAGGAAAGCGGGGACAGCGGGCATCGTTTTAGATTTTATCCACGGGATAACCACACCCTCCTCCACAGTTTTTTCCCCCTGAAGAAGGGATTTTTGATCCTTATCCCCACCGAACACAGGGCCTACTAAAACTACTGCTATAAAATAAATCATAATTTACTCTCCCTTTTCAAATTTCAACATCCTGTAAAATCGGATGATCATGGGTTGAGAAAGAGAAGAAACCATGCTATTCTGGCATAAAGTGAGGTCAAATATATGAGATTCAACGTAAATGCAAACATATTGAAAGACGGCGTCCTGTCCGTCGTCAAGGCTCTGCCCGTGCGCTCCGCCATGCCCGTGTTGGAGGGCGTCCAGATAGTGGCGGATCAGGAGGGGTTGCTCCTTCGCTGTTCCGATCTGACACTGCAGAAGGACTGCCGGTTGGCCGCCTCCGTGGAGGAGGAGGGAGAGTGCGTCATCAAGGGGCGCATCTTCTCCGACATCGTGCGCAAGCTTCCCGACGGCAACGCTTTCTTCTCTTTGGACGGACAGACTCTGACCATCCGCTGCGGTCGGAGCGTGAACCAGCTCCAGTGCATGGAGTACGAGGAATTTCCGCTCATGACCTTCGATGGGGACGACACCTTCACCATCGCCTTCGATCGGGAAAAGGGCAAGCGGATCATCGAGCACACGGCTTTCGCTGTGGCTTTGGACGACGCCCATCCGGCCCTGGCCGGCGTGCTGCTGGAAACCGAGGGCAAGACTTTATCCATGGTGGCCACCGACTCCTTCCAGTTCGCCAAAAACACCATGTTCATCGAGAACGACGCTCCTGAAAAGCGGGTGGTGGTCCCAGGCAAGACCATCTCTGAGATCGGCCGCATGCTGGAGGAGGGAGAAGGCTCTGCTGCTTTGACCTTCTCGCGCACCCATATGAAGGCGGATATGGGGGAGACGATCCTTATTTCCCGTCTTATCGACAGCGATTACATCGATTATAAGCGTATATTGCCCAAGGCCTGCAAGACCCGGGTCCTGGTGGATCGGGACGCCCTCATGGAGAGCGTGGATCGGGCTCAGCTGGTTTCTCGGGACGGGAACAACAGCGTGCTCTTTAAGATAGGCGCTGAAAACATGACCGTCAAGGCCGAGAGCGTGGTGGGCAAGATAGAGGATGAGATCACGGCCCAGGTCATGGGCGATGGGCTGAACATCGCGTTCAACCCCAAATTCGTCCTGAACGTGCTCAAAAATGTGGAGGACGACAAGGTGTACCTGGAGTGCAACAGCCCCATCAACCCCTGTGTGATACGGCCTGTCAACAGTGAGGATTATTTCTATCTGGTGGTCCCCATGCGGATATTCTAAGCGTATGAAGAAAGCTTTGCGCATCAGCTGCATACTGCTCCTTACGGTATTGATCCTGGCGGGCAATACCGTATTTTCAATGGCTGAATCCGAGAACGAGGCGGTGGACATGCGGGAGGTCATGACCGTCCAGGACGAGAAGCACGCCGAGTACGCTTTTCGCCTAAACGACGGCTTTTACAACACCCGCGTTTCTTATAACATGGGCGAGTCCGTGACCCTGTTCGGCAGCGAGGATATCGGCTATGCCTATATCGCCTGGCAAAAGCTGCCGGCCTCCGTGAAGCTCACCTGGCTGGATAAGGACAAAAAGGCTGTATCCACCGAGGACCATACCGCCACCCGGCTGTACGAGTACATACCCGTGCCCCAGGAGGGCGTCACGGGCTACACCCTGCTCTTCAAACAGGACGGCTTCGTCAGCGAGATTTCCGCCTTTTCGGCGGGTGAACTGCCGAATGATCTGCCTCAGTTTGAGGCGCCGCTGAAAAATCCCGCGGTCATGATCATCGCGGGTTGGCCCGGAGAGGAGCTTTCCTGCTTCGGCGGTCTGCTGCCCACTTTGGTCAATCAGGGCGTTCCCGTGCAGGTGGTGTATCTGAATCCGTACAACCGGGGACGACAGGAGGAATGTTTACGTACGCTGTGGAAGCTGGGAGTCCATAATGAACCCATCTTTTTAGAAACCTCCGGCAAGCGGTCCTTGGACAGCGACATCCTTAAGAGTAACTGGGAGAAGGACAGTGACGTGTCCCGGGAGCTGCTGAACGTTATCCAGGAGTATAAACCTGCCGTCATCGTGACCCACGGCAAAAACCGGCACTTTCCCCTCATGGCTGAGGCGGAAGTTTCCTACTCCGTCTTCACCGGCATCTTCAAGCGGTTCAAGGACAGCCCTTGGTTGAAGAAGGTGTATTTTGCCGTGGAGAGCGGCGATAAAAACGGTGTTAAATACGATTTTTCCGCAGGTTACGCGCAGGCGGCGGCCCTTTACGAGGAGGGGTACGCCTCCTTGCGGACCTTCCACTACAAGCCTTATTCGGAGGATACTTACATCCCCTATCATACGGTGGTAGGAAAGGATAATGCCGGGGACATGCTGGAGAACATCTCCTTCACAGCCCTCAGCACCCCTGTGCCTGCGGCCACGGCCACGCCGGAACCTACGGCGGAACCCACCGCCACGCCGAAGCCTACAGAGGTCCCCACGGCGGCTCCTACGGAGGTCCCCACGAACGCGCCGACCCAGGCCGTCGAACCGACACAAGCCCCTGTCGTCGTAGGCGGCCCCGTGGTACAATCCACACCTGTGCCCACCCCTATGCCCCGGCTGGCGAACACCAAAGACGTGGTGCTGCCCATCCTCCTGTCCCTGGTAGGGGCGGCGGTGCTGTTCATAGCGTTGATCCTGTTCAAGAAGCTGCTTAGGACCAGGCTTCCGGTGATCGTAGGCATCGCGGTGCCCATCCTGGCCGGCCTCATCCTCTGCGCGGGCTTGTACATGGGTGCGTCTTTGAACCAGCGGCAGGCCGCGGCGGCGGAGCAGTTCGACGCTATCTTGGCGGTGGAGGCCGCCAAGACGCCGGAGCCCACCTTCACGCCTGCTCCCACAGCTTCCCCCACACCCACGCCGGAACCTACGGCGGAGCCTACGCCCGCGCCTACGGATGTGCCTACGCCGGAGCCAACAGAAGCGCCTACGCCGGAACCCACGGCCACCCCCGATCCCTACGACGGCCTGTATACCGCCGGAGAGGAGATCGTGGAGAAGGACGCACAAAACGGTCGGTGGAGCTATAAGAGCAGCACCCTGTCCATGGAGATCACCCAGCATACGGGCCACTCCACCAACACGAAGAACAAGATGGAGTTTCCCTACTATGTAGCGGACATCTATATGCGGGAAGATGAGATCAGGTCCGCCTTCGGCCATGAAAGCCGCAATGGCATGACCTCCGCCGATGCCATCGGCATCGCCCGGCGTTATAAGGCTGTGCTCATGGTCACCGGCGACAATATCCGGAACATGGATGTGGATAAGAAAGGCGTTCTCATTCGGGACGGCTACCTCTACGGCAATGGAAAGAAGGGCGACGTCATGGCCTGGCATCCGGAACGGCTGGCCTTGGAGCTGATCCCCAAGGAGAAGATCGTCTCCGCCCAGCTCATCGCAGAGGGCGGCGTGGAAAATTCCATCTCCTTCGGACCCATCCTCATCAAGGACGGAAATAAGGCGGACAGCAAAGCCCTGGAGCGGAACTGGCTCTATCAAACCAATCCTCGGGTAGGCATCGGTATGCGGGAGCCCGGCCACTTCATCGTGGTGGTGGGCGGCTACCGCAGCGACAATCCCAAGGCGAACCTGGGCTGGAACCTGAACGAGTTCGCGGATCTCATGGAGGATCTGGGTTGTCAACAGGCCTATAACGTGGACGGCGGCGTGTCCGCCTGCATGGTCTTCATGGGCGAACGGCTGAACAAGGGCGGCACCAAGCAGGATTGGAGCAAGCTCCGCAACCTGCCCGACGGCATCATCTTCGGCTACTCCCCCAACGTGCCGGAATAAGGATCCATTGAAAGCACGCCTTTCTTGTCAGAAAGACGCAGCCAAAGAACTTTCAGGAAGAGGTCGAGAACTTATGGCGGCCTCTTCTTTGTTTGTAAGTTTCTCTTTTTATCACAATTCGGTACTGACAAACGGGTAGACTTGCGATATAATACATTCTGTATATATATGTGGACCTATGCCCATGCGGCGGGAGAAAGGAGGTCCGTCATGGAAACAGGCGCGTTTCACCACGTGCCCATCATGGTCCGGGAAGTGACGGACCTTCTGCAGCCGAAGCGCGGCGGCGTCTTCGTGGACGGCACCTTGGGCGGCGGCGGCCACAGCGAAGCCATTTTGAGGCTGCTACCGGAGACAGGCCGATTGATAGGCATCGACCGGGACGAGACGGCCCTGAGGGCGGCTTCTGAACGGCTTAGTCCCTTCGGCGACCGGTTCACCGCCATACACGGCAACTTCTTCCACATGCAGTCCCTGCTGCTGCAGCGGGGCGTCACGAAGGTGGACGGCATTTTGCTGGACCTGGGCGTGTCCTCCTACCAGTTGGACGAGCCCAGCCGGGGCTTCTCCTACAAGGTGGAGGCGCCATTGGACATGCGCATGGACCAGACGGCGGCGTTGACCGCGGCGGACGTGGTGAACGGCTACCCCGAGAAGGAGCTCATCCGCATCTTCCGGGACTATGGCGAGGAGCACTTCTCGCCCCTGATCGCCCGGCGCATCTTGGAACGGCGGGCTCAAAAGCCCATCGAGACCACCACGGAACTGGCGGACCTCATCGCCGGGGCCATTCCATCGAAGTTCCGCCACAAGGAGCAGCAACACCCGGCCCGGCGCTGTTTCCAGGCTATCCGCATCGAGGTCAACGGGGAGCTTCAGGGTCTGCGGGAGGCGGTCGATCGATGCATCGATCTGCTGAATCCCGGCGGCAGGATCGTCATCCTCACCTTCCATTCCCTGGAGGATCGGATCGTGAAGACCGCCTTCAAAACGGCGGAGAATCCCTGCGTCTGTCCGCCCAGGAGCCCCCAGTGCGTCTGCGGCCGGACGCCCTATGGAAGGATCTTGACCAAGCATCCCCTGACCGCCTGTGAAGAGGAGCAGCGGGAGAACAGCCGGTCCGCCTGCTGCAAGCTTCGGGCATTGGAGAAGCTGGGCCCAGGCATAGGAACAGCGAAGGACACGTATAGAGAAAGGAGGGCGTAAGGTCCATGGAAGTTTCCTTCGACACCGAGAAGCATAACGGCACCGGTGCACCGGTGACCCGCATCTACGCCCCCTCCCACCGAAACGGTCCGGAGATCCGCATGATCGAGGAAGCGGCGGAGAACCTGCCCGTCTACCCCCAGCCCCGGGAGAAGGATCTGGAGGAGCAGCAGGCTGTGGAGGTGGAGAAACCCAAGGTGCCCGTCATCTCCCGGATCCTCCTGATCCTGGCGGTGTTCCTCATTGCAGCCACGGCCATCATGACCATCAGCGGCAGCGCGCAGATCGCCAAGATCTATACGGAGATCCACACCCTGGAGAGCGACATCTCCTCCTACAAGGAAAAGATATCCCTGCTCAGGAAGGAGCAGAGCACCCTGAACGACTACACCACCATCAACGAGGCCAACCAGAACGTAGGCCGCGTCATGAGCTGGAACGACACTAACTGACACGGGAAAGGAAGAACGTGGAGCAAAGGAAGCGGAAGAAGGTCCGGGCCCGTCGGCCCCGCATATCCCGCCTTCGTCGGAAGCTGCTGGTGGCTTCCGCCTTTGCCGTGCTGTTGCTGTTAGCGCTCCTGGCCAACCTCTATTACGTTTCCATCGTCAAGGGTCCCGAGTACGCCAAGATGGCCCAGCGCCAGTGGCAGAGCTCCCTGTCTCTCAAGGCGGAGCGGGGAAAGATCCTGGATCGGAACGGCAACGTGCTGGCCGAGAGCTACACCACCTACATGGTCTGCGTGAATCCCCAGGCCATCACGGAGGATGCGGACCGGGAGCGTATCGCCAACATCCTCTCCACCTTGCTCAACGTGAACTATGAGACCATCATCGCCAAGATGACCAAGCTGAATCCCAAGGACGGCAAGCCCTATCAGCAGGTGAAGATCAAGGACCAGGTGGAGTCAAACGTCATCGCCCAGCTGGTCACCTTCCAGGAGAACCGGGCCATCAGCTACTATTCCGACGTGAAGCGGAATTACCCCGAGGGAAACCTGTTCGGCCAGCTGTTGGGCTTCACCAACGTGGACGGCGACGGCCAGACCGGCGTGGAATTGAGCTATAACACCATTCTCTCCGGCGTGGACGGCAAGCAGATCGCCGAGACCGACCGGGACGGCAACGAGATACCCGGCGGCGAAAGCTCCTACATCGCCCCCATCGGCGGCGCCACGGTGCAGATGACGGTGGACACGGGCATCGAAGGCTTTTTGCAGAACGCCCTGGAGGAGGCGGCCAGGACCAACCTGGCCAAATACGCCTACGGCATCGTCATGAGCCCCAAGACCGGCGAGATCTACGCCATCAGCTCCTACCCCACCATCGACCCCAACAATCCGCCCCGTGCCGATGCGGAAACGCTGCTGGACCTGTCCCGGCAACGGATGGTCACGGAGACCTATGAGCCCGGCTCCGTCTTCAAGGTGGTGACCTTGGCGGCGGCCCTGGACTCCGGCACGGTGAACGATCGGACCTCCTTCAAGTGCAACGGCTATCTCAACGTGCTGGGGCAGAAGATCAAGTGCTGGAAGACCAAGGGCCACGGCAGCGAGACCTTGGCCCAGGCGGTGCAGAACAGCTGCAATCCGGCCTTCATGTCCATGGCGCTGAAGATGGGTACGGACAAATTCTATGAGTACATCTACGCCTTCGGCATGAACGACAAGACGGGCGTGGGCATCGGCGGCGAGACCACCGGCAAGGTGACCCATCGGAAATACATCCGGGACACGGACCTGGCCCGCATCGGTTTCGGGCAGAGCATCTCCTGTACGGGCTTGCAGATGGCCATGGCTGTGTGCGCTGCCATCAACGGCGGGGAGCTCCTCAAGCCCTACTACGTCCAGGACGTGGTTGCCTCCAACGGCACCGTTTTGGAGCACCACGAGAAGGAAGTGGTCCGCACCGTCATCAGCCCCGACACTTCCGCCCTGATCCGCAAGTATCTGACCGGCGTGGTGGACTCGGGCAGCGGCAAGAACGCGGCTGTCCCCGGCTACAGCGTAGGCGGCAAGACCGGCACCTCCCAGAAGTACGACGAGAATGGGAAGGTGTCCAGCACGTTGCTGGTGGCCTCCTTCGTGGGCTTTGCCCCGGCGAACGATCCGGATTACCTGTGCATGATCATCGTGGACGAACCCCAGGTCCCCGTGGTTTACGGCAGTACCGTGGCCGCTCCCTACGTACAGCAGGTGCTCAAGAACGTTTTGACCTACTTCTCCGTGCCCACGGACCGTAAGGAGAGCGCGGTCTCCGTGCCGGACGTGCGGGGCATGACCGTGGAGCAGGCCAGCGCTGCCCTCAAGAGCGCAGGCCTTGACGCAGTGTTCATGGAGACCGAGAAGGCCGCCGCGGTCCAGCGCCAAAGCCCCAGCCCCGGAAACATGGTGGTGAAGGGCAGCCCCGTGATCCTCTACACCGCCTGGACCACCTTCCAGGGGGAGGAGGAGGAGATCGAGATGACCAAGGTGCCCAAGCTGGAGGGCAAGAACCGGATCAACGCCCTGGACGCACTCACCAAGGCGGGTCTTATCATGGACTACGACAGGAGCAACAGTTCGGGCACCGTGATCATGGCCCAGTACCCCGAGGGTACGGAGATCCCCAAGGGGACCACTGTCCATGTGGAGTTTAGCGGCGCCAAGACAGAATGACCATAAGGAGTAGATATGCTGTTATCCAGGATAGCTGAAGAATTGCATGTGAGCCTGCCGGAGCGGGACGTGGAGATCACCGACGTGGCCTACGATTCGAGGAAGGTGATCCCCGGGTCCCTGTTCTGCTGCCTCCGGGGCGAGAAGACCGACGGCCATCGCTTCGCCCATCAGGCGGTGGACAAGGGGGCTGCGGCCCTGATCGTGGAGGAGCGGCTGCCCCTGGACGTGCCGCAGCTCCTGGTCGCCGACGGGCGGGAGGCCATGGCCCGGTCGGCTGCCTGTTTCTTCGACCATCCGGAGCGGAAGATGACCATGCTGGCTGTCACCGGCACCAACGGCAAGACCTCCACCACCTATATGGTCAAAGCCGTGGCGGAGGAGGCGGGCCTCAAGGTGGGCCTCATCGGCACCATCCACAACCTGATCGGCGACGAAGTGGTGGAGACCGAGCGCACCACCCCCGAGTCCGTGGACCTGTTCCGGCTCCTCGATCACATGGTAGCGCAGCGGGTAGACCTGGTCATCATGGAGGTATCGAGCCACGCCCTGGCCCAAAACCGGGTGGCGGGCATCCGCTTCAAGGCGGCCCTGTTCACCAATTTGACGCAGGACCACCTGGATTATCACAAGACCTTTGAAGCCTACCGGGCGGCCAAGAAGAAGCTGTTCTACCAGACGGACCTGGCCATCGTCAACGACGACGACCCGGCGGCGGACTATATGAGCGAGGGCCTGCCCTGCCCCGTATGGACCATGGGCATCTACAAGGGCGGCGACTTCTACGCCAAGAGCATCGAGATCACCACCGCCGGGGCCTCCTTCCATCTGTTCACCCCCAAGGGCGACGGGCGGGTGGATCTGCATATCTCGGGCCTGTTCTCCGTGTACAACGCCATGGGCACGGCGGCCCTCATGCAGGCGGCGGGCATCCCCTTCAAAACCATCCGCACCGGCCTGGAAAAGCTCCCCTGCGTGGTGGGTCGGCTCCAGGCGACGAACACCTTCGGCCGTCCTTTCGCGGTATACGTGGACTACGCCCACACGCCGGACGCCCTGAAGAACGTGCTCACCACGGCCCGGGGCTTCGCCAAGAACCGGCTCATCTCCGTCTTCGGCGCCGGCGGGGACCGGGACCACGGCAAGCGGCCCATCATGGGCGAGATCTCCGGCCGGCATGCGGATTTCTCCGTGGTGACCAGCGACAATCCCCGGACCGAGGACCCCATGGCCATCATCGACAGCATCGAGGAGGGCATCCGCCGGACCGCCGCGGCCTATGTCATCATCGAGGACAGGCGTAAGGCCATCCACTACGCCCTGGATATGGCCCAGCCGGGGGACGTGATCGTCATCGCGGGCAAGGGCCACGAGACCTATCAGGAGATCAACGGCGTCAAGCACCATTTCGACGATCGGGAGATCGTGGAGGACTACCTCCGGGAGGGGACCCATGGCCTCGGTACATAAGCTGCTGCTGGCGGCGCTGCTGGGATTTTTGTTCACGGCCCTCCCCGGCCCGGCGGTGATCCGGTTTTTGAAGCGCATGGACTTCCGTCAAAGCGAGCGGAAGGAGGGGCCCCAGTCCCACCTGAAAAAGGCGGGCACGCCCACTATGGGCGGGGTGTTCCTGCTGCTGGGGTGGCTGCTGGCCGCCCTCATCGGCGTCCGGGAGGGGTTCTCCCTGGTGTTGCCGGTGCTGCTGGTCACGGTCCTCTGCGGCCTCATGGGCTTTTTGGACGATTTCATCAAGATCAGCACGGGCACCAGCATGGGCCTTCTTCCCTATCAGAAGGTGCTGCTGCAGTTCGTGATCTCCCTGTTGGCGGCGGCCTGGCTCTATCGGAGCGACGGCATGGGGTCCGCCATCCTCCTGCCCTTCTCTGGCAGGAGCTGGGACATGGGCTTCCTCTACATCCCCTTCGCCCTGCTGGTGCTCATGGGCACCATGAACGGGGTGAATCTGACGGACGGCTTGGACGGTCTGGCGGCGGGAACGTCCCTGGTGGTCCAGCTGGGATACGCCTTCCTGTTCGCCCTCATGCCCCTTCTGGGCGGGTTTTCGGGCTGGACCAGCCAGAGCGCCAGCTACGGCGGCATGGCCGTCTATGCAGCGGCCGGGGCAGGGGCTCTCATGGGCTTCCTCCTGTTCAACGCCTACCCGGCTCGGGTGTTCATGGGCGATACGGGTTCCCTGGCCCTGGGCGGGGCCATCGCCATGGAGGCCTTGGTCTCCAAGTCGCCCCTGCTTCTGCTCCTTATGGGCATCCCCTTCGTGCTGTCGGTGGTGAGCGTCATCCTGCAGGTGGGCTCCTACAAGCTCCGCAAGGGTAAGCGGGTGTTCAAGATGGCGCCCCTCCATCACCACTTCGAGCTGCTGGGGGTCGCCGAGCCCAAGGTCACGGCTGTGTATATGCTCCTCACCGGCGTCTGCTGCGCCCTGAGCATCTATATCTTTACAAAATAAGCGAGGTACTTAAACTATGGCACAACAAAAGACGGCGCTCATCGTGGGCATGGCCAAGAGCGGCATCGCCGCCGCCCGGCTCCTGTACGAGAATGGGTATCGGGTCATCATCAACGATATGAAGCCGGAGATCAAGGGGCTTTTCGACGCCCTCTCCGGCATCGCCTACGAGGTCCGGCTGGGCGACGATCCCATGGACCTTTTGGACGGGGTGGACCTGTTGATCCCCAGCCCCATCATCCCCTTCTTCCGCCCCTTCATCGTGGAGGCCAAGCGCCGGGGCATCGAGGTCATCTCGGAGATCGAGCTGGGCTACCGATATTCCAAGGCCGACTTCGTCTGCATCACCGGCACCAACGGCAAGACCACCTGCACCACCCTCACCGGCGAGATCTTTAAGGCCAGCGGCCGCAAGACCTTCGTGTTGGGCAACATCGGCGTGGCCATCTCCGCTCACGCCATGGAGACGAAGCCCGGGGACGTGATCGTGGCGGAGACCGCCGCGCTGCAGCTTGAAGGGAACGTCCGTTTCCACGCCAAGGCCGCGGGCGTGTGCAACATCACCCCGGACCATATCGACCGCTTCGGGTCCATGGAGAAGTACATCGCCGCCAAGGCCAAGATCTTCGACAACCAGACCGCGGAGGACTTCGCCGTCCTCAACTATGACGATCCCATCGTCCGGGACTTCGCCAAGCTGACCCCCGCCCACGTCCTGTACTTCTCCCGTAAGGAGCAGGTCCCCGAGGGCATGTACATGGACGGCGACACCATCGTGCTCCGCTGGGGCGGCAAGGACACGCCCTTCATGGATAGGAAAGAAATCTATATCCCCGGCGGTCACAATTTGGAGAACGCCATGCTCTGCGCGCTGCTGGCCCTCTCCCAGGGGGTGGACGCGGAGATCATCAAGGAGACGTTGCGCACCTTCCAGGGCGTGGAGCATCGGATCGAGTTCGTGTGCGAGCGCTCCGGCGTCCGCTACATCAACGACAGCAAGGGCACCAACCCCGACTCCACCGTGAAGGCCATCGAGGCCATGGACCGGCCTACGGTCCTGATCCTGGGCGGCTACGACAAGCACACGGGCTTCGAGGAGGTCTTCGACGCCCTGCCCGGCAGCCACGTGAAGGCCTGTGTGGTCCTGGGGCAGACGGCGGACGAGATCTTGGCCACCGCCAAGCGCCACGGTTTCGACAACATCTGCTACCGGTGCGAGACCTTCCGGGAGACCCTGGAGAAATGCCGGGATCTGGCTGAGCCCGGGGACAACGTCCTTCTTTCCCCTGCCTGCGCCAGCTGGGGCATGTTCGACAACTACGAGCAGCGGGGCAGAGTGTTCAAGGATATAGTCAGGAAATTCGAGTAAATTCAGTCTGCCGAAGCCAGGGGCTTCGCCAGACTGAGGCCGCTGCGGCGGGGTGCTGCGCCTTCGCTCCGCCTCCAGGTCTCGCCTATAAACATACGTTTACCGGGCGGCGAGACCTGTAAGGTGTCAAATCCACCGCACATGTCGCTGGATTTGACGGATTTAAAGCCGTGCGTTCTTCCTTCGTCGGTTGAGCGCGCGCGGCTACACCGCGCTTTGCGATGCCCGGTAAACGCAGACTCAGCAGGGAAAGGATATAGCATAACGAGTTAGCGATATGGAGACGGCGACCAAGAGAAGGCTCATTACCTACAAGAAGCAGACGGGCAGCATGGATTTTTCGATCCTGCTGGTCGTCACGATCCTCTGCGCCTTCGGCCTGGTCATGGTCTTCTCCGCCAGCTACTACTATGCCATCCACACCCAGGGCGGGGACGGCTACTACTACCTCAAGAAGCAGCTCATCTACATGGCCGTGGGCTATCCTCTGATGCTCATCGTGTCCCGGATCAACTACCGCTACCTCGATAAGCTTAGGTACATGTTCCTGCTGGTGTCCGTAGCCTTATTGATCATGGTGCTGTTCATCGGCAGCAGCGGCGAGACCGGCGCGGCTACGCTGAACGGCGCCCGGCGCTGGCTCCGCTTCGCGGGCGTGTCCATCCAGCCCTCCGAGGTGGCCAAGTTCGGCATGATCTTCTTCATGTGTTCCTACATGGCCCGGCATAAGGACGATATGCGTACCTTCACGTTGGGCCTCGCGCCCATGCTGCTGGTCATCGGCGTCATCGCCGGCCTCATCATGCTGCAGCCCAATATGTCCATGGCCGTGATCGTAGCCGGCATCGGCGCGATCCTCCTCTACGTGGGCGGCATGGACGAACGGTACATCATCATCGTAGGCGCCGTGGGCGTGGTGCTGTTCATCGTGCTGGCCACCACGGCATCCTACCGCCTGGCCCGGCTGACCTCCTTCCGCGATCCCTTCAAGGATCCTCAGGGCACCGGGTACCAGCTCATCCAGTCCTTCTACGCCATCGGCTCCGGGGGTTGGTTCGGCAAGGGCCTGGGGAACAGCTACCAGAAGCTCCTGTACATGACCTACGGCGAGTCGGACTTCATCTTCGCCATCATCTGTGAGGAGTTCGGCGTCGTGGGCGGCGCTATCGTGATATTCCTGTACGCCTGGATCGTCTACCGCGGCATGCGGGTGGCCATGAAGTGCCGGAACCGGTACGGGAGCCTTATGGCTGCCGGTATCTCCATCGTGTTCGGTCTGCAGGTGTTCATCAACATCGCCGTGGTCACGGGCCTGGCGCCCACCACGGGCCAGCCCCTGCCCTTCATTTCGGCGGGCGGCTCATCGCTGCTGGTGTTCATGGTGTCCATGGGGATACTTCTCAACATCAGCCGCGACGTAGATCTATAGCGCCGCACGGTTTTCGCTTCCGACGCATATCATAGGATATGCGAGCAGGAGGAGGGGACCTATGGCGAAGCTCATCATCGAAGGCGGTCGTGCCCTGAAGGGGCAGATCACCGTGCGGGGAGCCAAGAACGCTGCCCTGCCCATCCTGGCGGCGGCCATGCTGGTGCCGGAGCCGGTGCGGATACGGAATTGCCCTCGGCTCACGGACGTGGAGCACATGGTGGGCCTGTTGAAGGCCCTGGGCTGCCGGGCAGACTGGGTGGAGGACGGGCTCCTGATCGACGCGGGCAGCGCCCGGACGGCGGACCTGCCGGAAGGCCTGGCCGGGTCCATCCGCTCCTCCGTGTTTCTGCTGGGACCTCTTCTCGGCCGCTTTGGGGCGGCGGAGGCGCCCTACCCCGGGGGCTGCGACATCGGCAACCGGCCCGTGGATCTGCATCTAAAGGGCTTTCGGGCCATGGGCGTGAAGGTGGACGAAGCGTCGGGGCGCATCCGCTGCCTGGGACGGCCCAAGGGCGGGGCGGAGATCGCCCTCGAATACCCCAGCGTGGGCGCCACGGAGAATCTTCTTATGGCAGCCTGCGGGGCCGAGGAGGATACGGTTTTAGTGAACCCGGCTCGAGAGCCGGAGATCGACGATCTCATGGCCTTTTTGAACGGGGCGGGCTTCGACCTCAGGCGGGAGGGCAGCTCCCGCATCCGCATCCGGGGCGGGCGGCGGGGCCACGGCACGTCCCACGCCATCCTGCCGGATCGGATCGAGGCGGGGACCTATATGACGGCGGCGGCCATCACCGGCGGCCACCTGGTCCTGCGCGGGGCGCGCAGGGAGCATTTGTCCGCCCTGGTCACGGCTTTGAAGGAGGCGGGCTGCCGCCTCCGCTTCGAGGGGACGGACCTGGATATCGAAGGCCCGGAGCGGCCAAAAGAGCTGCGCCGGCTGGTGACGTTGCCCTACCCGGGATTCCCCACGGATATGCAGAGCCAGGTGTTCGCCCTGTGCACCGTGGCCAAGGGGACCTCCGTGCTGGAGGAGAACGTGTTCGAGGACCGGTTCCGCCACGGGGCGGAGCTTAGGCGCATGGGCGCGGACTGCGATCTAAGGGGCCGTTCGGCGGTGATCTGGGGGGTCAAAAGCCTCCACGGGGCCACGGTGACGGCTCACGATTTGCGGGGCGGCGCAGCCCTTGCATTGGCAGGCCTTCGGGCCGAGGGCATCACTGTCGTGGAACGAGCGGAGCGTATCGACAGAGGATATGTGGAGTTTGCGGCCACCCTGCGCCAATTGGGGGCGGCCATACGAAGAGAGGACGACTGAGTGAAGGACGAGCGGCAGAAGAAAAAGAAGAAGCCGGAAGGGTATATCGACCTGTTTGCGGACGACGATGACGAGGAGGAAGCCCCCGCCGTAGGTTCCCTGTTCTCCGATGACGACGAGGACGAGGAGCCCATAGAGGTAGCGGACGAGATCGCCGAGGACGAGGAGGAAGCTTCGGAGGACGAGGCGGCCGACGAAACGCCCACAGACGAGGACGAGGGGGAGCCAGCCCATGAGGACTGGTCCATGCCTCTGCCCACGGACGAGGAGGCCAACTACGAGGCGCCGGAGGAACCCTTCGACAGGACCGAGCCTGCCTCCAAGGAGTCCTTCTCCTTCGACCGCTACGGCCGCCGCACGGGCAAGGTGCCCAAGAAAAAGCGCCCCCGAGAGCGCTACGGCAAGCGCAAGCACGCCAAGAAGGCTACCACCACGTTGCTTCTCAACGAGACCGAGGTCCGGCGGGAACAGGAGGAGGCCAAAAAGCGGGCCGGCGAGCGGGACAAGCTCCGGCAGAAGCGGCGCCGCATGGAGGCGGAGCAGCGCAGGGCCCGGCGGAAGGTGGAGATGAAGAAGCGACTGTCTGCCCTGCTGGTGCTGCTGGGTCTCGGTGTATTGCTGCTCCTGGCCGGCTATTTCACCTTCCTCATCCGGAACATCGACGTGGTGGGCACCACCACCCGCTACACCAAGGAGGATCTGATCGCCGTCTCCGGTTTGAAGCGACAGAAACACATTTTGCTGCAGGACCTCAAAAAGGCTCAGGAGACCCTGCGGCAGGACCCCTACCTCAACGCCACCGTCAATTACGTGTTCCCCAACCGCATCCGCATCACTTTGGAGGAGCGGGGCCGGGCGGGCGCCGTGGCTTGGGGCCCCAACAAGGAATACATCGCCGTCATCGACAAGACCGGCATCGTGCTGGAGAGCGACGCGTCGAGCTACAGCGGCCTGCCCCTGGTCCAGGGGCTCATCATCACCGGCGCCAATAAGGGCGCCCGCATCGGCGACCCGGCGGACGAGCAGGTCCAGAGCATGCTGGACGTGCTCTCCACCCTGGACGAGCTGGGCCTCGCCGACAAGATCAAGACCGTGGACCTCACCGAGACCATGGGCATCAGCCTCTACACCCCCGAGGGCTATCGCATCGAGGTTGGGGACACCTCGGACCTGTTCACCAAGCTGAACCGGCTCAAGAAAAACTACACCGCCATCATGGATAAGGCCACCCAGTACATGGGTCGGGGCGCGGACAGCGTGACCATCTACCTATACAGCAAGAACGGCGTGGTCATCTCCCCCCACGAGGTGGGCTACGTGGCCGCTTCCCCCTCCCCCAACGCCACCATGTTCGTCCCCACCCAAAACAACCCGGACGAACCTGCCGTCACCCCCGCTCCCCAAACCTCCACCGACCCTGACGCCACCCCCGGTCCGGACACCCCGCCGCCCTTCAACCAGGGCGGGTTCACGGGCTGAGGCCCGTTGCGGGAGAGCAGGCACAGATTGGCGGCAAGGGAAGGAAGTATGGAATCTATTCGATTGATTTGTCCAAATTGTGGAGCTGACATAGAGGCGGTGGCCAACCGCACGGCGATCCGCTGTGATCGCTGCGGCGCCGCCATCCTGATAGAGGACGTCCTGGACGACGGGGCACGGGAGCAGGCTCCCGCCCCGGCGGAGAAGGCCGCCCCCCGGCAGAAGGATCGGTCCCTGGTGGTGGCCGCGGCCTGTTTGGCGGTGGCAGTGCTGGGGCTCGTGGGCGCTTGCCTCATGACGCGGCCCCCGGCGGCGGCCTGCCTGGACGGGGACGAGATCCCCGTGGCCGTGGACGAAGCGGCGGTGGAGGCCGTGGACGACGACATCGGCGATGACGCCATCGGCCCGGACATGCTGGCGGCGGTCCCGGAGGAAGAGGAGAGCCTGGGGGAACGGGTGGTGGATCGGGCCCTGACCCGGCTGGGCTGTCCCTACGTGTACGGCAAGAAGGGCGGCGAGGAGTTCGACTGCTCCGGCCTGGTGTACTGGGCCATCCGGCAGGAGGACCCGGAGCTGGGCGAGCACATGCACACCAACGCCGCCGGGCAGGCCAAGTATTGCTACGAGCACGGGATGATCGTGGAGCGGAGGGACCTGCAGCCCGGGGATCTGGTGTTCTGGACGTACAAGGACTGCAAGGGCTGCCATCGCTGGAAGGAGATCCACCACGTGGGGATATACGCCGGAGACGGAAAGGTGGTGGAGGCGGCGGGGGACAAGGGCCGCGTGGTGATCCGCAAGCTCTGGAAGACCAAGGAGTGCCCCATCATCTTCTACGGCCGGCCCTATTGAGGCGGGGCCCGGCGGCGGATTTCCCGCCCCGCGGCGGCGATTTCCCTTTTGCGCCCGGCGCAAAAATATAGCCTCCATAAGGCGCAAGAATCCATTGACATTTGGGAAAGAAACGGTTAAAATAGTGCGTACCGTGGAAATGTGCGGGTGTAGCTCAATGGCAGAGCTCCAGCTTCCCAAGCTGGTCACGAGGGTTCGATTCCCTTCACCCGCTCCATCCTTTGGAACATACCCGCAGCCGTTACAATATCCGTTTGCGGGTGAAAACAAAAAAATCATTTGGAGGAGTATTGTAATGGCAAAGCAAAAATTTGAACGGACGAAGCCCCATGTCAACATCGGCACCATCGGCCACGTTGACCACGGCAAGACCACTCTGACTGCGGCGATCACCATGACGCTGGCCCAGTCCGGCGAAGCGGTGGCCATGCGCTACGACGAGATCGACAAGGCCCCCGAAGAGAAGGCCCGTGGCATCACGATCAACACGGCCCACGTCGAGTA
>JBGVAK010000018.1:0-30884 GCA_045224495.1 Christensenellales bacterium
CGGTCCATATCCTCCACCACGATGTCGAAGATCTCTCCCAGGGAGGCGCAGTACTGCAGCACCAGCCAGGGCTCGTTGGTGTGGAAATGGATCTTGATGAGGGTCTCGTCCCCCACGCACAGGAGGCAGTCGCCCTTGAAATTCTCGGTGAAATAATCGCTGATCTTGTCCTCGTCCAGATCGGTGCCCTCGATCAACAGTTGCGTATCGTACTTATATTCCAGCATGTTTTTTCCTCCTTACAGTGTATCGGTTTCCAGCGCCCCGGTGACCAGCTTCAGCATCCGCACCAGCAGCTCCCGGTTCTCCGTGATCAGGTCGTAGACGGCGTCCTCCGACAGCACGCCCCGCTTCAGGTCCTGGGGAAGTTTCCCTGCTTCGTCGTCGGCATAGTCCTGCATCCACGCTTCGCTGCCGTAGTAGTCGCTGAGCTTGCCATAGCTATCCTGGACCTCCTCAAAGGCGGACAGAGCTTCCGACAGCTGCCGGATAGCCTTCTCGGAGGCGTCCAGACAGCCCTCCATTTCCGTGATGCGCTTTATCTGTTCCATGGCTCTCTCCCCTTCTCAATCGGTGACGCTGGTCTTCCCCGCCAGGACGTTTCGATAGTCCTCCAAATTCTTACGCAGCAGGTTCGGGATATCCAGCTCGTAGGGGCATTTGCTGACGCACTGGCGGCAGTCCACACACTCGTCGATCTTCTCCATCTCCGTCTGCCACTGCTCGCTGAGCCAGCCGGCGCTGGGGGCCCGGCGGATCATCAGCGACATACGGTTGCAATCGCTGATCTTGATGCCCACGGTGCAGGGCAGGCAGTAGCCGCAGCCCCGGCAGAAAAAGCCCATGAGCTCCTGCCGCTCCTTGGCGATGAAGGCGCTGAGCTCGTCGTCCAAGACGGGTGTCTCGTCCATGAAGCTCAGCCAGTCGTCCAGTTCCTTCTCCCGCTGGATGCCCCAAATGGGGATGAGGCCGTCGAACTGGCTGACAAAGGCCATGGCTGCCCGGGCGTTGGTGATGAGGCCGCCGGCCAGGCCCTTCATGCACACAAAGCCCATGTCGTGCTCCTGACACAGCTTGACCAGCTCCACCTCCTTGTCCTCCGCAAGATAGCTCATGGGGTACTGCAGCGTCTCGTAGAGGCCGCTCTCCACCACCTCCCGGGCCACGCCGATCTTGTGAGCCGTGGCAGCGATATGCCGGATCTTCCCCTGCTTCTTCGCCTCCACCATGCATTCGTACATGCCGGTGCCGTCCCCGGGCCGGTAGCATTGGGACAGGTTGTGGAACTGATAGACATCGATATAGTCGGTCTGCAACAGCCGCAGGGAGGTCTCCAGATCCTTCCAGAACCCCTCCGGGGTCTTAGCATGGGTCTTGGTGGCGAGATAGACCTGCTCCCGCTTCAGCCAGCCGTCGCCGAAGGCCAGGCCCAGCTTCTCCTCGCTGTCCGTATAGCCGCGGGCGGTATCAAAGTAGCGTATGCCGCCCTCGTAGGCCCGGCGCAGGAGCTTTACGGCGCTCTCCTTGGAGATGCGCTGGATGGGCAGGGCGCCGAACCCGTTTTGTGGGACGGTGATCATGGTGCTTCCTAAGGTGACTTTCTTCATGTTCATTCTCCTGTTCACATTTTTGTGGTCCTATATGGTCCTGACAGCTCTTTGCGCAACAGATGAGTCAAACTCCGTTCCTCCACCAGTTGGAATCCCTCGCTGAGGAACAGATCCATAGCCGGGTTATCCGCAGCTATATCGTCGTAGAGGGCGTCGTACCCATTCTCCCGTGCCGCCTCACAAAGGAGCCGCAAGCCCCTCCGGCCATAGCCCTTGCCACGAAAGGGCGCGTAGACGATCACGTTCGCCTGACACAAGCCCTGCTCATCCCGGTGGTAGGCGATCTCGCCCACGAAATTTCCCGTATCCTCGTCCCGTAGATAGCGATAGAACCGCTTCCCCTCCGGATGAATCAGCCAATATTCGTACCAGGCCGTCCACCGTTCCCGGGGCCAGGGGATGATCCCGCCCCAGGCGTGGTTATAGGCCATGGTCTCGGGGTCCTCCAGCATCCGCTGGCGGAACCAGAGCTCCTCGAAGGTCGGTACATGCAGCGTCAGATTGCCCTTTCCCATGCTTCCCTCCTATGGGTCCGTGAAAAGGACCTCCTTCACCTGCTTGGAAAATACCTCTTTCACCTTCCGCCGGATGGCGATTTCGTCCCTCTTCAACCGCTTGTCGAAGGACGTTATGAGGACCTTGCTGCCGTCCAGTTTCCACCGGGCCCGAATGCGGCCCCGAATCAGGACGGAGGGAGCGACGATACCGGAAAGATTGGTCAGCTCCCGCAAGAATCGCCGGTCGATCATGCGGTCCCTATCCTTATACCCCAGCACCAGCTGGTCGAAGCCCGGCACTAGGATGCAGTCGGGGATCGTCCCGTCCGTCACTGGCTCACGGAGGCTATAGTACCTCTTGCCGTCGATCGTCGTGCACCACAGCTCCGGCAGCAGCTCCTGCAGCAGCGGGTCCATGTCCGGCTTCTTCCAGTTGGCAAAGAAGTATCGGCAGTCCGATACCGTGGCCGGACCGTAGTGCTCAAAGTACCGTCGAAGGAACACCCTCCGGGCCTGGTCCCGGTCTACCCAGGCGATGGGCTTGGGCAGGAAATACTCCTTTTGGGTGCCCGTGCCGCACACGATGCGGCCGCGACAGACCATCTCGCGGATGAGCCCGCCCCAGCCGTAGAACACCTGATGGAGCAGTTCCTCCCCCATGCCAGCCCGGGCACAGGCAGCCTTAAGGCCGTCCCGGCTGTGGTTGCCCTGGCCGATCTCCTCCTCCAGGAAATCGGCCCAATAGTCCGCATCCCTTTGAGAGATGCCCCAATACCCCTCTTGAAAAGCGCCGTTGTTGTCGAAAGCGGCCAGATGCAGCCCCAGCTCGTCCTCCGGCACCAGGTGCATGGTCCCCCGGTGTGACCAGATCTTCACCAGTCCCGCAAAGGGGTCGTCCTCCCGATAGTCTGCGGCTCGGATCTTTAGCGACGCCTTGGGATAGTTGGCAAACTGGGCCTGCAGGCCCATGAGGTCGGACACCACATGGTGCGTGTCTGCCCTGTTCAGCAGGTACAGGCCTTGGAGCGCATTGTAAAGAAGCATCTCCCGGTCCGTCATAGCAGGTCCCTCAAATCACAGATGATGCGGCTCTCAGAGCCGTTGGGGGTGCAATAGCTCCCCTCCGGCAGGAACAGGACTCCTTGGACGCCGGCGTTTCGGGCGCAATCCATGTCGATGGTCCGATCCCCCACGTAGAAGGTGGACCCGGGAGATAGCCCGTATTTTTCCATGAGGTACAGCAGGGCGTCCGGTGCTGGCTTGCGGGCAAAGCCATTCAAGCTGGTGACGACTTCGGTAAAGCACCCCTCGAGGCCCAGGTCCCTAAGCACCGCGTCCGTGGTCCGCCCCCGGTGGGTGTAGACGAAGTGGCAGGCGCCATGCACCTTCAACCCGTCCAAAACCTCCCGGGCATGGGGCAGGAGCTGAATATCATCCTTGCGCCGGCCGCTGATGTCGGAATACTCTGCCTGCAGCGATTCGAAGGGTACGCCAAAGTCCCCGGACACGGTCTCCAGATACCAGGTCACCGAATGCTGGATCACCTGCCGGTGGGCCTCCTCCCGGTCCACAGCGACGCCGAGATCGCCGCAGGCGTCCACCACGCTGGACACGATGACCCCATAGGAATCCAGCAGCGTCCCGTCCAGGTCCCAGATATACGCGTTCATACCTTCCGCTTTCCGTTGATTTTTCATCATTCTATCATACCTGACGGGTGAGGGCAAACAGAAACTGAACGTTCCTGTCTATATGCTCTTTCTACAGATCGAACAAACTTATCTGCGCCTGCCTCTCCGGCAGCTCGTTCATATACGCGAAGCATGATTCCGGAGTATAAAGGATGCCGTTGTCCCGACAAATCCGGCGGAGTATCCCCGTCAGCTCCCCGGCACGGGGACTGGGCAGATTGTAGGCGTTCCCGTATCGCCGGATATACCGCTCCTTCATGCCCGGGAAATGCCGGTCCAGGGCCGCGTAGTAGTATTCCCGATCCCCTTCCCGGAGCGTCATGGCCATACCGAAGTCGATGACGCCCTTGACGCCCACACGTACGCACTCGTTTAGGATCGCCGTAATATTCTCCGGCGTGTCGTTGATGAACGGCAGGATAGGCGTCAGCCACACGATGGTAGGGATGCCCCGTTCCCTCATCCGCTCCAGCACTTCGACCCGCCGTTTGGTGTTGCACACCTTCGGCTCCAGGATGCCGCACAAGTTATCGTCGTAGGTGGTCAAGGTCATCTCCACGACACACTTGGCGCTGCGGTTTATTTCGTCCAGCAGATCGATATCCCGCAGGATCCTATCCGACTTGGTCTGGATGGCCAAGCCAAAACCGTATTTATGAATGATCTCCAAGCATTTTCGCGTGAGCCCCAGCTGTTCCTCGCAGTGCATATAGGGGTCGGACATGGAGCCGGTGCCGATCATGCACCGTTTCCGCTTGGAGCGCAGGGCCTGCTCCAGCAGCTCCGGCGCGTTCTGCTTCACCTCGATATCCTCGAAGGGATGGGTGAACTGGTAGCACCGGCTGCGGCTGTCGCAATACACGCAGCCGTGGGTGCAGCCCCGGTAGATGTTCATGCCGTACCGCCCGCCGCTGCCGGTCAGTATTCCCTTGGCGTCTACAAAATGCATAGCTTACTAATCGATTCAGGCTTCTATTCCGTGTACTGCTTCGCCTTCTTCACCAGTGTATCCAGGTTCTCGTACATCAGGCCTACATCAGCATGGCCGTCGGGGTACAGCACCACGGCCTCGGTCCCTTCCTCGGTAAAGCCCACGGAGGGGATCGCGTAAGGGTCCTGCACCGGGATGCGCATGATGGGCGCAAAGTTCTGGGTGCTGGCCACCGTCACCCGGGACGTCATGGCCGAGTAAGCGATCACATGCCTGGCGTCTCGGGAAAACTGGATGCTCATGCACATGGCTCCCGTATCGACGCTGCCCAGGCAGTCGCCGGTGGACAGATCGTACAGGATCAGGTTTTCCACGTAGGAGCCCAGGGCCAGCAGATCCCCGCCCATGGCTACGCAAAGGCGCATATAGCCGTTCCCGGGGATGGTCATGACCGGTTCCGGTCCCTCCTCTGCCCGGAAGATATCCACCTCCTCATCCCGGATCATGGCCTGCCACTTGCCGTCAGGCGAAACGTAGACAAAGGGCGTCATGACGCCGTTCACCGGATGCAGGACGTATTCCCTGTCCTCGAACGTATAGCGCAAACCCTGCTCCTGAGGCTCCTGGGCGCTCCAATCCTGATTGACGAACATCCCGTCCCAGTACCCGGTAAGGATCTCCATCGTCGTCAGTCCGGCAAGGTTCTCTGCCGGGAAGCCGTCCCGCGTCTCCACCGTCATATGGGGGAGCACGTCGTTCTTTTCCGGCAGCAGGTTCACGAGGCACCCGCCGGCGCGCAGAGCCATGACCAGCCGGCCTGCGGCGAAGTCGTAGCCGTAGGTGGTGTGCTCTTTGCCGGAATCGTACACTGTCGCGCGATCGTGGAGGCGGTAGATCTGAAACTCCTCGTGGCTGGCCAGCAGGGTATCGTCGTCCACGAAGGCGATGCTGTAAAGGGTGTTGCCGCTGTTATGGCCCTCCGTCCAAAGCTCCTCCCCTGTCTGAGCGTCCCACAGGGTGAACCCGCTGGTGCCGTTGGTCGTCGCAAAAAGGGTCCCATCTGGAGAAAGGACGCCCGCCGATTCGTTTCGGTAGACCTCCTCCAGGGTGTCCCACCGAAGATACACGTACGCTTCCCCGTTCCAATACCGGAAGTACCAGTCATCCTCCGTATATCCACCCGTATACATTCCTGCGTAAATGCTCATTTCACTGCTCAACGCTGCCCTCAGCGTCAGCAGTATCTCGCCCGTTTCCGCATCCACGATCCAACTTTCGGTCCCATTGGACCATACGAGGCGCCGGCCGGAGCGGTGCATGGCGACCCGATCCTGATCCGTACCCGAAAGCGTGATGCCCTCCAATGCGCTGATCTTACCTGTGAAGGGGTCGAACAGTCCCGCCGCGCCCGTGTCCGTTTGGCTCACGGGTATCTGGTTCAGCACGGTCAAACCGTCGTAGGCAACGACCCAGCCCTCCGGCGGCGACGCCTGCAGCACCTCCGTTCCGTCCGCGATGTCATACAGGGTCACCCCCTCCTCCTGGAACCGGCAGACGTACCGATTGTCGGGAGACAGGTCCGGCGCCGATTTGCCGAACCAGCCGAAGTTGCGGATGGTGTACAGCTTTTCGCCGGTCGTGGAGCTATAGATCTGCAGGCTCCTGTCCGCCTGGCGGCAGGCGATATATTTGCCGTCGTTGCTCAGCGTGGCCCAGCGATGGAGGATGCCGTTGTCCCTGAGGGAGCCGATGCTGGAGAACATCTCCGGGTACATGGCTGCCTCCAGGGCGGCGGAGATGCCTTCGTCGTACTCCTCGCCGAAGATGCGGCTGCCCTCGTAGGCCTGCAGGGCGTAGGAGAGGCCGCTGCCCAGCTCCCGCTCCGCCGTGGAGCGGACAGACTTTTCGATCAGCAGCTGGGTAGCGTTCCGGGCGGAGGCGTTCCGCTCCTCGGTCAAAATCTTATTCTTGTAAATGGCGTACCCGGCGAAGCAGAGCGCTACCGCCAGGATGGCGGAGACCAGGGCCAGCCGGTTGCGCAGCTCCCGTTCCTTCTCCCGCTTCTTGAGGTCGTTGTAGTTCAGATTCAGCATGCGGGCCACGATGCGCAGCTTCTCCGTTCGGAGCTGCTTGCGCATGTTCCCCCGAAGGTCCGCCGCCAGGGGCTCCACTTCCTCCCGGCCCTCCTCCGTCTCGTTCCAAACGATCTGGGGCGGGAAGCTGGTCTTCGGCTCCCCCTCCACCAGAATCGGGATGATCCGATCCTTCCGGCCGATCTCGATGAAATAGCTCACCTCGCGCAGGCACCAGAGGGAATTGGGCAATTCCGGGGTGCAGATCACGATCAGCCATTCGCTCTCGTTCAGGGCCTTGGTGATGCTGGAGCCCAGATCGTCCGCGATGGGCATCTCGTCCTGATCCCGGAAGCACCGGTTCAGATTCTTTTTGCCCACCTTCTTTTGGATATCCGCCGGGATACGATAGGTTTCCAGCGCCTGCTGGACCGCCTTGGCCGCGGCGATGTCCTTGGGCAGGTGCCGGTAACTGATGAACGCGCTGTAGGTGTAGCTCATGGGACCTCTCCTTTGGTACTATGTGTCAATAAGCGGCGAGTGCGTGGGGATCCCCATCATCTCGACCCTCTACTGTATACAATCATTCACATATGCAACCGGTACGTCCATGCGCACTGCTGTTTGTTCCGGCGTCATTCCGCTGTCTATAAATCTTCGGCAGACCGCTTTCATGTTTTCGCCCACTTCGATGATGTGCCTGTCCGGGTCATAGAAACGGACCACGCGCTGTCCCCAGGGGTGCTCCTTGACGGGATGAACATATTGGACGTCGCACGCACGGAGTTTTTCCGCAAACGCATCGAAATCGTCTTCTTCAAAATACAGCTCAGAATCGTTGCCGCCGAAAGAAATATGGTCCGTATCGATAAATGCCCTATACGTTTCCAGCGTCTGCAAGGCTAACCCGCCCGTCAGGGTCTTGTTCGCACCGAAATCCAGGACTACCTCAAGCCCTAACACATTTTTATAAAAGGCAACGGTTTTATCCATATCCGTCACGACTAACAGTGTCGTCATCCTGTACCTCCACAGCGCAGCCGGGCTCACCTATCCTCCTGACGAACGTCTTATCCTCGATCTGCTTCCAGCCCTTGATCATGGGGTTGTCAGTAAACAGACCGTCTCGAAAAGCCGGAATTCGTTTATTCCATGAAAACCTTTCCTTCGCTCCATGCTGTTTTTGTTATTTTTCCTTCTTCAGTTCTTAAATCGTTATTCTTCCCAAAGAATTTAATCATTATTTATCCTCCGTAAATCCCGATTCTGACGCTAGACCTTCATTTCTGCACTCATTTTTTATGGCTGTTCTTTTTTTCTTTCCACGAGCCTTTCAAAAAAGCATATCCGTTCTTCTTTTTTGCAGCCGGCATCCGGAAAACGGATCACAGTTTTTCAACAAACGCGATGATCCGATTGGCTTCAGCAAAGCCAACAGCTTGATGAAACCGCTGGCTGTCCTTATTGCCCAGTTCGCAGTCGCTGGCAAATTCAGAACAGCCCTGAGCTTTAGCCCAGCTTTCACATGCGGACAGCAGTTTGCGGGCGATGCCCTGCCGTCGCGCATCCTCCCGAACATAGATTCCTTCCAGATACCCCACCGGACTGGTTTTTGTTCCCTCCACATAGTCACGGCGAAGCTGGCACTGAGCAAATCCCACAGCTTTTTCATGTTCTTTATACAGAAAGACCGCTGCGTCCTCCCGGGCGAGCAGGAAATCATATTCCGCCGCCATCTCTTCCGCCGAATGATCCGTCCACAGTTCACAGGCCAGGACAGCGACCGCTTCGGCATCTGCGCTGATTGCCTGACAGGGGTTGGTCAGACGAGCATCTGCCTGCGGCTCCTCTCGTTTCCAGAACGTCCAATGGATCCCCTTCCCATACCCGAGCTTTTCATAAAAGGGATTCCCGCCACCGGTCATGTGGGTAGCTCCGAGGGTCTTCATCCGATGATAATGCCGGGAGAGAGCGGCGGCCGCCAGTCCACGCCTTCGATGATCCGGGTGCGTACACAGGGGTTCCATGTAAGCCAGCCTGTTCTCAGGCACCCACCACATGCCGGAGAAGCAAACATACACCCCGTTTTCATCCGCGATGATCACATCATATTCATGGGTGGAATGGGGGGCGGGGGCAGTCATCGGGCCGATGACGCCCTTATAGGATTTGGCCGGCGTCCAGTCATAGGAACAATCCTGCCGGTTCCAACCCTCAAAAGGCGCTTTTTCTCCATGACCAAAGCCGTCCCAGAAGAGCTTCGCCAGCTTGAAACCATCCGCGTCTTTCGGATCCACAAAGTGATAGCCTTCGGGCAGCGGATGATTCAATTCATTCCGGAAGTCAAAATTCCGGTCCTCATATTCATTCGTCTTGATGAATCCACGTTTTGCCGCGGCTTCCATCAGGTATTCCTGACCGTTAAAGAGCACGAACCGCTGCTTTCCGCCAAAATCCGGCATAGAGGAAACCGCGTATTCCACCAATTCGTCCGCCAGAAATTCATATCCCTTCCTGACGCTGAAAAAAATATCCGTCACAGGCGCTTCATAGAATACAAAGGCTGCCACCCTGTCCCCGTCCAGCCACAGTCGGTCCAGATAACTGTAGGATGTATCCATCCAGGAGGATTGCAGCGCATACTCAAAGAACGGCGCTGCCACGCCGCTGCCATGCTCCCGGTCATAAATGTCTGTAAGAAAATCCCAGACCAGATCGGCGTCCGACAAAAGCTGAAACTGCTTTGTGGTGATGTTCATAATGCAACCGCCTTTTAGTGATTGTAGAAATCCCTTGAAGTAAGGCTTTTTCAGCCATCTCTCATGTGTTTCTCATCAGCAAAACTACCGTCTCAACATGGCCGCAGCGGGGGAACATGTCCACGGGCTGGACGGCCTCTACGGTGAAGCCGCCGGCGGTGAGGCGCTTCACGTCCCGGGCCAGGGTGGCGGGGTTGCAGGAGATGTAGACCATACGCCGGGCGCCGGAGGCGAGGATGGCGTCGATGACCTGGGGATCGCAGCCCTTGCGGGGCGGGTCCACCGTGAGGCAGTCGATGGTCTGCCCCTCCGCCACCAGCTTGGGCAAGGCCTCCTCCGCCGGGGCGCAAAGGAAGGAGGCGTTCTCGATGCCGTTCCTGGCGGCGTTCGCCTTGGCGTTTTCCACGGCCTCAGGGACCACCTCGATGCCGACGACCTGCCCCGCCCGCTTTGCCAGCAACAGGCTGATGGTGCCGATGCCGCAATAGACGTCAGCCACCGTTTCGGTGGACTGAGGAGCCAGCAACTCCAGGGCGGCGCCGTAGAGCTTCTCGGTTTGTATGGGGTTCACCTGCAGGAAGGACCGGGGACTCACCTCAAAATCGAGGCCGCAGAGGGTCTCCCGCAGGGTGGGCTTTCCGGAAAGCAGGGTGAAGCGGCCGCCGAAGATCACGTTGGTGTTCCTGTCGTTCCGGTTCCAGTAGACGCTGGCCGCGAAGGACAGGGCGTCGATCAAATCTTTCGTATGGGGCAATTGGCCCCGGGTGACGACCACGGCCATAAGCGCCCCCGCGGTGGTGACCCTGGCCACGGCGTGTCTAAGGCACCCCTTCCCCGTCCTCTCGTCATAAGGTTCGATATGAAATTTGTCCGCCCAAGCCTTGACCGCGGCCACGGCGCGGCAGACCTTCTCCTGCTCGATGCCGCAGTCCTTCACGGGCACCAGCCGGTGGCTCCGGGGCGCATAGAATCCGAAGGCCGGGCCACTGTCCGTCATGCCGTAAGGGAAGGCGCCCTTATTGCGGTAGCGTTCCGGTCCGTCCATGCCGACGATGGGCCGCAGAGGCACTTCGCTGAGGCCGCCCAGCCGCGTCAGGGCGTCCGCCACCTGGTGCTCCTTGATGCGCAGCTCCTCTGCGTAGGACACGTGGCCGAAGACGCAGCCGCCGCATTTGTCATATACGGGGCAGAGGGGCTCCACTCGATGGGGCGATGGCTCGACCACCTCCAGGAGCTTGCCCACCGCATAGGAAGGGGTCACCTTGATGACGTGGACGCGTACCCGCTCCCGAGCCAGAGCACCGGGCACGAATAGGGCATAGCCGTCCACCCGACCGATGCCGGCCCCCTCCAGGGTTACGCCGTCGATGGTCAGCTCCAGCTCTTCGTTCTTTTCCACTGGCAAAGCTTTCATTTCAGGATCACGTTCTCCTTGCCGAACACGGCCTGCAGGGTGCTCAACAGCTCCTCGTCCACCTTCACGTTCCAGTCCCGCGGCGCCCCCTTAGCGACACGCTTTGAATCCACCAGCACGATGGGTGTCCCGCCGGGATAGTTCTGGATGATCTTCTGGACCTTGTACGAATCGGCCAACGTGGGGATGCGGATGAACAGCTTCTTCGACGCCCCTTCCAGATCCCCCAGCTCCTCGATGAGCAGGGAGTTCACCCGATCCTCCCGGATGTTCAGCCGTCCCTTCACCAGCACCGGCGCGTCGTCGTGGAAAAACCGGGCGCAGAGCTGCAGCGTCCGGGGAAAGATCACCGTCTCCACGGAGCCCGCCACGCCCTCCAAATTGGCGTAGCCCATCATGCCGTTGTTGCTCTTGGTGGGCCGGGTCTTGCAGGCGGTGAGGAGGCCTCCCACAGTCACGTAGGCGTTGTCCTCCAAGCCTGTGGTCCCGTCCGCCTCCACCAGGTCCATGACGCTGACGTTCAAAGACGAGAGCACGCTCATATAATCGTCCAAGGGATGGCCGGACAGGTACAGGCCTGTGGCCTCCCGCTCTTTCTGCAGCAGGAGCTTATGGGGCATCTCTGCAGCGGGCGGGATGGGCGGATGGCTGGTGATGGCGTCCTCGCCCTCGTCGAAGTCGAACAGGGACATCTGGCCCGCGTCCCGATTCTTCCGGTTCTTGGCGGCCAGGTCCATAGCGAGGTCATACACTTTCAAAAGCTGGTTCCGGCCGTAGCCCATGGAATCGAAGCACCCGGCGTAGATCATGTTCTCCACCATGCGCTTGTTGAGGCCCGGCACCCGGTCGCAGAAGTCGTAGAAGTCCTTGAAAGGTCCGTTCTTCTTGCGCTCCTGCACCAGCTCCTCCATGACCGCCTCGCCCACGTTCTTCACGGCGGCGAGGCCGAAGCGGATGCTGCCTTCCTCCACGGAGAACTTGGGTCGGGACTTGTTCACGTCGGGCCCCAGGACCTGGATGCCGCTGCGCCTGGCGGAATAGACGTACTCTGCCACGGAGTCGGAGTTGTACATATAGCCGTTGATCATGGCGGCCAGGAACTCCACGGGAAAATAGTGCTTCAGGTACGCCGTGCGATAGGTGGTGACGGCGTAGCAGGCGGCGTGGGCTTTGTTGAAGGCGTAGGAGGCGAAGTCCATCATCTCGTCGAAGATATGGTCCGCCACCTGCTCCTTGACGCCGCGCTTCACGGCCCCCTCCACGCCCTCGGTGCCGTGGACGAAGTATTCCCGCTCCCGGGCCATGACGTCGTGCTTCTTCTTGCTCATGGCGCGGCGGACGATGTCGGCGCGGCCCAGGGAGTAGCCGCCCAGGGTGCGGACGATCTCCATGACCTGCTCCTGGTAGACCATGCAGCCGTAGGTGGTGGCCAGGATGGGCTCCAGACGCTTATCCTCGTAGTGGACAGAGCTAGGGTCATGCTTGCCCTGGATATAGCGGGGGATGCTCTCCATAGGGCCCGGGCGATAGAGGGCGATGCCTGCGATGATATCCTCGAAGCAGTCGGGTTTAAGCTGCATAAGGAACTGACGCATGCCCGCAGATTCCAGCTGGAACACCCCGTCCGTGTCCCCCCGGGAGATCATGTCGTAGACCTCTTTGTCGGTGAAATCGTTGGTGGAGAAGTCCGGCGCCTCCTTCCCCTGCTCCCGGATGAAGTTTAAGGCGTCCCGAATGATGGTGAGGGTCCGAAGGCCCAGGAAGTCCATCTTGAGGAGGCCCAGCTCCTCCAGGGTGGTCATGGGGAACTGGGTGGTCAGGACCCCGTCGTTGCTCTGCAGCGGCACCACCGTCTCCAGGGGCACCCCGGAGATCACCACGCCCGCCGCATGGGTGGAGCTGTGGCGGGGCAGGCCTTCCAGCTTCATGGACAGGTCCAAAACCTTCTTGGTGATGGGGTCGGAATCGTAGAGCGTCTTCAGCTCCGGCTGCATCTGCATGGCGTCCTTCAGGGTGATCTTCAGCATATTGGGCACCAGCTTGGCCAGCTTGTCCGCGTCCGCGTAGGGTACCCTTAGCACCCGGCACACGTCGCGGATGACGGCCTTGGCCGCCATGGTGCCGAAGGTGATGATCTGGGACACGTGGCCCTCGCCGTACTTTTCGCCCACGTAGTCGATGACCTCCTGCCGCCGCTCATAGCAGAAGTCCACGTCGAAGTCGGGCATGGACACCCGCTCCGGGTTCAAAAAGCGCTCAAAGAGCAGTGCATATTTCAAGGGGTCGATGTCCGTGATGCCCATGCAGTAGGCGGCAAGGCTGGCCGCGCCGCTGCCCCGGCCGGGGCCCACCATGATGTTATGGGATTTGGCGAAGTGGATGAAATCCCAGACGATCAGGTAATAATCCACGAAGCCCATGTTCTCCACCACGGAAAGCTCGTAGTTGAGCCGATCCCATGCCTCCTTGCCCGCGTGGGGCATCTTTCTGGCCATGCCCTCCTCGCAGAGCCGGCGCAGGTAGACGCGGTTGTCCATGCCGTCGGGCGCCGTGAACTTCGGCAGGCGACGCTTGCCGAACTCGATCTCCACGTTGCACTTGTCGGCCACCTCCATGGTGTTCTTCAACGACTGCTCCTCCCCCGGCAGGAACTGCAGCAGCTCCTCGGCAGACTTGCAGTAGAACTCCTCGGCGCCCATGCGCATGCGGTCCTCTTCGTCCACGAAGCGCTGGGTCTGGATGCACAGGAGCACGTCCTGAGCCTCCGCATCCTCCTTGTCGGTATAGTGGATATCGTTGGTGGCTACGGTCTTGATGCCCAGGTCGTAGGCCAGCTTCTTCAGCTTCGGCAGCACCATCTTCTGCTCCCGGATGCCGTGGTTCTGGAGCTCGATATAGAAGTCCTCCCCGAACATCCTTTGAAGGCGCTTCGCCAGCTTATAGGCCTCCTCGTCCCGGCCGTTGAGCAAATGCTGGGGGATATCCCCGGCCAGGCAGGCGGACAAGCAAATTAAGCCCTCGCAGTTCTGGGAGAGCAGATCATAGTCGATGCGGGGCTTATAGTAGAATCCGTGGATGAAAGCCTCGGAGGAGAGGCGCATGAGATTTTGATAGCCTCTGTCGTTCTTGGCGAGGAGGATCAGATGGCCGTATTCCCTATCCAGCCGCCCGTCCTTGTTGGTGTAGCCCCGGGGCGCCACGTAGGTCTCCATGCCCAGGATAGGCTTGATCCCCTGCTTCTTGCACTCCCGATAGAAGTCTATAACGCCGTACATGACCCCGTGGTCCGTGATGGCCATGGCGGTCTGCCCCAGGCTCTTGGCCCGGGCCACCAGGGCCGGGATGCGGGACGCCCCGTCCAGCAAAGAATACTGCGTATGCACGTGCAGATGGGCAAAGGGAATAGACATAAAAACCTCCCCAGGTTAGTATGGATAGTATACCATACCTTGGGGAGGAAAAACAAGGGACCCGTTCCGCTATTTCCCGCGGCTACGAAGCACACGCATCGATACGCATGTTAATGCTTGCCCAATTACATGGAAACATAGCTGTGAAGCCTCTTGCCGATTCAACGCATGCTGTATGCTTTTCATTCCAGTAGAAAAAGCAAGGCAAATAAAAAACGGTCCACGGGGAAAACCCGTGGACCGCTGTGCTTTGAGAGGATCAATCGTCGTCGACCACGATGGTGCCGACCTTGACGAACCATTTGTACACGTAGCCGGTCACGTCGCCCACCTTCACCTGGTACCAGGAGCCGGACTGCTTGAGGAACTTGCCGGTCTGGCCTTCGGTGACGGTGCCCACCTTTTCCGAAGAGGACGAGGCGGCCGCGCGGACAGGCGCGGAGGTCTGGGAGCCGTGAGCCACGATGGTGATCGGGGTGCCGTTGGGGATGCCCTGCACCACCACCAGCTTCACGTCGGGCGCGGTGATGATGTGGCCGCCGCCGGTGGCGCGGACCTTCACGGTGAGCTTGCCGGCCTCGGTGAGGCTGGGGGCGGTGGTGGTCCACTTCTTGCCGCCGTCGGTGGAGTATTCGATGGTGAAGCCGGAGCCGTTGGTCAGCTTGGCCGTCACCTTGTGCTCCTTGCCGTCGTAGGTGAAGGTGCCGCCGGTAGCGGTCAGCTTCGCCTTGGAAGGATCGGGCGTACCGCCGGACTCTTCCGGAGGCAGGGAGCCGGTCTTGACGAACCACTCGTAGACCCAGCCTTCCACGGAGCCGCACTTGACCTTGATCCACTTGCCGGACTGGCCCTCCAGGGTGCCGGTGGTGCCGGCGGGCAGGGAGCCGATCTTGTTGGCGGAGTTGGAGGCCGCGGCGCGGACGGGGGCCTTGGTGGTGCCGCTGTGGGCGACGATGGTGATGGCGGTGCCCACGGGCGCGGTGTTGGTGACGGTCAGGGTCACTTCGTTGGCGTTCAGGACGGACTTGCCGCCGGTGGCGCGGGTCTTTACGGTGATCTTGCCGGGCTCGGTGAGGCTGGGCACCTTGGTGCTCCAGGTCTTGCCGCCATCGGTGGAGAATTCCACGGTGAGGCCCGTGCCGTTGGTCAGGGTGTAGGTGACCTTATGGACGAGGCCGTCGTACATATAGGTGCCGCCCTTGACGGTGAGCTTGGCGATGGTGAGGTCAGGCTCGGGACCGGGGACGGGATCATCCGTATCGGGATCGGGCAGGCCCGCTTCCTTCACGAACCAGTAGTAGACGTAGCCGGGCTGGCCGTCGAAGTTGATCTTGTACCAGGAGCCGGAACGGCCCAGGAGGGCGAAGGTCTGGCCGGCGGTGGCGGTGCCGATCTTGGCGGCACTGCTGCCGGTGCCGGCACGGACGGGGGCCTTGGTGGTGCTGCCGTGGGCCACGATGGTGATCTTGGTGCCAGAGGGGGCCTTCTCCAGGATCTCGATGGCCACGTCCTTATGGGTCAGCTGAGAGGAGCCGCCGGTGGCACGGACCTTGACGGTGAGCTTGCCCACCTCGGTCTGGCTGGGGGCGTTCTTGGTCCAGGTCTTGCCGCCGTCGGTGGAATACTCGATGGTGTAGCCGTCGCCGTTCTCCAGCTTGGCCTCCACCTTATGGGCCTTACCGTCATAGACGAAGGTGCCGCCCTTGGCGGTGAGCTTGGCCTTGGAAGGATCTGGATCCTTGTCGGTCTCAGCGGAATAGGGGCCTACGTTCACGTACCAGTAGTAGACGAAACCGATCTTGGAGCCGTACTTGAACTTGTACCAGGAACCCTCCCGAGCGATCATCTTATACTTCTGACCGGCGGTGACGGTACCGATCTTGGTGGCGCTGGTGGACGCCGCCTCGCGAACGGGCGCCGTCTTGATGCCGGCATGGGCGATGATGGTGATATCGGTGCCCTCGGGGGGATTCTCGGTGATCTCCAGGGTGATGTCCTTATGATTGATGATGACGCTGTTCTTGCAGGCGCGGACTTTGACCTTCAGCTTGCCCACGTCGGTGAGGCTGGGGGCGGTGGTGGTCCAGTTCTTGCCGCCGTCGGTGGAGAACTCCACGGTGAAGCCGGTGCCGTTGGTCATGGAGGTCTTCACCTTATGCTCCAGCCCGTCCTTCAGAAAGATGCCGCCCTCCGCCTTGAGCGTGATGGTCTGCAGGAGCACCTGGCTGGTCTTCACGTAGCCCGCCGGATTCTCCACGCGCAGGAAGGCGCCGCTGCTGCTCACATACTTGGCGACACCGCCCACAGGCAGAGTACCGATCACCTGGGAGGCGTCGGTAGGCTCCTTATAGATGTTGATGGGTGCGGCCGTGGAATTCTTCACATACTTGTCGTCCGCCGCATATCCGTCTCGAACGAACAGGGCCGGGACCAGCGAGAAAACCATGATCGACGCCAAAAGCAGAGAGATCATTTTCTTCATAGTGTGTCATCCCCTTTCCGGACACAACATATTGTGATTGTACAGATTGGTCCGAATTTTATGAACATTATATGAACACTATACCATGATTTACAAAAAAATAAAGTATTATAAATGTGAACTTTCTATGAACATACAATCAAAAACAGCCTTTTTCCTAAGTTTTTCCAGGAGAAAGGCTGCATAATCATCTTGCATACTTATCCTAAATTTTGATTACGTCCTTCATGGTATAAAAGCCCGGTTTTTGTGTCAGAAGGAAGACCGCCGCCTTCACGGCGCCTTCGGCGAAGACCCGTTTGCTGGTGGCGCGGTGGGTGATGACCAGCTCCTCGTCGGTGCCCAGGAAGTGGACTTCGTGCTCCCCCGCCTTGTTGCCGCCGCGCAGAGAGTGGATGCCGATCTCGTCCCTGGTGCGCCGCTTGTTGGTCTCGTGGCGACCGAAGATGAGCTGGCTCTCCCCCGCCCGAGCGGATTCAATGGCCTCGGCCAGCATGAGGGCGGTGCCGCTGGGGGCGTCCACCTTCAGGTTGTGATGGGTCTCCACGATCTCGGGATCGAAAGCGTAACCCAAAACCTGGGCTGCGGCCTTGACGAGCGCCATCTGCAGATTGACGCCCAGGGACATATTGCGGGAAAAGAGCACGGGGATGACCTCTGACGCAGCCTTCAGCCGGGCCATCTCCGCTTCACCCAGGCCCGTGGTGCCGGTGACCAGAGGCTTTTTCTTTTGCAGACATAGCTCTAAGACCGCCATGGTGGCCGCAGGACGGGAGAAGTCGATGGCCACGTCGAAGGGCACGTCCACCTCAGACGCCGCGGAGAACAGAGCGCCGGGAAAATTACCCGTCGTCTGCAAGTCGATGCCCACCGCCGGAACAAGGGCCACATCCCCAGCTTGCAGTGCGGCCAGGACAGCCTGACCCATGTGGCCCAAGGCGCCGTTGATCAAAACACGATTGCTCATAGTACCCTCGTTTATATCAGTCCGAAATCTTTCAGGGCTTTTCGCATCTTTGCCTCGTCCTCCGCCGAGGGCGGGATCAGGGGGAGCCTGAGCTCCGGCGAACAAAGGTCCATCATGCCCATCATGGTCTTGATGGGGATAGGGTTGGTCTCACAGAAGGCAGCCCGCCAGATGGGCAGGAGGCTGAACTGGAGCTTGCGGGCGATGTCCAGCTTGCCGGCGAAGAAAGCCATGCAGAGGTTGTGGACCTCGGAGGGGACCACGTTGGCGATGGTGGAGATGACGCCCTTGCCGCCCACGGAAAGGACTGGCAAAATGTGGTCGTCGTTGCCTGAGTAGATATCGAGACCCGGGCACATGGCCGCCAGGTTCACGATCTGCTCGATATTGCCGCTGGCCTCCTTGATGCCCACCACGTTTTCGCAGGTGTCCATGATCTCCCGCATGGTGGCGGGCAGCACGTTTAGCCCTGTGCGGGAAGGGACGTTGTAGACGATGATAGGGATGTGCACCTGCTCGCAGATGGCGCCGTAATGGGCCACCAGGCCCTTCTGGGTGGTCTTGTTATAGAAGGGGGTCACGATCAGAAGGCCATCCACGCCCAAAGCCTCCGCCGTGCGGGAGAAGTCGATGACCGCTGCGGTGTTGTTGCCGCCGGTACCCGCGATGACGGGCAAACGCCGGTTGACCCGGTCCACCACGAAGCGGATCACCTCCACCCGCTCTTCCTCCGACATGGTGGCCGCCTCGCCGGTGGTGCCGCAGACGATGATGGCGTCCGTGCCGCTGATGATCTGCAGCTCGATGAGGCGGGTCAGGGCGGTATAGTCCACCTCCCCGCTGGTGAAGGGCGTGACCAGGGCGACGCCTGAACCTTTGAAAATAGTGCTCACGGGCTTTCCCTCCATAGGTACATTTCTCTTTTATGATTTTACCGTTTTCCCTATCCTTTGTCAATTCCCGCGGCGGCGGGGACCAACGGAAGACCGGGATCGGATACGCTTTGATCCACAGGTTCATTTGTCTCCATCTCCGCCAGGGTCAGGGCCAGGCTCTCCGCCAGGGACGGGACCGCGTTCAGGGCCTGCTCCAGGGTGTTGGCGTTGTGCCCCACCTCGATCAAAAGGCTCAGCTGGCCCACGTGCTGGTTATATCGGCCCGTCTTCACCCGCACGTCTCGGGCAAGGCGCTTGTCGATGGTGCGAAGATGATTCGTCAGGCCTTCTGCCAGGGCGTAGTTGCGATCGAAATCGGGCCTCTCCCGATACTTTGTCCCCTGCCCCACCACGCACATGAGCCGGGCGGTGGGGATACCGTCCACCATGACGTAGTCCGAGGTGTCGGAGCTGGCGTCCCGATGGACGTCGATGAACAATACCAGAGACGGATACTGTTCCAGATATCGACGCATGGTCTGTTCGCTGCGGTCGTAGGCCGTCTTCAGGCTGGGCGGCTCATGGTCCGTGGTGTCGTGGAGGACGCTGAAGCCGTACTGGGTCCTGAGCCGCTCTGCCAGGGCCTCCCCCACGGCGAGGACGCTCTTGCTGGGGTCGGCCGTGCGGTAGGAGCTTGTCTGCACGTAGGGCGACGACTTCGTCGCGGTATACGCTTCGGTGGTATGGGTGTGATAGATGAGGATCTTAGGCGCCGTCCCCCGCAGATCCAGGCCTTGGGAGAGGATATTCGTTTCGACGTCCTCGATGGGCAGGGAGACGGCTTTGGGGCATAGGGGCAGAGCCGCTCCCTCGGCCTCGTCGGGGACGGTAGCTATGAACGCAGGCTCCACAGGCCCGTCCGCCGTGGGCAGCAGGTCCACGGCGCGCAGTACAGATAAGAACAGCAGCAGCAGAAAAAAAAGTTGAAAAAAGGCTTCCTGAAGGGCAAAGGAACGGGCATATCTTCGCTGACGCATAAGGTTCACACCTCCTCACCGTTACCCTATGCATGGCCATACCGGATTATCGCATGAGCCCCTCCAGTGCCTCATAATCCTCCCCGAAAAGAGCAAGATTCAGCCCATAGGACAGGATGGCCGCTCCGTCCTTCACCATGGCGTCGATGTCCTTGGGGGTGACGCACATGGAGAGAAAATCCCTGTCGAGGACGTCCCTGGTCCTTTGAAACAGGTCGCTGGCGCCCATGCGGACCAGGCCAGAATAGAGGATCGATTCCGCTGTCAACACCAGAGGGATGCCCACGGCGATGACCGGGATGCCCAGGCTCCTTTTGCTGAGGCCCATGCGAAAGTTCCCTACGCCCGCGCCGGGAGAAATGCCCGTGTCATTGAGCTGGACCATGGTGCCCACGTGGTCGCTCTCCGAGGACGCCAAAGCGTCCACGGCCACGATGAGGTCCGGCTGCAGCACGGAAGCGATGCCTGCCACTGCCTCCGCTGTCTCCAGGCCGGTGACGCCCATGACCCCGGCGGCGAAGGCGGACACCGTGCGGGTGTGGGGCGGCAGCAGGTCCGGCAGATGGGTCTGCACGTGTCGGGTGACGAAGAGGCTCTCGATGGTCTGGGGGCCCAGGGCGTCAGGGGTCACGTGCCGGTTGCCCAGTCCTACCACCAGCACGCTCTGCACCTCCCCCATGAGGAGCGACAGCTCCGCGGCCAAACATCGGCCGGCCTCCTGCCGCACCTCCTTGCTGCTCAAACCATCCTCGGGCAGGGTCAGGGTGATGTAGCTCCCCCGGGGCTTGTCCAGCTTCCGCTCCGCCCCCTGGGTGCGTATCCGGATGCGGGAGATGCGCATGCGGCCCTTCGATTCGTTCTCCTCCTCCACGCCGGAGAGGGCAGGACAGTGCTGCAAGGCCTCGTGAGCCATGTCGGTGCGGGTGTTCATATCCATCTTCCTCCAAAAATACAAAAACTACCGGCCCATAGGAGCCGGTAGTTAGGGTAACCAGTTTTCAAAGCAGGATGCAGATCAAACCGTTGCAATCCTCGTTGACCATGCGTTCGATGGTCCCCTGCATCTTCTGCTGCACGTTCACGGGCATGCCGCCCAGTTTTCCCTGCATGTTCTCCGTCACCATGTCCTGCAGCGTTTTGCCGAAGAAGGAGGTCTGCCACAGGGCGTTCACGTCCTCCTGCCGGGCTGCGTTCAGGTGCTCCATCAGGTTCCTGGCCTGTTCCTCCGAGCCAATGAGGGGGCTCACCTCCGTATCGATGTCCACCTTCACGATGTGCAGCCCCTTGGCCCGGGCCCGCAGCCGGACCCCACAGCGGCCGCCTTGCCGGAACATCTCCGGTTCCATGAGCTCCATCTCCTCCATGGAGGGTGTGACCACGCCGTACCCCGTCTGTTCCGCCTCCTCCAGGGCGTTCGACAGCCGATCGTAGGCGTGCTTGGCCGCAGCGAACTCCCGAATGGCGGAAAAGAGGGCAAAATCGTCCGCGATATCCACTCCGGTCTCCTCGCTGAGCAGGGTATAGAACATGCTTTCCTCCGGCGTCAGGGCCAGCGTCACCGTGCCGGTGCCCAAATCGGCCCCCTCCCACTCCGCCTTTTTGAAGTGGTCCAGGGACTGCATCCCTGCCACCAGCTTGCTGCAATCGCCCACGGTCCGGACCTGGGGCGACAGCTCCCGCAGGAGGGACAGGACGCCCTCCATCAGGGGACTTTCCCCCGATAGGGCCCGCAAAAAGCCAGGCACGCTGATCTCCACCAGCTTTACCGGGAAGGCGTACAGGATCTGTGTGATCAGGTCCCGCACCTCCGCACCGGACATATTCTTCACGTCCAGGGGCACGGTGGTGACCCCGTATCGCTCAGAGATCTCCTCCGCCAGGGCTTGGGTCGCATCGTTGGTGGGGTTCGTGCTGTTCAGGACCACCACAAAGGGCTTGCCAGCCGCTTTGGCCGCTTCCACGGCCTGACGCTCCGCCTCCTCGTAACTGTCCCGCGAGAGGTCCGTGACGGACCCGTCCGTGGTCATGACGATGGAGATGGTGGCATGCTCCTGGATGACCCGGGTGGTGCCCACCTCCGCCGCCTGGGAGAAGGGGATATCGTGGTCGAACCAGGGGGTGGTGACCATCCGAGGCCCCTCCCCTTCCCGGTCGCCCACGGCGCCGGGGACCATGTACCCCACGCAGTCGATGAGCTTGCACCGGCAGGACACGCCTTCCTCGAAGGTCACGTTCACCGCCTCTGCCGGCACGAACCGAGGTTGGGTGGTCATGATGCTGCGGCCTGCCCCGCTCTGGGGAAGCTCGTCGGTCAGCCGCTCCTTCTCATAGTCGTTCTCCATGTTCGGGAGCAGCAGCAGCTCCGAAAAACGCTTGATAAAGGTGGATTTTCCTGTGCGGACGGGACCTGCCACAGCGATGTAGATATCCCCGCCGGTCCGCTCCGCCATATCTCGATAAATGTCTCTCATACCGTTCCTCCGCCGTTGTGCTATAGTTCACTGTATGCGATTTATGCCGTGGTATGCGGGACACTTTCATTCGGTATTTTATATTGCAGGATAGCCATGGACAAAATCGCTCCTATCCTTTATACTTAAACACATGAAAAAGCTGCGTCGATTCTTATCTTATTATGCGCCCCATCGGGGGCTGTTCATCCTGGATCTCACCTGCGCGCTGGTGGTGGCCGCCGTGGACGTGGCCTTCCCTTTGGTGACCCAGTACATCCTGCGCACGCTCCTGCCGGCCATGGCCCTGGACAACGCCCTGGTACGGATCTTCGCGGTGCTCATCGTGTGCCTGGTGTGCGCCTACTTCGTGCGCGCCGTGCTGCAGTACATCATCGGTTACTGGGGGCACCGGCTGGGCACCTTCATCGAAGCGGACATGCGGCGGGACATCTTCACCCATATCCAGACCCTGCCCTTCGCCTTCTACGACAAGATCCGCACAGGCAAGCTCCTGTCCCGTATCACCAACGACCTGTTTGAAGTGACGGAGCTTGCCCACCACGGCCCGGAGGATGTGGTGATCTCCGTCATGACCATCCTGGGCGCCTTCATCGCCATGTTTACCATCGAATGGCGGATCGCCCTGTGCATGCTGATCCTGCTGCCGCCCATCGTCTACTTCGTCATGCACACGCGATTGAAGATGCGGCGTACCAGCCGGGTGGTAAAGGAGCGCATGGCCGAGATCAACGCGGACATCGAAAGCTCCATCTCCGGGGCCCGGACCGCCAAAGCCTTCGCCAACGAGAAATACGAGATCAAAAAGTTCGAGAAGGGGAACAAGAACTTCCTGTCCGCCAAGAAGGATTTCTACAAGGTCATGGCCATCTTCAACAGCGGCACGGAGTTCTTCCTGGCCATGTTCAACGTGGCGGTCCTGGCCTCAGGCGGATACCTCATCTATAGGAAGCAGCTGGACACGGTGACCCTCATCACCTTCACCCTCTATATCTCCACCTTCACCTCCCCCATCAAGCGGCTGGCCGCCTTTGCGGAGCAGTATATGATCGGCATGGCGGGCTTCACCCGGTTCCTGGAGATCATGGACACCAAACCAGCCATTGAGGACAAGCCTGATGCCATCGACCTTAAGGACGTGAAGGGCGACATCGACTTCTCCCACGTGTCCTTCGCCTACGACGAGGGGAGGCAGGTGCTGCAGGACGTGAATCTGACCATCCCCACAGGCCGGACGCTGGCCCTGGTGGGCCCCTCCGGCGGCGGCAAGACCACCCTCTGTCACCTGCTCCTCCGGTTCTACGACATCCGGGAGGGCAGCATCGCCATCGACGGCCACGACATTCGGGACGTGACCATGCGCTCCCTCCGGGAGAACGTGGGCATCGTGCAGCAGGATGTGTTCCTGTTCGCGGACAGCATTTTGGAGAACATCCGCTACGGGCGGCTGGACGCTACCGACGCGGAGGTGGTGGAGGCTGCCAAACGAGCCCACATCCACGAGGAGATCATGACCTTCCCCGACGGTTACGCCACCAACGTGGGCGAGCGGGGCATGCTCCTCTCCGGCGGACAGAAGCAGCGGGTGTCCATCGCGAGGCTGTTTTTGAAGAATCCGCCGGTGCTCATTTTGGACGAGGCCACCTCCGCCCTGGACACCCTGACCGAAGCGGATATCCAGCACTCCTTCGACGAACTGAGCCGCGGCAGGACCACCCTGGTCATCGCCCATCGGCTCTCCACGGTGCAGAACGCAGACGAGATCGTGGTAATCGACGAGCACGGCATCCAGGAGCGGGGCACCCATGAAGAACTGCTCCAGAAGAACGGGCTGTACGCGGGCTTCTATCAGGCCACGCTGCGGGGCTAACACATATATTCCTGAAAGATGGGAACGAGGGCATCCGCCGCCTCCGGTGCATAGCGGGGCGAGATGGCTAAGGATACGAAATCATAGGGGGCGGCGGTGCGAAAGCTGCCGTCCTCCTTGTATTCTCGATACGAGATGACGGGTTCCGTCCCGTTCACCTTCTCGAACAGGTCCGGGAAGGACTGGGGCAGGCGGATATGGGCGCCGTCGGGGGTAAGGAGCTGCGACGGCACGTCGTTCCGGGAGAAGGGACGGCGCACGTTGTCCAATGAGCCCACGATCCTGGAAGCCAGGGCGAACAGCAGGTAGTTGGCTTCGTCCAGCTTCCTCTCCCGGTAGAATCGGTCCAATTCCAATCGACGCTTGGGCGGCAGGGACAGGACGTTATACAACACGTATCCCGGCCCAGGGTGGCCGACGCCCAGGTCGCTGTGGGCATCCACGTGGGTCACATGAAAGGGCGGCCGCAGCTTCCCGGCGTCCATGAGCTCCTGCCAGTAGCACAGAGCCCCGTCGTGGGTCGGAAACACCCGGCCGGGAATGGGACGCGTCCGGGATAAAAGGCAGCGCTGCTCCAAAAAGAGGCGCACCGCCTCCGGTGCCCAGGGCTCATGTCCCTCCGGCACAGGCCGCTGCCCTATCTCCGCCAGGGGGCAGCACTCCGCCAGAAAGAAATCCAGGTCTAAATCCAATACCCGCTGCATGCGTTTTCCCTCCCTGTTTCATCAGTATACCACTTTTCTTTCCCTTTCCAACATGGTATACTGTACAAAATCGGAAAGGAGGCCGCTATGAGGATCGTATTCGTCATCGCCTATTTGGCGCTGCTGGGTCTATACCTGTTCGTAGAGACCGGGGACAGCTTCCGGCGCCGGGCGGTGAACAAGATCCTCCTGTCCTCCCTGTTCCTGTTCTTCGGCCAGTTCTGGTTCTGGACCAACGGCTACGCCCACGGCTGGGCCTTCCTGGCCCTGGTGGGCCTCTTCTACGCCTGCATGGGCGACGCCCTGCTGCTGTTCAGCTTCGGCGCAGGCGGGGCGGCTTTTGCCGTGGCCAACCTGTGCTTCATCGGGTACACCTTCTGTACCCTCCACTTCGGCGGTGTTTTCAGTAAGGCCCTGCCCTGGCTGATCCTGGGGCTGGTGCTGTTCCTGGGCGCATACTTCTGGGCGATGACGACGAAGTGGATCGACCTGGGCAAGATGACCTGGGTCACCCTGTTCTACCTGATCACCGTCACCCTCCACGGGCTCATGGGGCTGTTGGCCGCTATCCTCCTGCCCGGCGGGCATACCCTGCTGCTGGGGATCGGCCTCGTGCTGTTCACGGTGGCCGACCATTTTCTGGTGATCTATAAGTTCAAAACGAAAAACAAGCGGGCGCTGCGCATCAACACGGCCTGCTATTTCTTCGGCATGATGCTGGTGGCGCTGAGCTTCTCCGTGCTGCCGTAACGATTTTTGAAAGAAGGCGAAGGCATGAAACACATCTTCCTATACAACCCCGCCGCCGGTCAGGGGGCTGCCCGCTCCCTGCTGGAGGCGACCATCGCCCAGCATGAGGACTGCGAATTCTACGTGACCCGGGGGCCACGGGACGCCACGGCATACATCGAACGGCGGATCGCTGCGGCGCCGGACGAGAAGCTATGCTTCGTGGCCTGCGGCGGCGACGGGACCATCAACGAGGTGGCCTCCGGCGTGGCCGGCCATGAGAACGCCTGCTTCACCGTCTACCCCTGCGGCAGCGGCAACGACTTCGTGAAGATCTTCGGCGGCCCGGCGCGCTTTCTGGATTTGGACGCCCTGCTGGCGGCGGAGCCTGCGCCCATCGATATCCTGAAGGTGGACGACCGTTGGTGCATCAACGTCTTCAGCTTCGGTTTCGACACGGGGGTGCTGAAGACCATGAACCGGGTGAAGCGCAAGCCCTTTATGGGGGGCAAAAAAGCCTACTACGTGGGCATCGTGGACGCCCTTATGAAGTCCATGAAGACCGGCTGCACCGTCACCGTGGACGGGGGGCCCTTTTTCGCGGGCGACATCCTCCTATGCACCTTCGCCAACGCTCAGTACGTGGGCGGCTCCTTCCGATGCGCGCCCCGGGCCGAGATCGACGACGGCCTTATCGAGGTGTGCCTGGTGAAGCCCATCTCCCGCCTGTCCTTCGTGAAGCTTATCGGATCCTACACGGCGGGGACCCACCTGGAGGACCCGCGCATGAAGGACATCGTGCGCTACACCCGGGCCAAAAAGCTGACCGTAGAGAGCGCCGCGGGGCTCCTGCCCGTCTCCCTGGACGGGGAGGTCATCGAGCGCAAGCGCTTCACCGTGGAGATCGTCCCCGGCGGCGTGAACTTCGCCCTGCCGAAAGCCTGACCCAAAAAAACAGCATCAGGCCCCGGACGTCCGGGGCCTGATTTTTTACTTTCCGTTCAGGGTAGCATGCTCCGCCGCCAGCTCCCGCAGGAGCCGCGCGGGGGTCCAGGAGAGGTTATGCTCCGTGGTCACGGCCTTGTAATCCACCTGGGCCTGGAGCATCTGCATGCCGTTCAGCAGCCCATGGAACTGCTCCGGGCTCAGTTCGTCCAGCACCAGCATCTCTTCCGAAAAGGGGGCGTCCAGGGAGGGTGCGGCAGAATACCCCGCTCGGCCCAGGAGGACACCCAGGGGTTTGTTGCAGTCCTCTCCCCTGCCCTCCACCTCACTGATCCCATACTGCATCAGCAAAAACTGCAGCTTCTTCCGCTTGTCTCCGGCGATGTTGAACAGCAACGCCCTGGCCATGGTCTTCTCTCCCCTTTCCATATGGAAATGGGCTGTTAAGTTCCACGGATGGTACTTAACAGCCCTTTTGATCGCTACGGGTTCAACTTACAGTTCGAACTGTTTGGTGATGATGTCCACGATCTCCTGGCCGATGCGCTTCTGGGCTTCGACGGTGGAGGCGCCGATGTGGGGCGTGCAGGACACCATGGGGTGGCTGTAGAGGGCCTTGTTCTGGGCAGGCTCGGAGGCGTACACGTCGAGGCCGGCGGCCCGGACCTTGCCGGACTCCAGGGCGGCCAACAGGGCGTCCTCGTCCAGGTTGGCGCCGCGGCTGGTGTTGATGATGCACACGCCGTCCTTCATCTTGGCGATGGTATCGGCGTTGATGATGGCGCCGCCGTCCACCGCGGGGGCATGGACGCTGATGAAGTCGGACTCAGCGAGAAGCTCGTCCATTTCGACGTAGTGGATGCCCAGCTGCTCCTCGATGCCGGGGATATGGAAGATATCGAAGGCCACGACCTTCATGCCGATGGCCTTGGCCATGACGCCCAGGTGCTGGCCGATGCGGCCGAAGCCGATGATGCCCAGGGTCTTGCCCTGAAGCTCGATGCCCTTGGCGTAGGCTTTCTTCTCCCACTTGTCCTCGCGCATGGTGTGACCGGCGATGGACAGGAACCGGGCGCAGGCAAACATATGGCCCATAGCCAGCTCCGCCACAGACTGGGAGCTGGCCCGGGGGGTGTTGCGGACGGTGATGCCGTTGGCTTCGGCGTATTTCACGTCGATGTTATCCACGCCCACGCCGCCGCGGATGACCAGCTTCAGCTTGCCGGCTTCCTTGGCCGCGTCGATATGGGGCGCACGGACCTTGGTGGCGGAACGGACCACCAGCACGTCGTAGTTCTTCACGGCTTCCTTCAGGGCTTCGGGATCATAGAACTGCTGATCCACCTGGCAACCCTTGGCTTCCAGCGCGGCCACCGCGCCCTTTTCCATACCGTCAGACGCAAGAATCTTGATCATGTCCAGTTATCCTCCTTACGCGTTCTCTGCTTCGTACTTCTTCAGGAACTCCACCAGGGCTTCTACGCCCTCGATGGGCATGGCGTTGTAGATGGAAGCACGAAGGCCGCCCACGCTCTTGTGGCCCTTCAGGTTCTCGAAGCCGGCCGCCTTGGTGGCAGCGACCACCGCCGCGTCCTTGTCCTTGTCGCCGGTGATGAAGGGCACGTTCATGAGGGAACGATCCTTCTTCTCCACGGTGCCGTAGAAGAGCTTGGAAGAATCCAGGAAGTCGTACATGACCTTGGCCTTGGCTTCGTTGATCCTGGCCTGAGCCTCGAGACCGCCGTTCTTCAGCAGGTACTTGAAGACCTTGCCGCAGACGTAGATGGCCCAGCAGTTGGGTGTGTTGTACATGCTGCCGTTCTTGGAATAGGTGTCGTAGCGCAGGTAGATGGGGGTCTTGGGATCGATGTCCTCGCGGATCAGGTCCTCCCGGACGATGACGATGGCCAGGCCCGCGGGACCCACGTTCTTCTGGACGCCGCCGTAGATGAGGCCGTAGTCCGCCACGTTGCAGGGCTTAGAGAGGAACATGGAGCTCTGGTCGGACACCAGGATCTTGCCCTTGGTGTTGGGGAGCTGCTGATAGGTGGTGCCGTAGATGGTCTCGTTCTCGCAGATGTAGACGTAGTCGGCATCCTCGTCGATGGGCAGATCGGACACGTCGGGGATGTAGGAGAAGTTCTTGTCCTCGCTGGAGGCGATGACGTTGACCTTGCCGTACTTCTTGGCTTCCGCCGCGGCCTTCTTGGACCAGGAACCGGTGACGATGTAATCGAAGACGCCGTTCTTGCACAGGTTCAGGGGGATGGCGGAGAACTGGAGGGTGGCGCCGCCCTGGACGAAGAGGACCTTGTAGTTGTCGGGAATGCCCATGAGGGTCCTCAGGTCGGCCTCAGCCTCGTCGATGATCTGCTGATAGACCTTGGAGCGATGGGACATCTCCATGACGCACATGCCGCTGCCGCGGTAGTTCATCATCTCGTCCCGGATCTCCTCGAGGACAGGCTCCGGCATGATGGCGGGACCGGCAGAAAAGTTATACACACGACCGTATTTCATGAATGAACCTCCTATATTTTTTTGATTCCTACTTGAGTATACCACTTTTTTCCAGCGCGTCCAGAGAGGGCGCACAAATATATGGTTTTCCGGCAGCCCTGAGGGCGTTGGCCGTGTCCTTGAGGCCGCTGCCCGTACTGATGACGGTGACGGTCTCGTTGGAACGGATGATCCCCTGCTCCATGGCAGCCTTGACGCCTGCGGTGGCGGTGACGCCGGCAGGCTCGGAGAACACGCCCTCGTTCCGGCCTAAGAGGCACATGGCGCTCAGGATGTCCTCGTCGCTGACGGCGATCCAGCGCCCGTCGGACGCATAGACAGCCCGCTGGGCCTTCTTGGGGTTCCGGGGCACGCCTACGGAGATGGAGTCGGCCAAGGTCTCCTCGGGGGTGGGCACCAGCTCGTGGCCGGGCACCTTGTCCGCATTGACGAAGGGGCAGCAGCCCGTGGACTGGACGCCTAAAATGCGAGGGATCCGGTCGATGATGCCCAGCTCATAGAGATCCTTAAAGCCGGTGTACACGCCGCCGATGGTGCAGCCGTCGCCTACGGAGCAGGCCACCCAGTCGGTGACATCGAAGTGCAGCTGCTCGGCGATCTCCATGGCCACGGTCTTCTTGCCCTCGCTCATGACGGGGTTGATGCCCGCGTTCCGGTTGTACCAGCCGTACTTCTCGATGGCCGCGCGGCTGAGCTCGAAGGTCTGCTCATAGTCCCCGTCCACCACCACCAGGCGGGCGCCGAAGATCATGAGCTGAGCCACCTTCCCCTGGGGGGCGCGCTTGGGCACGAAGATGACCGCCTTGAGGCCCATCCGGGCGGCGCTCCCCGCGCAGGAGGAGGCCGCGTTGCCGGTGGAGGAACAGGAGATGGTGTCGTAGCCCAGCTCGATGGCCTTCGCTACCGCCACGCCGGACGCCCTGTCCTTCAGGGAAGCGGTGGGGTTGATGCCGTCGTCCTTGATATAGAGAGCTTTAAGACCCAGCTCGTCCCGGAGCTTCTTGGACTCATAGAGGGGGGACCAGCCGATGCGGAGGAACCGGCTCACATCCGTGGTATCCGCCACGGGCATAAGGGCCCGATACCGCCACATGCTGTTGTCCCGGTTCGCCGCCAGGGTCTCCCGCGTCAGGACCTTCCTCACCTCGCCATAATCGTAGACGATATCGAGGATGCCCTTCTCCCCGCAGTGGGGGCAGGTGTACCGCTCCGGCTCGAAGGGGAACTCCTTGCCGCAGAGGGTGCAGCGATAGCCTAAAACCCGCTTCATGGCCCTTACAGCTCGGCTAGGACGCCGGTCTTCTCGTTGAAGGCGTTGATGAGCTTATCGAGGTCCGCCGCCTGCTCGTGCATGTCGGTCCAGTAATGCTCATCGTACCACTGCTGGTTGATCTCCTCGTAGGTCTTGCCCTGCTGCTCCACCCAGGTGTAGTACTTCAGGTTGTGTACCCGCTTGCGATCCTGGTAGGAAAGCTCCAGCATGGCGTCGGTGCGGACGCCCTGGAGGTGCTTGGCAAAGTCGTAGGCTGCGGCCATCTCAGAGTAGGCGCCCTGCTGCTCATTGAGCTCCTGGATGCGGCTCTCGTACATGATGGCGGAGTCGGTGCAGACGGTGGCCACGATGTCGTGCTCGGTGAGCTCGTAGTACTTGGCCATCTTGATGCAGCACAGCATGTTGGCGATGCCGGAGATACCCATGAGGGACAGCTTCTCCACGGTCTCGGCGGGGACGCCAGCCTCCTCCACCAGGTACTTCTTGCCCTCTTCGCTGTTGAAGAGCCGCAGGAGGTTCTGGGAGTCGTCGTCGTCGATATCGATGACCATGTCGGTGTTCTTCACGTTGTGGATCCAGGGCACGTGCTTGTCGCCGATGCCCTCGATGCGGTGGCCGCCGAACCCG
>JBGVAK010000019.1:0-2028 GCA_045224495.1 Christensenellales bacterium
ATGCTCAACGACAGCGCATTGAAGATCATCCGCGCCCTCAAGATCGAGGGCGGCTGCAACGTGCAGTTTGCCCTGCACCCGGAGACCAGCGAGTACTTTTTGATCGAGGTCAACCCCCGGGTCTCCCGCTCCTCCGCCCTGGCCAGCAAGGCCAGCGGCTACCCCATCGCCCGGGTCACCGCCAAGATCGCCGTGGGCATGACCCTGGAGGAGATCGCCATCGCCAACACCAACGCCGCCTTTGAGCCGAGCCTGGACTACGTGGTGGCCAAGTTCCCCCGCTTTGCCTTTGACAAGTTCCCCACCGCGCCGAACCTCCTGGGCACCCAGATGAAGGCCACCGGCGAGGTGATGGGCATCGGCTCCAACCTGGAGGAGTGCATGCTCAAGTCCGTGCGTTCCCTGGAGATCGGGGTCAGCCACCTGCACATGGCAAAGTTCGATTCCAGGAGCCGGGACGAGCTGCTCGCCTACGTCGCCCAGTTCCGGCACGACGGCATTTTCGCCGTGGCCCAGCTGCTGCGCCTGGGCGTCTCCGTCCGGAAGCTGCACGAGGTCACTGCCATCACGGAACTGTTTCTTGAGAGCGTGAAGAAAATCACCGACATGGAGGCGCAGCTGGCCGCCTCCGTGCGGGACATGGAGGTCATGCGCGAAGCCAAGCGCATGGGCTTTTCCGACGCCACCATCGCCCGGCTCTGGGGCATGCGGGAGATGGAGGTCTACGGCCTTCGCCGCTCCCTGGGGCTGGCCCCCGTCTACCGCATGGTGGACACCTGCCACACCAACGCCTATATCCCCTATTTTTATTCCTCCTACGAGGGCGAGACCCAGTCGCGCCTGGGCGACAGGAAGAAGATCGTGGTTCTCGGCGCGGGGCCCATCCGCATCGGCCAGGGCGTGGAGTTTGACTACTCCACGGTCCACGCGGTGCAGACCATCCGCAAGGCGGGCTTTGAAGCCATCATCATCAACAACAACCCCGAGACCGTCTCCACCGACTACACCACCGCCGACAAGCTCTATTTCGAGCCTCTGACGGCGGAGGATGTGATGAACATCATCGCCTTTGAAAAGCCCGAAGGCGTCATCGCCTCCCTGGGCGGGCAGACCGCCATCAACCTGGCCGAGCCCCTGATGGCCCGGGGCGTGAAGATCATCGGCACCGACTGCGCCGCCATCGATAAGGCGGAAAACCGCGACCTGTTTGAAAAGCTGCTGCAGGAGCTGAACATCCCCCAGCCGAGAGGCGCCGCCGTCACCAACATCGAAGACGGCGTGAAGACCGCGTCCGAGATCGGCTATCCCGTGCTGGTGCGCCCGAGCTTTGTCCTGGGGGGACGCGCCATGCAGATCGTGGCAAACGAGACACAGCTGCGGCAGTACCTGCGCTCCGCCGTGGAGATTGATGAGGACAAGCCCGTGCTGGTGGACAAGTACATCTCCGGCCGCGAGGTGGAGGTGGACGCCATCTGCGACGGCCGGGACGTCTTCGTCCCCGGGATCATGGAGCTGGTGGAGCGCACCGGCATCCACTCCGGCGACTCCATCAGCGTCTACCCCGCTTTCTCCATCTCGAACAAGGTCAAGGGCATCATCCTCCAGTACGCCAAGAAGCTGGGCCTCGGCATCGGCATCGTGGGGCTGTACAACATCCAGTTCATCGTCGACCAAGACGAGAACGTGTATATCATCGAGGTCAACCCCCGCTCCTCCCGCACCGTCCCCTTCCTCTCCAAGGCCACGGGCTGGTCCCTGGCGGACATCGCCACCGAGGTCATCCTGGGCAAGAGTCTCAAGGAGCAGGGCATCTTCGATCTCTATCCCGAGGAAAAGAAGCGCTTCTATGTAAAAGTCCCCGTCTTCTCCTTCTCCAAGATTAAGGGCCTGGACGCCTACCTGAGCCCGGAGATGAAGTCCACCGGCGAGGCCATCGGCTATGACGACAAGCTAAACCGCGCCCTCTACAAGGCCCTGCAGGCCGCGGGCACCCATCTGCAGAATTACGGCACGGTCTTCGTCACCGTG
>JBGVAK010000020.1:0-15243 GCA_045224495.1 Christensenellales bacterium
GTGTTGAAGATGGCGTCGGCCCCCTCCTGATAGGGGAAGATCCACCGGTGCTCCCCCCGCTGGACGCTGTCCCACATGGTGAGGGTCCGCTCGATGGTGGCGCCCCGGGTGAGATAGTCCCGGACCAACCGCCGAAGCAGCCGCACGTCCGAGGTGGGGATCCGGTTGTGGTCGTCCAGATTCAACGTGGTCAGGGCGGACACATACAGCTTGAACACGTCCTTGGGATCGATCTCCGGGGTCAGCAGCTGGGGATTCAGGGCGTGAAGGCCCTCGATGACTAGGGGCGTATCCTCCGTCAGGCGGATGGACCGGCCTCCGGGCAGGCTCTGGCCCGTGGAGAAGTCGAAGGTGGGGGGCTCCACCGTCTCGCCCCGCAGCAGGGCGGACAGGTCCTGGTTGAACCTCTCCACGTCGATCATCTTGATATGCTCGTAATCGAAGGTGCCGTCGGGCTCCGGCTCCACCAGGCTCCTATCCTTGTAGTAGTCGTCCAAGGAAAAGAGCAGCGGCGTCTTGCCCAGGACCCTAAGCTGGGTGCAGAGCCGGTTGGCGCTGGTGGTCTTGCCGGAGGAGGAAGGGCCGGCGATCAGGATGGCTCGGGCGCCCCGCGCCACGATCTCCCCGGCGATCTCGGCAAACCGCTTCTCGTGCAGGGCCTCGTTCACCCGGATGAGCTCCCGGACGGTGCCCTTCATGACCATGTCGTTGAGGTCCGCCACGGAGGCGCAGTGCATGAGCCGGGCCCAGCGGTCGCTCTCAGCAAAGACAGCGGCGAACCGGGGGGACTTCACGTAGGTGGAGGGCTTGTTCACGTCCTTGGGCGACGGCCTGAGCAAAAACAGGCCCGGCGCCTCGTACTGCAGGTTCATGACGCTGGCATAGGCCGTGGAGGGGCACATCTCGCCGTAGAAGTAGTCCACGTAGTCCCCGTGGCGGTAGATGTCGAAGAAGGTGAACTGCCGGTAGTTGAGCAGACGCACCTTGTCGATCTGCCCGTCCTTGTCGAAGAAGGCGATGGCCTCGTCGATATCGAGGCGCTTGCGCTCCAAAACATAGTCCGCGGCCACGATCTCCCGGCACTTGCGCCTGAGGGCGTCCACCTCGGACCGGCAGAGGGGCGTTTCCTTCTGCAGGGTGATGTAGAGGCCTGCGCCAATGGCGTAATTGACCTTCACGTGGGCGTCGGGGAACAGCTCCCGCACGGCCAACAGGAACACGAACAGGAGGGTCCTCTCATAGACCCGCTGGCCCCGGTTCTCCCCGTAGCGGATGAGGGTGATCTTGCCCTTGCTGCGGCGGATGCCCCGGCGCTCCCGGAAACCCACGGCCGCCGGGAGCCTGTCCTGTTCCCGACAGGGAACGTAGTTCAGCGTGAACACCTCGCCGCCCAGATCCGCGGCCAGGGGGCGCTTGTTGAGGTCGTTGGAATCGAGCCCCAAGCGCCGGACGATGGTCAACAGGCTTTCGCCCGGCTGGGCCTCCACGGGATTGCCGTCAATGAATATCTGCATAGCTGTACTCCTTGTATCTTTACACGCACTTTCCATGCGCAGGGAGAAACGGTACAAAACGGTTGCACAACGGGCGGTGTAGCCGCCCGGCACTCGATCGGTGGAGGAAGAACGAACGGCTGAAATATGTCAAATCCAGCGACATGTGCGTTGGATGTGACTCCTTGCAGGGACCGCCGCCCGGTAAACCGTATGGTTTATAGGCGGGACCTGGAGGCGAAGCGAAGGCGGAGCACCCCGCGGCGCGGCCTCAGTCTGGCGATTCCGCAGGATTCGGCAGACTGAAGCGTTTAGCCCCAGATAAGGGATAACGTCGGCACGATCTGCTTCTTCCGGCTCATGACCCCGGGAAGCATGGCCGCGTTGTCCTTGAACTTCACGTTGAACACCTGCCCCAGCTCGTGCAGGTCGCCCACGGCTAAAAGCCGGGTGCTCTTTTTCAGCACGTCGGTGAGCATGAAGAGGAGCATGTCGTAGCCGTGCTTGGCGCGCTCCTCCTCCATGATGGACACCACCTCGTTGTGGCGGGAGATGAGCTGCTCGCAGTTGGTGCTGGTGAACTGGCCGATGCCCAGGGAGTGGCCCGCGATCTGGAACTGCTTGAAGTCAGAGAACAGCAGCTCCTTCACGTCTGCGTCGGCGGGCAAGGTGGAGGAGAAGATGTCCTGACCGAGCTCCGTCAAGGACAGGCCCGCGAGCCTGGCCATGCGCTCGGCCATGATCCTGTCCCGCTCCGTGCAGGTGGGGGACTGGAACAAAATGGTGTCGGAAAGGATGCCCGCCGCCATGAGCCCAGCCAGCTTCTGGCCGGGCATGATGCCCCGCTCCTGGAACATGGTGGCGATGATGGTGGTGCTGGCGCCCACGGCCTCGGTCCGCACGTAGATGGGGTCCACGGTCTCCACGTCCGCCAGGCGGTGGTGGTCGATGATGGCCAGGATCTGCGCCTCATTGAGGCCGTCCACGCTCTGGGCGGTCTCGCTGTGGTCCACCAGGACCACCTTCTTCCGGTTGGGCCGCAAGAGGTGGTACCGGGACAGGGTGCCCACCACGTTCTCCTGACTGTCCAGCACGGGATAGCTCCTGTAGCGGCTCTTCAGCGTGGCCTCCCGGACGGTGTCCAAATAGTCCTCCTCGTGGAAGACGGTCAGATCCTTGGTCTGGGCGATCCGGGACACAGGCACAGACTGGATCATGAGTCGGGCCGCCCGGTAGGGATCGTAGGGGGTGGTGATGATGACGGTGCTGCCCCGATCCGCCATGTCCTCCGGCTGCAGCTGGCCCCCGCAGACGATGACGGCGGCGGCCTTCGCCTCGTAGGCGGCCTGCAGCACGGCGCTGTCCCGGCCGGTGATGACGATGCCTCCCTCCGGGAAGGCTTGGGCCATGCCGGGCACTGCGATGCAAAGCTCCCCCGAAAGGCCGGTCACGTCCCCGTAGTCCCCCCAGATCTGCCCGTCCAGGCAGGAGAGGAGGTTGAAGAGGGGCACGTCTTTCAAGAGGGTCTCCTCCACGAACCGCATGTCGTACTGGGCGATGTCGCCGGTGGTCAGCATGCCGAAGAGCTTGCCCTCGTCGTCCGCGATGGGCAACGATACGGAGGGGTGCTCGTCCTCGTACATGAGCTCCCAGGCCCGGTGGACCGTCACGGCGTCGGACAGGATGGGGGGCCGGTCGAAGTTCAGATCCTTCACCTGGGTGCGCACGTCGTGAAGCCTCAGGGGCGACTCGAAGCCGAACCGCTGCAGGATACGGCTGGTCTCGTCGCTCAGCACCCCCAGGCGGCAGGCCACATACTGCCGATCTCCCAGGGCGTGGCGCAAGCTGGCGTAGGCGATGGCCGCCACGATGGAGTCGGTATCGGGGTTCTTGTGTCCGAAGACGTATACGGGATCCATAGGCTGCCCTCCTTAGTTTCTGGTAACACTTTATTATATCAGATTTCAGGGCGCGCGCAACAGAAAAAAAGCGGTGCAAAAAGCACCGCCGGTGGGGATCGTTGTAAGGGTGTGGGGACGAACGGCATGCGATGGGGCGTGAACACCTCATCCACCACTTCGTGGTTCCCCTTCCCCTCTTCGCCGCGCAAGCGCGGCAGGGGAAGGCTTTTGGCGAGTGCCGTTTCAGAAGCAGGCGATGTTGCTGTCGGTGCGGGATTCCGTGCCCCCCACCAGGACGCCGTTCTCGAGGCGGACGATCATCTGGCCCCGACCGAAGCTGGGGGTGTTGAGGTCCAACCGCACGTCGTGACCGAGACGCTTGAGTTCCCGGGCAAGGTCCGGCGAGAAGCGGCTCTCCACTGTGACGGTCCCGTCCCGCAGCCACTGCCAGCGGGGGGCATCCAGAGCCTGCTGGGGGTCCAGATGGAAGTCGATAAAGTTCATGGCGACCTGCACATGGCCCTGGGGCTGCATATAGGCCCCCATGACGCCGAAGGGGCCCACGGGCTGCCCGTCCCGCATGAGAAAGCCCGGGATGATGGTGTGATAGGTCCGCTTGCCGGGCATGAGGCGGTTGGCCGCGGCGGGATCCAGGGAGAAGTCCGCGCCCCGGTTCTGGAGGGACACGCCGGTGCCCTCCACCACGATGCCGGAGCCGAAGCCCATGTAGTTGGACTGGATGTAGGAGACCATGTTCCCCGCCCCGTCGGCGCAGCAGAGGTACACGGTGCCGCTCTTGGGCGGCAGCCGGTGGGTCCAGACCTGGGCCCTCTCCCCCATCTCCCGGGCTCGCATGGCCCCATAGGCGGGGGAAAGGAGGTCACGGTAGTCGATGGTCATGTCCTCCGGGTCCGTCACGTACCGGAAGGCGTCGGCAAAGGCCATCTTCACGGCCTCCAACTGCCGGTGGACCGTCCAAACGTCGTCCCGGTCCGTAAAGGGGAACTCCTTCAGGATGTTGAGGGCCATGAGGGCCACGATGCCCTGGCCGTTGGGCGGGATCTCGCACACGTCGAAGCCCCGATAGTGGACCGAGATGGGCTCCACCCACCGGGGATGGAAGGCGGCATAGTCCTCGTAGCGGATGTAGCCCCCGTCCCGGCGGCTCTGCTCGTCGATCCTTCCGGCGATGTCGCCCCGATAGAAGGCCTCGGCCTTGGTCTCGCCGATCCGGCGCAGCGTGGCGGCGTGGTCCCTAAGGTAGATCATCTCCCCCGCCTTGGGCGCCCGGCCCTGGGGCGCGAAGGTCTTGAACCAGGGCTGAAACTCCGGCCCGGTCAGGGTCCTGGAAAAGAGGTCGCAGCTGACCTGCCACATGGCCGCCAGGTTGGGCGCGCAGGGATAGCCATCCTCCGCATACCGCACGGCAGGGGCCAAGTCCTCCGAAAGGCTCAGCCGCCCGAAGCGCTCGTTGATGGCCGCCCAGGCCCCGGGGGCTCCGGACACGGTGACGGGGGTCCAGCCCCTCTGGGGCATCTTGCCGTTCTCGGCCCGGCCGTCGGCCTGTACTCTGTCGATGGACAGGAGCTGGGGCGCGGGGCCGCTGCTGTTGAGGCCGAAGAGCTTATGATCCTGCTCGGACCAGATGAGGGCGAAGGCGTCGGAGCCGATGCCGTTAGCCGTAGGCTCCACCACGGTCAGAGCCGCCGCTGCCGCCACCGCCGCGTCCATGGCGTTGCCGCCCCGGCGCAGGACCTCCAGCCCCGCCGCCGCGGCCTGGGGACTGCTGCAGTTGACCATGCCGCCTCGGGCGTAGAGGGGGAAGCGCTGGGAGGGGTATCGCTGCCGCAGGGGATCGAAGGCAAAGGAGTCAGGGCTCATGGGGCACCTCCAAAATCCGCATATATTCGTCCAAAACCGCTGCGGCCCGCTCCACCACGTAGAGGCAGCGCACGTCGGGCCGACGATATCGTTCCTTCAACTCGGTACATTCGATGCTGCCCAGGTCCCCCCGGAACCGGTCCACCAGCCCGGCGCATGCCTCCCGAAAGCCGGGGGTGGCGTGGGCCCAGTCCCGGACCAGGGCCTTGGAGAGGGCGGCCATGGCCCCCACCAGGGCGCCGCAGTTCTCGCCGCAGCCCATGCCGCCGCCGAAGCCGCTGATCAGGCGCACGTCCTCGGGAGATATGTTCAGGCCGTAGCGCTCGTTGGCCCACAGCAGCAGCGTCTCCGCACAGTTGTAGTTCCCATCCAGAAAAAGCTCTCGTATGGTCATCCTTCGTCCTCCGTTTCATTGAGCAGGCCCATGGCCATTTCCGCGAACACCGCGGCCCCCACCGGCAGCACCTCGTCCGCCGGGAAGAACCGGTCGCTGTGCAGGGGATGGAAGTCCGCCCCCGGCGCGCCTGTGCCGATGCCGATGAAGCAGCCGGGCACCCGCTGGCTGTACTGGGAAAAGTCCTCGGACACCGTGTCCACCGGCAGAGCCGTGACCTTGTCCGCCCCCAGCAGAGCCTGGACCCGGGCCCGGCAGCGACGGGCGGTGGCCTCGTCGTTGACCACCAGGGGCATGCCTCGGTGGATCAGCACCTTCGCTTCGCAGCCCAGGGCCGCAGCGGTGCCCTCCGCGATGGCGTGGAGCCGTTCCCGGCAGGCCATCAGCTGAGCCGCCTCCACGGTGCGCATGGTCCCCTCCAGGGTGACCCTATCCGGGATCACGTTGTCCGCCTGGCCTCCCTGGACGCGGCAGACGGACAGGACGCAGGCCTCACTGGGGTCGCTGGTGCGGCTGACGATGGTCTGCAGATTCAAGATGATGGAAGCCGCCGCCACGATGGGATCCCGGCAGGCATGGGGGCAGGCCCCGTGGCCGCCCTTGCCCGTCACCTCGATGACGAAGCCGTCCAGAGCCGCCATGACCGGGCCGGTGCGGACGCTGATCTTCCCCGCCGGCAGCTCCGGCTTCACGTGGCCGCCCAGGATACAGTCCACGGGATACTTCTCGAACAGGCCCGCGTCCAGGAGCTGCTTGGCCCTCTCGCCGATCTCCTCCGCAGGCTGGAAGATCAGCAGCACTTCTCCTGCGAATCGGTCCCGGACCTCACCGAGCAGCAGCCCCGCCCCGCAGGCGAAGGACATGTGCATGTCGTGGCCGCAGGCGTGCATGACGCCGGGATTCTTCGATTGGATGGGGTTCCCTTCCCATTCCTGTACCGGCAGAGCGTCCATATCCGCCCGGATGGCCACCCGCTTGCCCGGGCCCTTCCCCGGGATGCGGACAAGGAGGCTGTTCTCCACCGGGGAAGGCAGCACCTCGAAGGGGGGCCGGTCGAACCACTTTCGCAGCCGCGCCACGGTGCCCAGCTCCTGTCCGCTCAGTTCCGGGTGCTCGTGAAGCTCCCGCCGCAGGGATGCCAGGGGCTCCATGAGCCGCTCCGCCGCTTCCTGCACAGAGAAAAACGATCGTTCCATCTTTCACCCTCCTGCGTTCCTTTATATCGTATATTTTCGCACACTTCCGGCCCCTTTGCAACGGTCGCGGCGGGTTTTCGACAGGTTTTTCTTGCGGAGATGGGATATCTATAGTACCATAGAGATACCATAAGGAGGAGCGGTATGAATATCTATCTGGCGTTCACCCTGTTCGCACTGATCATTCTGGGCTATTGGGTCATCTCGGAGCTGTTCGCTATGCTCTTTCGCTTCACGGGCCTGCCGGACGAGAAAGCCCGGTTCCAGGTGATCTCCCTGTTGACCGGTTGCGGCTTCACCACCCACGAAAGCGAGCTCTTGCTGAGCACCCGGTCCCGGCGGCGTTTGGCCAGGATCACCATGCTCTTCGGGTATGTGTTCAACATCACCATCGTGTCCGCGTTCATCAACGTGTTCTTCTCCCTGAAGGTATCGGAGCTGGCGGCGGACCTGGTGAGCAGCCTCATCCCTCTGCTGGTGATCCTGTTCATCCTGGCCTTTATGCGGGTGCCGGCGGTCCGGGCCTGGGGCGATCGGCTCATCGAGAAGCTGGCGGGACGCATCGTCCACAGGGACGTGGCCAACAGCATCTGGCTCATGGACTACATCGGCCAGGAGACCATCGCCCAGGTGACCTTGAACCGGGTGCCCCGGGAGCTGCAAAATAAGCCCCTCTCCCAATCGGGCCTGAAGGCGGACCACAACATCCTGGTCATGCTGGTGGAGCATGTGGGCCACAAGGCGGAGCCCGCCTCGGCCGACACCGTCTTCCTGCCCGGGGACAAGCTGACTGTCTTCGGGGACTATGCTACCATCAGCCAGGTCTTCCACGCCAAGGAACGGTTCAGCGAACAATAGCCTGCCCATAAAAACAGCCTGCCGGATCGCGCGGTCCGGCAGGCTTCTTTTTTATTCCGTTACATAGGAAATGGTGTCCGCGTACTCGTAGTAGTAGGCGTCGCCCGGGGCGAGGCCGGAGCGGATCTCCACGTCCGTACCGTCGGAGAGGCCCGTTTTGACCTCCACAGGCGAAGCTAACGCATTCGTTTCCTTGTCGTAGGACGTATAGACGACGGTTTTGTCCCCCTGCTCCGCCACCGCTGCCAGAGCCACCGTGGGAACGGGCTCTCCCCCGCTGCGGGGGAAGCAGACCGTGCCGTTCATGCCGGGGTACAGCTGAGAAAGCCGATCCAGGGCCAAGGTGACGGTATATTTGGTGTTGCCGCCGTTGTTCTCCCCCTCCGGGTCGATCTCGGTGACGGTGGCGGTAAGCACCTGGCTGGGCAGGGCGTCCAAATAGAGCTCCGCCTCCTGCCCCAGGGCTAAGGAAAGCACGTCCAGCTCGTCCACGGGCACGCTGATGAGCATCTTCTCCTGGGGCGTGACGGTGCACAGCTCCCGCTCAGCGATGGTATAGGCTGCCTTTTTGGCGCTGGATCCACCGTTGCCGCCCCCATTTCCCGAGGGGACGCGGATGCTGATCCCGCCGCCTGTCCGGCCGCTGCCCGATGGGCCGTCCGTCCCCGGCGACTCGGAGGGCGAGGGGCCCTCCCCGGGCTGGGAGGAGCTATCCGCGGGCTGTGCCGATCCGTCGGGGGTGGGCGTAGGCGTCGGTGCTGGCGTGGGCGAAGGGGTCGGCGTGGGGGTGGCGCTGTTCGACGTGTGCGCCAGGATCACCCAGACCAGGCTACCATTGGCATCGAAGGTAAACAATAACCTATCCCCCGGCAGGATATCGTTGACGGTGACGGGGTTCCAGCCGCCGCCGGAGAGATAGATGGGCGCTGAGCCGGGGATGGCGTAGGTGCCCTCCATGGTGGCGGCGGGCAGGGACGGCAGGGCGGTGTAGCTGGAGACGGTCACGGGGTTCGCGCCTACCTTCAGGTACAAAAGCCCGCCCGCGTTCTCCAGGACCTCGCCCACATAGTGCACGTACTCCTCCGGCTCTGCGTCGGCGGGACCGGTGGCTACGTGCCGCACCGTGAGGCCCGTCACCATGTCCGTGAGGGAGGCGTAGGTCAGCTCCTCGGATAAGCCGTCGATGGCCCCGTCGCAGGGGGCGTGGATGTAGCCGTCCTCGAAGATCTCAAAGAGGGTCTTGAGCTCCGCCTCGTACTCGGCCCGCTGCTTCAAGAGAGCGTCATATTCCGCCAGATCCGCCGTGTCCGTCAGGCCGATCACCGCTGCGCCGGCGTAAACCGTGCTGCCCTCGCTGCGGTAGATGCGGGCCACGGTGCCCAGATACCCCGTGATGTGCAGGGCCTTGTGGACGTACAGGGGACCGTCGCCCAGCAGGACGCCGTTCTCGGTCCTGACCGACACCTGCGCCCCCACGGCGTAGCCCCGATCCGCCACGGTCACGGTGGCCATGCCCTCCTCCAGGAAGGTCACCTCCCCGGCAAGCTCCGTCCCGTCGGAAAGGGTGACCGTGACGGTGCTGGCGACGGTGAGCCCCTCGGACGCCGGGACCTGGACGGCCATGCGCCCGTCCAGGCTCAGGAGCATCAAGGCCCCATGCTCCTGCATCACGTCCATGGCCCTCTCCCCCACCTGGGCATAGACCGCCTTCACGGTGGCCGCTACAGGGGCGGTCAGGGAGACGTCGGCCTTGGCCTCATGGGCCTTTTGCAGCTGGCCGTCGATGTCCGCCAGGGCCTCATGGACCGACGCCGCGGCCTGCATGACGGAGGTCTCGTCCACCTTGGCCACGATCTGTCCGGCGGTGACGAGCTCGCCGTTGCGGACACAGACGGAGGAGATCTTGACGGAAGCCGGTATCTCCACCGACACGGCCTCCTGCTCCGCCAGGGAACCGGTGGACTGGATACGGTTGACGAGAGCCTTCTCCTCCACCGTGCCGGAGACGATGCGCACCTCGGCCACGGCCCCGTCCTCCGCTGCCTCCTCTTCGGTGGCCGGGAACAGGAACACCACCAGGATCAAGGCGGCCAGCAGCAGCAAAAAAGCGGGCCACAGAGCCACCCGGCGCAGGGAACCGGCGGCTTCCTGCTCCGCCTGCTGCTGACGGAGCTTTTTGCCGAGGAATATGAGTCTCACGATGCAGAGGACCATGCCCAGGGCGGCGCCCATCAGGATGTACAGCCGGTAGGGCTCCACCGTCTCCTTGATGGGCGTCAGGGCCGACAAGGGCAGATACTCTCTCAACTGATCGATCTTGTCCGATAACCAAGCCTTCAGGGGCGACGTTTCCGCCGCCTCGGCTGCCTCAGCATCTTCCGCCGCCGTATCGCTGTCCGATCCGGTGCGATCGGGACGGCGGGGCCAGGTGCTCTCCTCCCCCTCGTCCGCACCGGGGAAGGTCATACCCTCTGGAAAACTGCCGCCCTCCGGCAAGGTCATGCCCTCGGGGAAGCTGCTGCCCTCCGGCAGGGTCATGCCCTCCGGGAGGCTCACTCCTTCCGGGAGGCTGCCGCCCTCCGTGGGGAAGGTCATGTCCGCCGGCGGGGTGAAGGAAACGTCGGTATCGCCCTCGGTGGCGTTTTCGGCGTCGGGCACCAGGAACCAAAGCCCCAGGTCCCCCAGCAGAACGAGGGTGAACAGGATCAGCAGAATGGAATAGATGAATCGTTTGAATCTCATAGACCCTCCTCAGCCGCCGTAGTGCAGGGCGTCGATAGGCGCCATGCGGGCCGCCTTGTTGGCCGGATACAGGCCGAACACGATGCCGATGAAGAAACAGAACAGCACGGCGATGAGCACCACGCTGCCGGACATCTGGAAGCTGATATCGAGGCCCGACACCACCGTGGTGATGAGCTTCAGGACCCCCCAGGAGCCCAGGATGCCCAAAGCGCAGCCCAGCATGCAGATGACCACGGCCTCCACCAGGAACTGGGTCAGGATCATGCCGCGGCTCGCGCCGATGGCCTTGCGGATGCCGATCTCCCTGGTGCGCTCCGTGACGGTCACCAGCATGATGTTCATGATGCCGATGCCGCCCACGATGAGGGAGATGGCCGCGATGCCACCGAGGAGCACGGCCAGGATGGAGGTGACGCTGCTCATGGCGCTTTCAAGAGCGTTCTGGGAGGAGATCGTGAAGGCGTCCTCGTCCTCATCGAACCGGGCTTTCAGTATCTCCGTCAGCCGCTCCTTGGCTGCGTCCACGGTGGTCCCCTCCCCGGCGCTGACGTAGAAGGAGGTCACCTTGGCCGTGGCGCTGGCGCTGATGCGGACGAGGGCGGAACAGGGGATATAGGCCACCAGGGACCCGCTGCGAAAGGCGCTGGTCAGGGAGTTGTCGTCGTCCTTCAATACGCCCACCACCTTGAAGCGGTGGCCGTTCAATCGGATATCCTCCCCCAGGCAGTCGGCGTAGCCCACCAGCTCCGTGGCGGCGGTCTCGTTGACGACGCAGACGAAGGACACGTTCTCTTCGTCCGCCGTCTTCAAGAACCGGCCCACCAGTACTTCCAGTTTCTGGATATCCCCATAGGGGGCGGTGGTGCCGTAAACGGTCAGGGTGCCGGTCTCAGCGCCGTACTTGGCCGTGACGCTCTCGGTCATGACGGGGGCGATCCGATCGAAGGCGGTCTCCCCCATCCAGGCGCTGAGGTCCTCTATGGTGACGGGAGCCCCCTTGTCGTCCGATATGCGGACGGAGATCTGGTCGCTCCCCAGACTGGCGATGGTATCGGTCACGTTCCCCGTGGCGCCGCTGACCAGGCTCACCAGAATGACCAGGGCCATGACGCCGATGATGATGCCCAGCATGGTGAGGAAGGCCCGCATCTTGTTGCCGGAGATGGACTTGACGGCCATGCGAACGGACTGGATCATGGGGCCACCTCCCGCACCCGGCCGTCCAGGATATGGATGCTCCGCTGGGCCTGACGGGCCACGGAATCGTCGTGGGTGATGAGCACGATGGTGTTGCCGCTGTCATGGAGCTCGTGGAATATGTCCATGATGTCCTTCCCCGTATGGGAATCCAGGTTGCCCGTGGGCTCGTCGGCCAAAATGAGGGAGGGATGGGCGGCGATGGCCCGGGCGATGGCCACCCGCTGCTGCTGGCCGCCGGAGAGCTCCGAGGGCAGATGATGGATACGGCCCGATAGCTGCACCCGCTCCAAAGCCTCCGCCACCCGGCGGCGGCGCTCCGCCCGACGCACCCGCTGATAGATCAAGGGGAGCTCCACGTTCTCCTGGGCCGTCAGCTGGGGGATCAGGTTGAAGCTCTGGAACACGAAGCCGATCTTGCGGCTGCGCACCTGAGCGAGCTCGTTCTCCGTATAGTCCTCGATGGGGATATCGTCCAGCAGATATTCTCCGCTGTCGGCCACGTCCAGACATCCGATGATGTTCATAAGGGTGGATTTTCCGCTGCCGCTGGGTCCGATGATGCTGACGAACTCCCCGTCCCGGACCGTCAGGCTGGCGTGGTCCAGGGCTTTGACGATCTCGTCGCCCACCTGATAGGTCTTGCAAACGTCCTTGAGTACGATCATCTTAGCCTCCGTTCCGTCCGGAGGGACGGCCGCTGCCGGAGCCGGACCCGCTGGGGCGTCCGCTGCCGGACCCGCCGGGCATGCCGCCGCCGGGCCAGCCGCTATTGCCGCTGTTGCCGCCCCGATTGTTTCCGCCGCCGAACCCGCCCATAAAGGAGCTAAAGTCGTTAGCCTGCTTCTGGGTATAGTAGACCGTGTCGCCCTCCTGAAGGCCCTCCATGATCTCCACGTAGCCGCCGCCGGAAAGGCCGGTCTTCACCTCGGTCATGCCCGAAAGCTCCCCGGTGGTCTCGTCCACGGAGGTGTACACGTAGGCCGCATTCCGGGTCCTGGTCACCGCGTCCTCAGGGAGGAGCAGGGCGTCGTCCACGCCCTCGATGCGGATGGATACGGTGGCGGACATCTGGGGCAGCATCTTCTCCGTTCGCTCCAGGGTCACCTCCACGGCGTAGCTAGTGACGCCGCTGTTGCTGGTGCCCGTCTTTTCGACGGACGTGACCTCCCCGGTAAAGGGGTCGTCACCGACGGAGGAGATGGTGACGGAGGCGCTCTGACCCAGCTCCACGGACAGGATGTTCGATTCGTCGATGGCGGCGGTCACGATCATCTGTTCCTGAGGCCGGATGGAAGCGATAGTCCATTCCTCGGGGATCTCCGCCCCTTCCGCGGTCTCCTGTTCCGCTTGGACGGACTCCACCTTGCCCGCCAGGGGCGCGCGGACCACGCCCACCTTATAGAGGGCAATGAGCTCGTTCAGATCCTCCTCCAGCGCCGCCCGCTGCTGCAGCAGGGCGTCGTAGTTGGCGGTGAAAGCGGTGTCGCTCAGGTACATCAGGATGCGGTTCTTGGTGACGGGGGTGTTCTCCGCCACGGACAGGCGGCTCACGGTGCCCGCGTAACCGGTCACGTTCAGGGGCTGGTGGATGTACAGCAGGCCCGTGCCCAGGACGTTTTCCGCGCCGTCCGCGACGGTGACCTCGTCCCCCACCGGCGTATGATCGTCGGTGATCAGCACGGCCACGGCGTCCCCTTTGCGCTCGCCAACGGTGCCGGAATAGGCCGTGCCGTCAGACAGGGTCACGGTAAGGGCGTCGCCCTCCGAAAGGGCCCCGGCGGGGACGTCCACCGCCAGATAGCCGTCCAGGGAGATGGTCAACAGGGCCCCATGCTCGTACATGACGGAGAGGACCGGATCGCCGTTTTCACAGTAGATGGCCTTCACCCGGCCCGTGACCGTGGACTTGACCACGGTGTCCACCGTCTCCTTGGCCGCCTCGGCGATATCATCGTCCAGGTCCTCCAGCGACCTCTGCAGCTCGTTCATGGCGGTCAGAACGGAGGTGAGGTCCAAATAGGCCAGCACGTCCCCCGCAGCCACCTGATCCCCCGCCTCCACGCACAACGAGCGCAGGGCGACGCTGCTGGGCAGCGATACCTCCGTCACCTCCTGGGCAGCCAGGGTGCCGCTGCCGGAGATGGTGGTGCTGATGCTGCCCACGGTGACAGTGGCCTTCTGGGCCTCCTCGTTGCTCTTGGCGCCGTAAGCTTGGGTGACCCGCTCCCTCAGGAGCTTCACGCCCACGGCGGCCCCGGCGATCAGCAGCGCCAAAGCGATCAGCACCGCGGACAGGGTCTTTCGCCTTCGGTTCTTTTTTCTTGAAATGGCCATAGCGTCTTCTTTCCCAGCGTTTTTTCATACTGTATCCGCTTTTCCTTAAGAAAAGCTTAAAGGATATCCTTCGTTACGATTTTTACACATTTGACGGGCGCCTGATTTTTTCAGGAATAGGGACAGATTTTTCGCACACAATAGACACCGACCCTCATAGGATGAAAGGAAAGCGTTTCATCGGGAAGGAAAAACGGTGTCGTCCTGGATCATTCAGACAATGGAATACGACGTGGATCTGGAATCTCTGCTCGCCCAGCGGCTCCGGGAAGGCGGGACGCCCTATGCCCTGTCCGCGGCCCTGGGCGGCGTGGGCGTGCGCATGGAGGGGCGGCAGGGGCTGTTGGCCCTGGCCGAGGCCCTGGGGATGGTGCTGGTCCACGATTTGGTCACCTTCGAGGTGGCGACCATGGCGGATGAAACGCCCCTCACGCGCGAGGACCGGCAGCAGGTCCTCCTGCGGGCGGTGGACGCAGCCCGTAAAAAGGAGGATTTGTCTGAGACCGTCCAGCGGCTGTCCGGATATCTCGAGGAGGAGGGGAAGCTATGCCTCGAAGGGTTCCTCCGGTTCCGCATGCCCGAGACCCTGCTCTTTTGGCGTCTGTGCGTGGAGGAGGCCTTCTCGGGGCTCCTCCTCGAGAAGGAGTACGCGGAGGCGGCGGACGTGCTGCGGCTGCTCTTGAACGAGCGGCCGCCCCGGTGCCCCACCCTGCGCCTGTGCCTCCACGGGGACGGTCTCTGCTCCCTGTCCGACGGAGCGGAGCTACGGATGGAGTACGTGGACGAAAGCGGCGAGGGGATCTTGAGCCTTCTGGTGGGCATGGCCCCAGCCCGGCTCATCGTCTACGACCTTTCGAACGGCGCCCGCAAGGAACTGGTCCGGGCCCTCACCGAGATATTCTCGGGCAGGGTGTGCCTGTACACCGGCGAGTTCCCGTAAGGGAGGGGCTTGCCCCTTCCGCCGCTCCTGTGGTATACTGGTGCGACAGGAGGCGCGTATGGCGTATCAGGCATTGTACCGGACCTACCGGCCCGAGCGGTTCGGGCAGATGGCGGGTCAAAAGCATATCACCACCATCCTCATGAACCAGGTGCGGGAAGGGCAGCTTTCCCACGCGTATCTGTTCTGCGGCTCCCGGGGCACGGGCAAGACTACCACGGCCCGGATATTAGCCAAGGCCATCAACTGCCTCCACCCGGAGGACGGGGAGCCCTGCCTCCGCTGCGACAGCTGCCGCACG
>JBGVAK010000021.1:0-19126 GCA_045224495.1 Christensenellales bacterium
CGGCGCCGGTCTCGCCCGTCAGTGCAGAAAAGCCCTCCTCGAAGTCCAGGGAGAGCTTATCGATCAATGCGATATTGGATATGGTCAAGTGCCTGAGCACGGTTTTGCTCCTTTATTTCATCATCTTTTGGAAGCGTTTGATGATCTCGGTGGTGTTCTTGCCCTCGCGGATGGCCACGAAGATGGTGTTGTCTCCGGCGATGGATCCGGCGATCTCCGGCCACTTCAAGGAGTCGATGGCCTCCCCGGCTACGGAGGCGCTGCCGGAGATGGTCTTGATCACGATCAGGTTCCCCGCGTTGGTGATGGAGATCACGCAGTTGGAAAACAGGCGGATGAACCGCTCCTGCAGGTCGGACTCAGCCTTTTCCACGGTGGCATACTTGTAATGGCCCTCGCTGGTGAGGACCTTGATGAGTCTCAGCTCCTTGATATCTCGGGAGACGGTGGCCTGGGTGACCTGGAACCCCTGCTCGCCAAGGAGCTGGGCCAGTTCCTCCTGGGTCTCCACGTCCCGGGAAGCGATGATCTTGATGATCATGGCATGTCTTTTCGTCTTCATGGTATCCGCCTCGCTGGTTTCAAGTTTACGTCAGTCGATCCTGGATGCGACTGTACAGGTCCATTTGTTCAAACCGAATGAAGGAGACCCTCTCCTTGGACCCGGTGATCTTCAGGGATTCCCCCTTGGTCAAGCGGCACACCCGCTGACCGTCCATGGCCGCCACGCCGTCGTCATACTCCACCAGCTCCACCTGGCTGTCGCTGCGGACCACGATGGGCCGCACGTGGAGCTTGTGGGGACAGATTGGCGTGATGATCATGGCGTCCAGTCCCTCCGGCAGGATGGGACCTCCGGCCGACAGGTTGTAGCCCGTGGAGCCGGTGGGCGTAGAGACCGTGACGCCGTCTGCCGCCACCTTCCAGGCGCTCTTGCCGTCGATCCTGACGTCGATCTCCGTGACGCCGGAGAAGGAGAGCTTATAGAGCACCGCGTCGTTCAAACAATGATAGACGCGACCCGTGCTGACCTGGCAGTCCAGCATGGCCCGCTGTTCCAGCTGGTAGTCCCCCGCCTTGAGCCGGGGAAGGGCCTGGATGAATCCTTCCTCCGTCAGCTCCGTGAGAAAGCCCACGCGGCCGAAGTGGATGCCAAGGATGGGCATCCGGGCCGCCATGGCCACCGGTACCTGTCGGACGATGGATCCATCGCCGCCGATGACGATGACGATGCCGTCCTCTCCCGCGCTGGGAGCACGCTCCTCCATCTCAACGCATAAAAAACCGTAACTTGCCGCGGCATCCATCATGCGTTTACGCGCGTCGAAAGTGGCCGGTTTTTTAGGATTCGCCGAAAAGAATAGATTCAAAGTCTTATCCTCGGATGAATACTGCAGATGTATTATACAGTATACTTTCCGAAATTTCAATACAGATATGAATAATTTTTTAACAATTTATGTGAAAATTATGACTTTCGGAGACGATCTGAGCCGTTTTTTCCTCGAAATCGACCGGCTCGACCGGTACGCTCTCGGCAGGATTCCGTAAAAACAGCAGAAACTCTATGTTTCCTTTGGGACCGGTGATGGGCGAGAAAGAAAGGTCCTCCACAACGTATCCGATCTGCTGTGCAAACTGAAGTATGTGTATACATACATCCCGATGAATAGACGCTTCCCGGACCACGCCGTTCTTGCCCACCTGGCCACGGCCCGCCTCGAACTGGGGCTTGATGAGGGCCACCACCTGGCCGTCGGGCTTGAGGCAGGCCTTGAGGGGCGGCAGGATGAGCTTCAGGGAGATGAAGGAAACGTCGATGGACGCAAAGTCGAAGGGGCCGTCGAACCAGGCCGGTTCCATGAAGCGGGCGTTGCGGCGCTCCATGACCGTGACCCGAGGGTCGTTTCTGAGCTGCCAGGCCAGCTGCCCGTAGCCCACGTCCAGGGCGCAGACGTGCTTGGCCCCGTTCTGCAGCATGCAGTCCGTGAACCCGCCGGTGGACGCGCCTACGTCCAAACACACCTTGTCCTGCAATGACAGTGGGAACACCTTCAGGGCCTTGTCCAGCTTCAGCCCGCCTCGGCTCACGAAGGGGATGGGGTCCTCCTGGAGGGTCACCGCATCCTCGGGGCGCACCTCCGCCCCCGCCTTTTCCGCCTTGTGGCCGTTGACGAAGACTTCCCCGGCCATGATCATGGCCCGGGCCCGCTCCCGGGAGGGGGCCAAGCCCGCCTCCACCATATGCACGTCCAGTCGTTTTTTATCCATGGATCCCTCTCAGTTCCTTCACGGCCTGCCTCATAGCGTTTTCGTCGATGCCGCCCATGGTCCGCTGCCGGGCCACGGTGGCCTGAGGCATGGGCCCGTCGGGCAGGCACAGGGGGCGGACCGTCAGCTCCGGACAGTAGGCCGCCACGTACAGGCTCAAAGCCGCCACGTTCTCCTCCGCCACCAGGAGCTTGCAGCCCTGTTTTCGGAGTTCATCCAGCAGGGCACAGTCCAGAGGCTTATAAAATCTTGCTTCCACCAAACCGCAGTCCAGTTCTTCCGCCACCTGGAGGGCGATGCTCACCAGGGGTCCGGCGGCGACGATGACCACATCCTTGGCGGGACGCAGGGTGACCCACTTGCCATAGATTACCGGTTCCTCCCCCGCCCCCTCAGGCAGGGTGCCCCGGGGATAGCGGATGGCCGCGGGCTCGCTTCGGGAAAGGGCCAGGCGTACCATGGCTCTAAGCTCCGTCAGCGTCGCAGGCTCGTAGATGCTCAAATGCGGGATGGCGCAAAGGAGCGCCGGGTCGTAGATCCCCTGGTGGGTCTCCCCGTCCTGGCCCACGAGGCCGGCCCGGTCCACGCCGATCACCACCGGCAGCTGCTGCAGGCAGACGTCGTGATAGACCTGGTCCACGGCCCGCTGCAGGAAGGAGGAGTATATGGCCGCCACCGGCCGCAGGCCCTCCGCCGCCATACCGGCAGCCATGGTGAGGGCATGCTGCTCCGCGATGCCCACGTCGAAGGCACGATCAGGGAGCTCATCGAAGAAGGGCCGAAGGCCGGTGCCATCCTGCATGGCGGCGGTGATGGCTACGATGCGCTCATCCGCCCTGGCCAGCTCCAGCACTGTCTCGCCGAAAACCTGGGAACAGGAGGGCGAACCGGAGGAAGCCACCGCCCCGGTCTCCGGGGAAAAGGGCGCGATGCCGTGGAACTTTTCGGGGTTCTTCTCCGACAGCCCGTAACCCTTGCCCTTCTGGGTGATCACATGGACCACCACGGGCCGCTCCAGGGCCTTGGCCTCCTGCAGCAGAGCGATCATATGGGGGATGTTATGGCCGTCGATGGGACCGAGATAGGTGAAGCCCAGCTCTTCGAAGAAGGTATTCTGCAGCACGAACCGCTTGATACGGTTCTTGAAGCCCTCGATGTTTTTGGACATGCGACGGCCCACCATGCCCTTCTCCAGCATCCGGACCACGAACCGCTTGAGCCGATTGTAGCCGCTGCTGGCCCGCAGGCGGGAGAGGCTTCGGCTCATGCCGCCTACGTTCCGGGAGATAGACATTTCGTTGTCGTTGAGGACCACCACCAGAGGGAGCTTGCTGTCGCCCCCGTCGTCCAAAGCCTCGTAAGCAAGGCCGCCGGTGAGGGCGCCGTCGCCGATGACGGCCGCCACGTGGCCGGACTTGTGCAGCAGGGTTTTCGCCCGCACCATGCCCAAAGCCGCCGAAATGGAGGTGCTGGCATGGCCGGTGTTGAAGGCGTCCAAGGGGCTCTCCTCCCGCTTGGGGAAACCGGATATGCCGCCCTCCTGGCGCAACGTCATGAAGGCGTCCCGGCGTCCCGTCAGGATCTTGTGGGCGTAGGCCTGATGGCCCACGTCGAAGATGAGCCTATCGCCGTCCTCCGTGTACACTCGATGCAGGGCGATGATCAACTCCACCGCGCCTAAGCTGGCGGCCAGATGCCCGCCGTTCCGGGATACGCAGTCCACCATGTAGCCCCGTATCTCCTCGGCCAGGGCGGGCAGTTGGTCCAGGGGCAGGGACTGCAGGTCCTTGGGTCCATTCAGTTGTTGCAGGATGGGATAGTCCTTCATACGGTCCTGACGGCGATCCGGTGGGATAGATCGCGGAGATACGCCGCCGCTTCTCCGCTGTAACCGCTCAATAGATCATGGAGATCCGACGCCAGGGCTTCGATCTCCTCCTTGGTCTCGTCCGCGCCAAGAAGGGTCACGTAGGTGAGCTTCCCCTCGGCCACGTCCTTCTCCCTATCCAACAGGTCGTCGGTCATCTGGAACAGGAGCCCCAGCTTGTCCGCAAAGATGCGGATGCGCTCCGCCTCCTCTTCGCCGCAGCCGCCCCGGTAGGCTCCGGACAGGCAGGCCGCCCGAAAGAGGGCCCCGGTCTTGAGATCGTGGATCCGCTGCAGGGACGTCCGGTCCCGGGCGGTCACGTTGAGGTCCAGACTCTGGCCCGCCGCCATATCCAGGGCGCCCTGGAAGATAGCCCGTTTGGCATCCTCCTGCCCCGGCACGTCTGTAAGCAGACGCATGGCCATGGTGAGGAGCCCGTCCCCGGCCAGGATGGCGTTGCCTTCCCCGAAGGCCTTGTGATTGCTGGGCTTGCCCCGGCGCATATCGTCATCGTCCATGGCGGGCAGGTCGTCATGGATGAGGGAATAGGCGTGGACCATCTCGAGGGCCGCCGCAAAGGGCAGGGCGTCCTCCGCCTTCCCGCCCACCAGCTCGCAGCACGCCAGGCACAGACAGGCCCGGATGCGCTTGCCGCCGGACAGGAGGCTGTAGCGCATGGAACGAAGGAACAGCTCCGGCAGGTCAAAGGAGCCGCTGTATCGGTCCAAGGCTTCCTCGATCAAAGGCAGATAGTCCTTCATTGGTCCTTCTCCGGCATCTTCAGTCGCTTTTCAAAGGCCGCCAGCTCCTGGGCGCAGCTCTCATAGAGGGCCATGCCCCGCTCGTGAAGGGTCACCATTTCCTCGAGGGGCACGGTGCCGCTTTCCAGCTTCCCGATCAGCTCCTCCAGCTCGCTCATCTTTTCTTCAAAGGTCTTTTCACTCTTTTTCATATAGATCCTTTCCCGTCACCTCGGCCTGTACACGGCCGTCCCGGAATGTAAGTACCAGTCCGTCACCCACCGACGGCTCCGCCGCTCGGCGGACGATCTTCCCTCTCGGTCCATAAACCAGGGCAAAGCCCCTATCCAAAGCGCCCAGGGGGTCCGCCGCCTTGAGCCGCGCGCCCAGGGTCAGCAGGCCGTCCTGTCGCTGCTGCAGCCGCCGCTCGATGCCTTCCTGCAGAGCGTCCAGGCACTGGTCCAACCGCTGCTGCTCCTTCTCCAGGCGCTGCTCCGCCAAAAGAGCGCCCCGCCGCCGGATCAGCAGTTCCAGTCGATCACGCTTGCGCTCCAAACCGTGGAGAAGGGCAGACCGAAGCCGATCCCGGCTCAGCGCCAATCGGTCCGACAGCTTCCCAAGCTCCGGCACGGCCAGCTCCGCCGCCGCCGAAGGCGTGGGCGCCCTAAGGTCCGCCGCAAAATCCGTCAAAGAAAAATCGATCTCGTGGCCTACGGCGGAGATCACCGGCAAACCGCACTCGTGGACCGCCGCCACCACGATCTCCTCGTTGAAAGCCCACAGGTCCTCTAGCGAGCCGCCGCCCCGGCCCACGATCAGAACGTCGCAGCGCCGCTCCTGGTCCGCTTGTCGGATGGCGGCTGCGATCTCCCCGGCTGCTCTCTCCCCCTGGACCGATACCGGATAGAGGACGATGGGCATGTTGGGGAAGCGGCGGGCGACGACGTTGCGTATATCCTCGATGGCCGCGCCGGTGCCGGAGGTCACCACCCCCACCGCCCGAGGCAGGAAAGGGATGGGCTTCTTCAGGCTCTCATCGAACCAGCCCCGTCCCTTCAGCTCATCCCGGAGGGCTAAAAATTTCTGATACAGAGCCCCGTCCCCGGTCTTCTCCATACGCTCGGCATAGACCTGGAAGGAGCCGTCCCGGCCGAAGAGGCCCGCCCGGCCCTCGATGCGGACGGACATGCCATCCTTGGGGAAAAAGCTGAGCCGCAGGGCGTTGGGCCGGAACATGACGCAGCGCACGGAGGCCGTATCGTCCTTCAACGTGAAATACAGGTGGCCGGAGGTGTGGCGCTTGAAGGCGCTGATCTCCCCCGTCACCGTAAGCTCGCTCATGAAGGGGTCCCGGGAGAGCATCAAATCCACATATTCATTCAATTCGGACACGGTGAAGACCGGCTTCAATTCCGTCATACATCCGCCTCCCGATCAAAGCCCAGGGCCGCCACGCCCACGGCGTTGTCGCTGCTGTAGCGGCTCTCGCCGAAAAAGAGGGGCAGATCGCACCGATCATGCAGCAGCTCCCGAAGCAGCAGGCTGGAAGCCACGCCGCCGCACAGGAGCACGGGCCGTTCACCGTGCAGGGCGGCCGCATTGGTCAGCAGCTTAGTCAGGGTCCTGGCCAGAAGGTCGTATATGCCGTAAGCCACCTCCGCCGCCGACCGACCCTGATCGAGGGCCCGCTGGACTCCGTTCTCCGCCCCCGACAGGGAGCAGGTCAGCGCCCGGACCGAGGCGGGGATGCGCACATCCCTGTCCGCGGCCTGACGGGCCAGGGCTTCCATTTCCTTCCCCGCCGGGAAGCCGCAGCCCAGGAGCACCCCCACCCGGTCCACCAGCTGGCCCGCGTGCAGGTCCTCGGAGCAGCCCAGGGGTTCGATGGAAAAGGCGCCCGGTCCCTTGGCTTCCACGGCCAGCAGATCCGTGGTGCCGCCGGAAAGATGGACGGCATAGAAGGGCTTGTCCATCAGACTTTCATTCCCAATAAGAGCGGCGCGGATATGACCGCTTTGATGATCCAAGGACAGCAGGGGTACCTGCAGCGATGCCGCCAGGGCCCGCGCTACGCCCAAGCCGGTCAGGAACACGGGCATATAGGAATCCGCCCGATCCACGGGGGATCGGCTGCAGGCCACGGCCCGGATATCCTCCGGGGCCACGGCGGAAAAAACCGCCTCCACCAGGGGCGGCAGCTGCCGGGTATGCAAAAAAACGCCCTCGGACTGTCTCAGCCCCCTGTCGCCCTTCTGGACGGGAAGGAGGGTCCTTCCGTCGTACAGGACGCCAGTCTCGCCGAAGCAGGCGACCGAGGTCGTGTAACAGCTGGTGTCGATGCCCAGTACTGCCCCCTTCATTCGCTTCGATGGGCCCGGGCCACGCTCCCCAGGATGCCGTTGATGAAGCCGGAGGACTTGTCCTCACAGAAGCGCTTGGAGAGCTCCACCGCCTCGTTGATGGAGGCGCCCACCGGCACCTCGGGCATATACAGGATCTCATAGACAGCCATGCGCAGGATAGTCAGATCCACCCGCGCCAGCCGGTTCAGCGCCCAGCCCTGGGCATACTGACCGACGATGGCGTCCAGCTCCTCCTGACGTTCGCGAACGCCGGAAACCAGGTTCTCCAAAAAGGTCTTGTCCGCACCGGAGAGGGTATCCGCCTGCTCGCTCTGCTCCAAAACCTCGTTCATGGACTCCTCGCCGCCACAGGAGGCGGCGTAGAGCATCTTCATTGCGATCTCACGCGCTAAGGAACGATCCATATCCGTTCTTTACCTTTTTTGAAATATGCTGGCGAAGAAATCCTTCACCGCCGCCCAGCCGCCCCGATCCAGAAGCGTACCCACCAGTACGCCCAGGGCCACCAGAACAGCCAGCAGCAGCGTCCGCCAAAAACCGATGCAGAGGAACAGTATCCCCAGCACCAGGGCGCCTACCGCCATGATGGAGAGCCACTTGTGCTCCTCATAAAAACTCTTGATCCAATCCTTCATAGCCTGTCCCCTTACTTGATCTGTCCGGGCGGAAGCTGCTCGATGACCACCGGCTTCGGCCCCCTGGATTCGGCGGCGGCCTCCACCAGGATGCCTACCTTTCCTACCTGGATACCTGTCATCTCATAGATGCGCTTCTTCAGCTGCGACTGGAGTTTTGCGGCCAACGGAGCCACGGCTACGCCGGGGTTCAATGCCAGCTCCAACTCCACGTCCACGCTGCCGTCGCCGTTCTTCACCGCGCTCCTGCAGGAACGGACGCCCTCCATCTCCAGGGTGATGCGCTTAGCCATGTCGCTGAGCACGCTCAGCGTCACATACGCGTTGCCGTCCTCACTGTCGTTGACCAGGGCTGCCTCCCCCTGTCCCTGTCTGCGGACGCCGCACCGGATCAGAAGTATCAGGGCAGCGGCCATGCTCACGAGGGCCGCCGCGCCCACCGCGATCCGCACGGTCGAGACCTGCAGCCAGGCGAGGGACGGGAACAGGACCAGCAGCAGGAGCAACAGGCCCAGCAGAGCGGACAGAACGGAGAGCACCCATAGCAGCAATCGGTCCAACAGCTTCATCGACTTCTCCCCTTCCCATCCGGCGAGAGCCCGCTTCAGGCGGGCTCCGGCCAGGATCGTTCCTCTAAATCACTTTACGCGCGGCGCGGGAGCCTCCGGCTCCGGCTCGGGCTCGGGCTCCGGCTCGGGCTCGGGCTCCGGCTCAGCCTTGGCCTTGACCTTGGCCTTGGGCTCCGGCTTGGGCTCGGGCTCGAAGTAGATGCCGTTCACGTTGACGTTGACCTCCACCACCTTGAGACCGGTCATGGTCTCGATGGCGTTCTTGATCTCTTCCTGCACCTTCTGTGCCACGGCCTGGATGCGATAGCCGTACTTGATCACGATGGTGATGTCGCAGGCGCACTCCTCGGAGCCTACCTCGACCTTCACACCCTTGGTGTAGTTCTTCTTGCCCAGCTTCTCGGAGAGGCCTTCCATGGTGGTACCGATCATGGCATGAACGCCATCCACCTCGCTGGCCGCCAGAAACGCGATGGTCGCCACGACGTCCTCGGCAAATACGATCTTTCCGCCCTGGATGCTTTCCATGTTGGTATCGACTTCGTTCATTGTGTTGACCTCCTTGTGTTTTGGACACTTTGATACGTCTATAGTATACCAACTCCTGACGAAAAAGGCAACCCGTTATTGCGCGGTAGACACCTTGATATTTTCCGCTGTTTCCCCGGTCTGCCGCAAGACGATGTCCAGGATCTGGGCCACCTGCTCGTCGGTCAGGGCGTCGGCGTCCACGATCACGTTCACAGACCCGTTGTGCATGGACACGATCACCTCCTCGAAGCCCTTGGCCCGTATGAGGTTCTCCGTGTTCAGTTCCGACTCCATGCAGCCCACCAAAGTCATCTTCTGTTTTTGGGCCTCCGAGAGGGTCATCTCGTCGCCGCCCTGGGCCACGATGGCGTCCAGGTACGCCAGCTCCTGGGTCCGCACGCTGTCCCGCTCGCTGCGGTACATGTCGAAGAAACTTCCCTGGGCCATGGGAGCGGATACGCTGACGGCAGCGGTCTCCCCCTGCAAGAGGCCCTGTTCGCTGCGATTCATGATGACGTTGGCCGCCACCGCAGCCAGGAGCAGCAGCCCCACTCCAAAAAGCGTCATGGTGCGCCGGTTCAGCAGTTTCCTCATGTTTTGGATCGATAATCTCATGTTTTGCCTCCTTATCGAATGTTGTCGCATTTAGGGATATAGGTCCATGGTTGATTCTATGACGGATAGTTCATTTCAAACACCTCGATACTGGAAAGGGATACGCCCGTCACCGCCTGGACCGCCCGCTGCAGGCTCAGGCGCACGCTGGGGTCCGCAGCCCCCTCCGCCACCACGATGACGCCCCGGATCTCCGGCTCCTTCTCCACCAGGATGATGGGGCTCTGTCCCCCGTCGGTGGAGACGGTGGCTGGCTGGCGCATCTCCCTGGACTGCTCCGACCGAGTGGCTGTGGCCCCGCCGGAGGACTCGGACACGCTCTCGTCCAGGGTGCTGACCGTGGCGGCCACCCGTTCCCCTGCCGTAGCGTAGGTGACGAGGACCCGCACCCGGCCCGCGCCGCGGACGGTGCTCAGGATATCCTCCAGACGGGCTTCCAAGGTGGTCTCCACCGCCCCTGGCCCGTCCCTGGGCGCGGCCTGGAACCAGCCCTCGCCTATGCCGTAGAAGAGGCCTGCCAGCAGGAACAGTGACCCATACAGCGCCACGGGAAAGAAGCGCCAGCTACGCAGCCGTTCGAAAGCTTTCTTGATCCGCGTCCCGTACAAAGGTCATCCTCCCTTCAGCGCCAGCCAAACAAGGCGCAGGCATTCCAACAGATAACAGACGGATACGGCCCGTCGCCCCGCCTGCCCCGCCGTCCCGGAGGGAAACAGCAGCAGGACGAGGCCGGTGAACCCGCCCAGGACGCAGAGGGCCAGCATGCCGCCCCTCACAGGCCGCCTCCCAGGAGGCCTGTCGTCCCGCCCACGGCCACGCACAGCATGGCCCCGGCGGCCAGGATGAGGGCGCCCAGCACGGTCAGCATATCGCCCAGGGCCGAGAGGAGGGAACTCATCTCCCGCTGCTCCAGGGGATCGAGCAGGGAGGACGATAGCTTCAAGCCGAAGCCGTACAGCAGCAACGAGCTCACCGGCCCGGCCACCTGGACCGCCACCAGCAGCATGCCCGTCCGCCCCAGCGCCCCTTTCACCAGACCCAGACAGGCCGACGCCGTGCCCAGGGAGTCCGACACGATGGAGCCCACCAGGGGCAGGCTCCCCGCCGCCGCCCGACCGGAGCGCAGGAGCAGAGTATCCATGCCGGCTGCGCCGCTGCCCATGAGGCCCGTCACGACCATGTACCCCCAGCTGAGGAGACGCACGCCCCAGCGAACCAGGGCGAACAGCATCCGGGAAACGGACGTGAGGACGCTGTCCCCCATGAAGTCCGCCGCCCGCAAAACGCCTGCCGACAGGGCCAGGGGCGCCAAGGTCCCCTCCATCCACCGCAGGCAGGTTTGTGCAAGCAGCTCCCCCACCGTCCCCATGACGGCTGCACCCTGGGGACTGCCCAACAGGAGCAGCGCACCCGTCATAAGGGGCACGGTCCCGTCCGCCAGCTTCAAAACGCCCCGCAAACAGGCAAGCCCCCGCTGGACGAGAGGCAGCAGCCGCAGCAGCAGGAAGGCGCCCAGCCCCACGGACAGCACCCGGCGGGCCGGCAGGGCGGCGCCGTCCAGAACGGTCTCCAAGAGGGTCCCCAGCACCCCGGTCACCAGGGCCACGAGGCACAGGCCCAAAGCGCCGGGCAGGCTGCCCAGGCTCCTTTCCCGCAGCCAGGCGAGGAGCCGGGCCGGGTCCTCCTCCCCCGCCGCGATCTGTCGGACCAGGGCGGAGGGCCGCTGCCAGCTTTCCGTATCCTCTAGGCGGAGGAAGAAGTCGTCCCAGACGGTCACGTCGATAGCCTTGACAAGATCCTCCGTCTCCGAGGGCGGCAGCGTGGCCGCGGGCCCGGCATCGGCCGGGGACAGGAGCAGCAACCCGCAGAGTAGAAGGGCCCTCATGGACCGATCTCCTGCAGGACGGTCTGGGCGGCGAACAGCACCTCCCGCACAGCGGGCAATGCGGCACAAAGGATCAGGACCCGGCCGCAGAGCTCCACCTTCAGGGCTATGTTCCCTTGTCCCCCGTCCCTGGCGATTCGGGTCCCCGCCTCCGTGAGGCAGGCAAGGCCCAGGATGCGGATCACCCGACCCAGGTATGCGGAGGACAGGTCCCCCACTCCCGCCAGCTCCCGCAGAGCGGTCTCCATCTCGTCGGTCTGCCCTAAAAGCAGCATCAGCAGCAGGCAGCCCGTAGCGAGGCCCGTCAACAGGCCGTAGCCGCCGTTGTGCCGAGCCAAAGTCACCGCCAGGATCGTGCCTATGACGCCGATGCCCAGGACGCGCACCATCTCCATCGCTGCCTCCTAATACAATGAAAACACCCGCCGGATGGTCTCCATGAGGGAGTTGACCGTTTCCAGCACCAGGAGCGTCCCGATGGCCAGGCCCACCACCGCCACCAGAGCTGCCAGCTCCTCCCGGCCGCTTTGCTTCAAAAGGTTGATGATCACGGACACCAGCAGCCCCAGGCCCGCGATCTTGATCAGGATCTCGATCTGCATATCAGAGGACCAGCAGCAGGACCGCCACGCCGCAGAGATACCCCACGGACCGGTAGACCTGTCCTTTGCGGCCCAACTCCTCCCGCGTACTGTCCCGCGCCTGCTGCAGCAGGGTCAGAAGAGCGTCCCGCTCCGCTCGCAAAGCTGCCAGGGAGCGGCTTTGGGTGCGGGCATAGGCCCCGAGAGCGGCCCGTTCCTCCGCGGTGAGCAGGGGCATATCGGGCTCGTCTCCTCCCGACAGCGCCAAAAGCTTCTCCCGCGCCGCCGAGGGCTGGCACCGGAACGCCGCCTCCCGGAAGGAGACGAGGCCGGTGAGCTGCCTGTCGCCGATCTGCCGTATGAGCCCATGAAGGTCCATCAGTGTCTGCTCTCGGCGCACCAGGCGGCGGGCCTTCCCCTCGCCCACCAGACTGCACAGCAGGAACAGCACCACCCCCGCCAACAGCTTCACAGCGCCTCCCCCTCCTCGTTCCGTATCTCGTCGATCTGACCGCAGTTCGTGAGACGGACGTACCGCTCGAAGATGCGGGCAGCGAACAGCTCTCCCATACCCTCCCGGTGCATGAGCTCCCGAAAGGCGCCGCCATGGGCGGTGCACAGGACCGTGACGCCCCGGCTCCTCGCCTCCAGCACGGCGGCCACGTCCTGACAGAGGTTCAGCTCGTCCGCCGCCAGGACCTGAGGACCCATGGTGGATAGGAGCCGCAGCAGCCCCTCCCCCTTGGGAACACCGGAGAGCACGTCCGTCCGATCCCCCAGATCGAAGGCTGTACCGCCTTCGCCGCCGATCTCGAACCGTTCGTCCACCACCCCCACCCGATGGGGCGCGGCCCCTGAACGGCCGTCGGAGATCAGGCGGACGATGTCCCTCAATAGGGTGGTCTTGCCGCAGCCGGGGGCGGAATACAGGAGCGTAGAGCGCAGCCGCCCTCCCTCCAGCAGGTCCGGCAGCACCCCTTCCCCGCAGCCCACCACGGGCCGGAGGATGCGGATGCAGAAGCCTGTCACCGTGGAGGGCGCGCCGGTCTCGGAAGCGATGCGCCCCGTGACGCCCACCCGGCAGCCGCTGTTCAGCGTGATGAACCCCTGCCGGATCTCTTTCTCCCAGGCGTAGGGGGCATGGCCGCAAAAGGCGGACAGCAGCCCCGCCTGCTCCCCCTCCCGCAGCATGGGCCGTCCGTTGGGGGCGTAGAGCAATCGGCTGCCCGTGCCGGCGACCACCTCCATGGGCCGATCGAGCCTCAGCCGGATCTCCGTGACGCCGGGCAGTTCCAGGGGCAAAAGGGCTTGCCGCATATCCTCCGTCAACAGGGGCAGCAGCCAGGTTTTCCAATCCATTCTTTCTTCCATGGTCCACTCTATGACCTGTCCACTGCCTCCATGTACATGCAACAAAAAAAGCGGCCCGCCCCAGCGAACCGCCAGTATTTATGTGGTTTTATAGCAGGGTCCTGAAGGCCAGGCCACCGGTCCTGTCGAACCAGGGGGATTCGCCCTTACGGAAGCCGTCGAAGACGCGGCGGCAGGTGGCCGCATCCTCCGTGGTGAAGTAGAGAGTCATAAAATCGAAGGGCGGCACGGCTTTGTCGCCGAGATACAGGGGCACGGAGTTGAGGAGGGTGGTGTAGCGGCGGTCGTGGCAGATCATGGGGAAAACGACGCCCTTGCGGTCCACCAGCTCCGGTCGGCCGGCGCAGCTGCCGCAGCCCTTCTCGCCTCGGGCAGGGCAGGCACGAAACTGCATCAGGGGCAGGCGGCCGTAGGCCAGGATCCCTCGCGGCCTCCTACCGCCCAGCTTCGCGCCCATCTTCACGGGCAGCTCGAAGGACACTGTGGTGTCCGCAAGGCCCATGTTTTCATAGGTTTCCAGGGATAGGGTGTTGGTCACGTTCAAGGTGGGCCCGCCGTGGACCGTGAGCCCGGCCTGCTGGGCCATGGCCAACTCGCCCACGTTCCCCACCACGGCATCCGTCAGGCCCTTCTCCCTCAGGGCCATGAGCCGATCCAGGGCCGCCTGCTCCTCCAGGGGCCAGACCAATTGGGGCAGCTCCGCCCACAGGGGGGTCCTTTCCTTCAACAGCTCCGGATGCCGTTCGATCTCCTCCAAGGGCAGGATGACCGCCTCTATACCAGGGGCGAAAAATACCTGCTCCGCCCGCTGGAAGCGGAGCCGCAGGCCCTGCTTTGGGGGTGTATACGGAACGATCTGAGGCGCATCCATGGGCCGCAGAGCGTAGCCGTTCCCATGGCTGCGGTGCGCAAGGAGCCTGTCCAGGGCCTCTCGCCGAAGGCCGTTCACCACGGACCCCGGTACGGGCAGATCGTCCGGCAGCTCCACCCGGCAATCCCGCACGGTGAAGGGGGTGCCGCCGGTCTTGTTGAGGTTCCGTCGGGCGATGTCCGCTGTGAGAGGGGCCATATCCCCCTTCTGGATGGGCGCGGCAGCCGTCCCCTCGTGCCCCGCCCCGTCCCTGGCCGTCAGGGCGAGGGCGTCCTCCGTGGCGATCAATTCCAGGTCCACGGGCACGCCGGGGTACTCCCGGCGATAGAGCTCCGCCAATTTCCCGAACACGGTCTTGGAGGCCGCGGCGTCCTCCGCCGTCCGCACGCCGAACATGCGCACGTTCCGCCTGCCGGTCAGATACCCGTCGGTAAAGCCGCTGCGGGAGAACACCGCCTGCAGCGTGGTCATGTCCGGCTCCTTGCCTTCAAGAGCGTCCCGGACCGCGGTGACGGCGGCGGCCACATACTCCGGCCGCTTCATGCGCCCCTCGATCTTCACGGAGCAGACCCCAGCCGATTCCAGATCCTTCACGCGGGTAATGAAGCTCATATCCTTCAATGACAGGGCGTAGGGCCGACCGTTGACGGAGGAGTTCAGGCGGCAGGGCTGGGCGCACAGGCCCCGGTTGCCGCTCCGCTCCCCCATCATGGCGGAGTAGTAGCACATGCCGGACACGCTCATGCACAGGGCCCCGTGGACGAAGGTCTCCATCTCCGCCCTGGTCTCGGCGCGGATGGCCTTGATCTCCTCCAGCGTCAGCTCCCGGGCCAGGACCACCCGTGAAAAGCCCATATCCTCCAGGGCCTTCACCCCGGCGGCGTTGTGGACGGACATCTGGGTGGAGCCCACCAACGGGAGCTCGGGGCAGATAGTTTTCAGCACCTGCACTACGGCCAGATCCTGGACGATGGCCCCGTCGGGACCAGCTTCCGCCACCTCCCGGGCCGCCGCCAAAAAGGCAGGCAGCTCCTCGTCCCGGATGAGGGTATTGAGGGTCACGTACACCTTGACCCCTCGGCCGTGACAGTAGTCCACCGCCTCTGCAAGGCTGTTGTCCTTAAAGTTGTCCGCGTTGCGCCGGGCGTTGAAGGCACCGGTGCCCAAATACACCGCGTCCGCGCCGCTTCTCACCGCGGCGATCAGGCTCTGTTCGTTTCCGGCAGGCGCCAGTATCTCCATACGAGACCTCCCCGTTCGTTTGGTTCTATTATAGCGGGAGAAATCCCTCCTTGCAATCGCTCTTTTCTGCGGGTATACTATAGGAAATCGTCAGGAAAGGCGTGGGTGTATGGAATTCAAGAACTTAAAGAAAAGATGGGGCGATCGCAAGGACGGCCGCCGGGTGCGGAGCCTCACGGCCATGTCCATGGTCTCCCCCTATATCATGGTGACGCGGAATACCTCCAGCAACTTCTTCCGGGACACGGTGGAGATCACGGAGATCGAAAAGTACATCCGGGAGAAGCGAAAGGAAGGGCTCAAAAGCTTCGGCATCATGCACGTGATCATCGCCGCCTATGTACGGGCCGTCTCCCAGCGCCCCGCCATCAACCGATTCATCGCGGGGCAGAAGATCTACGCCCGGGACGAGTATATCGAAATGTCCCTGGTGGTTAAAAAGGAGATGTCTGCCGACTCCCCCGACACCTGCATCAAGCCCATTCTGGACGCCCACGACACGGCGGCGGACATCTATCAAAAGATCAACGCTCTCATCGAGCAAAACAAGGCCACGGCGGAGCTGAACAACAACTTTGACAACACGGCCAAGCTCTTCTCCTACATCCCCGGAGTGCTGCTGAAGTTCGCTGTGTGGCTGCTGCGGCTCCTCGATTACTTCGATCTGCTGCCCCGGAAGCTGACCATGGCCAGCCCCTTCCACGCCTCCTTCTTCATCACGTCCATGGGCTCCTTGGGCATCCCGCCCATCTACCACCACCTGTACGACTTCGGGAACATCCCCGTGTTTTTGGCCTTCGGCTCCAAGTATCGGAAGAACGAGCTGAACGCCGACGGCACCGTGTCCGAGAAAAAGTACATCGACATCACCGCCGTGACGGACGAGCGCATCTGCGACGGCTTCTACTATGCCTCCGCCTTCAAGCTCATGCGCGCCTATCTCAAGAACCCCAGCGTATTGGACGAGCCGGTCCTGGGCCCTGTCCGGGACGTGGACTAAGGCCATGGCTGCAGGCAAGCGCAAAAAGGACTATACCATCTATATCCTGCCGCTGCTGTTCTGCCTGGTGCTGGCGGTGCTGGTGCTCCTGAAGGGACAGCCGGCGGAGCCCGCTCCCGCCAAGGTGCTGCAGGCTGGCGAACCCTTGACCCTGACGGACCAGGCCATCGAAAACTATCTCTACAGTGACGGCTTTACGCTCCGCGGCGAGACCGTCCTGGACGCCGACGGGCAGGAAGCGGCCACCCTGACCGTCGGCAAGGGCGCAGACGATGAGATCGATTCCCTGCTCCTGACCTATTCCCTGCCCACCTACTACGAGACGCAAAACAGCGGCGAGCTCCTCTCCTCCGTCAAGGCGGACCGGGACGCGGCGGCCCAGCGGGGCGAGACCCTGTTTTTAGCCCTGTTCGACGCCATCTCCGCCACGGACGGCCGGGTGAGCGCCCGACGGGACAGCGCCCTCGATAAGCTCCGGCAGACCCTGGACACGGGCAAATCCGCCACCCAGGCTGCCAACAGCTGGCGGTTCAGCTTTTCTATGGAGATCGGGGAGATACAGAGCACGGTCACCATCCTGTTTACACTTGTAAAATAGCGTACATTCCGCATATATTCCGCCTTTTGGTCATAAAACTGTGACGTTTTGGACGAATCTGCCTGCTATGCTCGGGGCGTGGAGGGAGGTTCGAAGATGAAACGGATCACGGTTTTCTTTTTGTTGTGCCTGCTTTTTCTGGCCGCCTGCCAGCCCACGCCGGCGGTGGACGCGGTGAAGCAGAAGGACACGAACCTGCTCATCGAAGCCGTGAAGGAAGCGGAGCAGGCAGCGCCTGCGCCCGTGCCGGTGAAGGAGCAAATGCCGGAGCGATTTCAATGCGATTTTGTCACAGAAACGCGGCAGGTCCGCGTGCAGGGGGACGTGCCCATCCGGGTGCTTACGGAGGGCGTCTTCCCCCTGGTCCGGGTCCAGCGGCGGACATTCACCGACGAGGAACGGCTGACGATCTACCGACGGCTGTTTGAAAGCGACATCATATACAAGTATGAATACCGACCCACCAGGGAGGCCGTGGTCAGGGAGATCGAGATGCTGCTGCAGGAGCCCACGGAGGAGGAGAAAAAAGAGTTTTTGGAGGATCCGGAGGAAAGCGAGGAGACCTGGGCGGCCTATTTGCAAAGCCGAAAGGACCGGATCGAGGTGCTGCGGCAGAAGTACCTCTCCCTGCCCGACGACGGGACACCTCTGCCCTTCGAGCCCTGGGACGGGGCCCTGTTCACCATCCGGGGTGGGGAAAGCCCGGGCATGGTGGTGGGCGTGGAGTATCCCACGCCCAGGAAAATGCCCTCCCACGGCACGCTGATCGAGGATAGGCCCGTGGACTACAGCCGCGAAAAGGAAGGCGGGACCTACAGCGTCTTCTCCTTCGACAAACGGCTGGACAAGCCCGGCGTGGAACGTATAGCCCCGGAGGACTACGGCAAGGCCCATGATGGCGCGGCCATCACAGCCCGACAGGCGGCGGAGGCAGCTTTAGCGCCCCTGGCGGGCCTCGGGGACTTCGCCGTGGCGGACATCCTCTGGAGCCACGATGCCGACGACGCAGCCGTGGCGGCGGGCAAGATCGGGAAGCAGGCGTATTTGGTCCGCTTGACGCCCGTATTCCACGGAGCCTCTATGCCCTACTGCGGTATGGATGCCATGGATATCCCCGAGGGCGGCGGCTATACCCCCAGTTGGGACTATGAGAACGTGATCGCCGCCGTGGACGGAGACGGGACCATTTTGGGCATGGCCTGGCAGGGGCCGCTGCAGGAAACGGAGGTGATCTCGGATACCACCACCCTGCTGCCCTTCGAGGAGATCATGGACATCTTCGCCCGACAGGTGAACCGGATATTCAGCTACGAGGAGGACATGCACGGCAGCCTGACGGTATCTGACGTGCAGCTGGGCCTCTTCCGCATCCGGGAGAAGGGGGACATGGAAAGCGGGCTCCTGGTGCCGGTATGGTTCATCACCGGGGAATATCACAGCGCCAGCCACCCGGAGGACGTATCTCTCCGGGACGAATACTGGCCCATCGCCGTCATCAACGCCGTCAACGGCAGCATTATCGACGTGAGGAATGGGTATTGAAAGGAGTGTATATATGCGTAAGTCCTGCATTTTTATTCTGATATTTGTCCTAATATTCGCCGGCTGCCTGCCCACGCCTACGGAGGAGGTGGTGATCCACAAGAACGAGGGGACGCTGGAGCAGCAGCTCAGCGCCACGGCGGCGCCCGCCTATCAAATCACCATCGACGCGAAGGAACAGAAGGCGTCGGAAGTTACTGCGCATGAAGCCATTGAAACCACAGCCGCACCGAAGGAGAACACCCTGCGGACCGCCGTGGGGGCCCCGGAAACGGTTCAGGACAGCTTCGACGGCCCGGCGGTAGGGGCGCAGCTGTATATTCAAATGGACGCCGTGGTGGAGATGCCCAACGTCAGCAAGGTGCCCGTGCTCCGGGGCCGGGTGGGCTACGAGCCGGAAAAGGCGGCGGAGCGGATCGCCAAGGTCCTGTTGGGGGACGGGCCC
>JBGVAK010000022.1:0-5143 GCA_045224495.1 Christensenellales bacterium
GACCCTCACCATGTGGGACAGCGTCCAGCGGGGGGAGCACCGGTGGATCTTCCCCTATCAGGAGGGGGCCGACGCCATCTTCAACACGGCCCTGGTCTACGAGCTCTCCGTGCTGAAGCGCCATATCTTTCCCCTGCTCCAGTCCGCGGACCCCACCAGCCCCTGCTACGACCAGGTCCGCAACATCATCAAGTTCCTGAACTACGTCCAGGACGCCTCTGTGGAGGACGAGATCCCGCCCACCAGCATCCTCCGAGAGTTCATCGGCGGCAACACCTTCTACCTGCGGGGCGGAAAGGAGGATTAGTCCATGCGCAAGACCGTAGCCATCACCTGCCTGGCCTTGGGCTTTTTGGCGCTGATCTTCTCGGTGGCCTTCACGGTGGTCCAGCTCACTGCCTCCGAGACCGCCTGGTTCGAGGAGGAGTTCAGCGACCTTTCGCTGGCCGACGAGATGGGCATGACCCTGGGGGATCTGGGCGCGTCGGTGCGGACGCTGGTGGATTACCTCAACGGCAGGAACGAGACCATCGACCTGTTGGTCACGGTGAACGGGCAGCAGGTGCGCATGTTCGATCTGGATATCGAGATCGTCCACATGCGGGAGGTCCGGGATCTGTGGCAGTGGTTCATCGGCGCCCGGAACGTGGGCTTTCTCCTGGGCATGGTCCTGTGCCTGCTGGGCGTGGTCCTGGACGGGAAGGACGTTATCCGGAACGTCTGCATGGGTTATTTCTGGGCTCTGGGCCTCTTTTTGGTGCTGGTAGCCTTTGCGGGCACCTGGGCCGCCATCAGCTTCGACAGCTTCTGGACCGCCTTCCACAAGCTCATCTTCCCCAACAGCGAGAATTGGCTCCTGCCCGCCGAATCCCGCATGATCCAGATGCTGCCGGGACAGCTGTTCAAGGACCTGGTCATGCGCATGGGCGGCCGGATGCTGATCGTCTTCCTCCTGGTGGCTGCGGCGGCTGTGGTGGTGCTGGTGCTCCATACGCGCAAGGACCAGGTGGTGGACCCCTGGGCCGGCCGGTCGGACAAACCTAAGACTCCGGAGGAGGAGCTGGCCGCCGTCAAGGGGCCGGACCTGGTGTCCGTCCACAAGCGGGCCAACATGACCGTCTCCGAGCGCCGCAAGCTCAACGAGGCGGAGGAGAAGCAGAAGCAGGCCCTGGGCACCCCCGACGAGGCCGTGGCCGCTGATTTCAGGGACGCCGCTTTGGATACCCCGGTGGAGGGGCGGCGGAAGATCGAGTTCGCCCCTGCCGACGAAGCGGTCGCAGCGCAGGCGAAGGAGGAGGACGACGACTACGATGAGCTACTTTGACATCGCCCAGGAGCGGCTTTCGGCCCTGCAGCGGCGGGGGACGGCCACCGTCCTGTCCATAGAGACCTCCTGCGACGAGACCGCCGCCGCCGTGGTGCGGGACGGGCGGACGGTGCTCTCTAACGCTGTCTATACCCAGATCCCCATCCACCGCAAATTCGGCGGCGTGGTGCCCGAGCTGGCCAGCCGCAACCATGTGGACCAGGTGGGCCCCGTGGTGGAATCGGCCCTTGCTGACGCGGGCATGACCCTTTCCGCCATTGACGCCATCGCTGTCACCGGCGGGCCGGGCCTTGTAGGCGCCCTGCTGGTGGGCGTGAGCTACGCCAAGGGATTGGCCTTCGCCACGGGCAAGCCCCTGGTCAATACCCACCACATCTTGGGTCATATCGCCGCCAATTATCTGACCTTCCCCGATCTTACGCCTCCCTTCACCTGTCTCGTGGCCTCCGGCGGCCACAGCCACATCATCGAGGTGGCGGACTACGACCGGTGCGTCCTTTTGGGCCGGACCCGGGACGACGCCGCGGGAGAGGCCTACGACAAGGTGGCCCGGGTGCTGGAGCTTCCGTACCCCGGGGGGCCGGAACTGGAGAAGCTGGCCTTGCAGGGGGATCCCCACGCCATCCGTTTCCACTCCGCCTTCAACGAGGGGGAGGGCTTCGACATGAGCTTTTCCGGCCTCAAGACCGCGGTCATCAACCATTTGAGCAACGCGAAACAGCGGGGCGAGACCGTAAATCGGGCGGACGTGGCGGCCAGCTTCCAGCACGCCGTCAACACCATCCTCTCCGACAAGGCCGTCCGGGCCGCCGTGGAGAACGGTCATGGGACATTGGCCCTGGCGGGCGGCGTGTCCGCCAACAGGAACCTCCGTCAGATGTTGGCCGAGAAGGCCCAGAGGAAGGGCATCCGCTTCTGCTGCCCCGACTTCAAGTACTGCACGGACAACGGGGCCATGATCGGCTCCGCGGCCTTCTATCTGCTGATGGCGGGCCATATCGCCGACCTTTCCTTCAACGCCGTGCCGTATCTGCCTATAGCTTAGGAGATATCATATGATCGAATACAGAAAACTGACTATGGACGATATCGCTGTCTTCGCCCGCATGCGTATCCGGCAGCTCATCGAGGAAGGGGCCACGGAGGACGAGGACCTGCTGCCCGCCCTGCTGGACTACTATGGGCGGCATTTGCCCGACGGCACGTTCGTGGCGTATCTTGCCATGGACGGGGAGAAGATCGTGGGCACGGGCGCTGTGTCCGTGGTGGAGAAGCCCGCCTGGTTCAGCTGCCCCACGGGCCGCATCGGGCTCATCTCCAGCATGTGGACCGATGGAAACTACCGGCGGCAGGGGATCGCGAGGCGCATCCTGACCCTGGTGACGGATGCAGCCAGGGAACAGGGCTGCGGCACCGCGTGGATCACGGCCTCCGATATGGGCGTGCCCTTCTACGGAAGCTGCGGCTTCGTACACAACGGGAACTTTATGCAATGCAAGCTATGAATAAGGAAGAACTGTATCTGGAACTGAAGGACGACGAATGGCCCTTCACCTACACGGACCACGACCGGCTGATCGTCCGGGCCATCGTCTTCGACGATCCGGGCTGGTTCTATTTCACGCGGATCACCCGGGACGACCACTTCGGTAAAGCGACGCTGATCGAGACCTCCGGCGGCGGGGTAGAGGCGGGAGAGGACCTGCTCGCCGCCATCCATCGGGAGCTGAGGGAGGAGCTGGGCGTTGAGGTGGAGGTGGTGGCGAAGATCGGTCTGGTCAGCGACTACTATAACCTGATCCACCGCCACAACCTGAACCACTACTACCTGTGCCGGGCCACGTCCTTTGGGGAGAAGCACCTGATGCCGGACGAGATCCACGATTTCCATCTCTCCACCCTGCGCCTGACCTATGACGAGGCCGAGGCCGAATACCGGCGCCTTGCCTGCACCCCCATCGGCCGGCTCATCGCCGATCGGGAACTGCCGGTGCTGGCACGGGCGAAGGAGATTTTGAGATAGGTTTTGGTTTTTCTTTTACCGCTTTTTCTCTTTAGGCAAAAGAGAAAAAGCGGCGGAAAAAGAGAAACTTAAGAAACAGTATTACTACAGTGCCGAAATCGATTTATCTTCCTATAAGTTCTTTTGGCTGCACCTTTTCTTTCAAGAAAAGGTGCGTGCTTTATTAGATTCCTTTAAAAAAGTCAATACTACGGGCTATGCAGGACTATGACCGCTTCGTCGCGCTATCTGCGCTGACGCCCCAGGCCGCTGCCGCCCAGCGCCGGGCGGCGTTCTTGGCTGCGCCCCGGTTCGCTGTCATCCGGACGGACAGGGGCCGAGCCCTGGGGGACAGCCTGAAGCAGCAGACCTATACCAACTGCGTCCTCTCCGACCTGAGCCATAAGCCCCAGGCGGACTACTACCTCTTCCTGCCCGGCAGGGCTTGCCTGGCCCCGGACGCCCTCTTTCGCCTGGCGGTGGCTGCGGGGGGCGGGGGAGAGCTCCTCTACGCGGACGAGGATACCCTGGTCCATGGCCGCCGCTGTCAGCCCCGGTTCAAGCCCGATTTCAGCCCCCATACCCTGCTAAGCTATGACTACCTAGGCCGCGGTCTCTGCGTCTCCCGGGCGCTGCTTTCCGTCTGCGGCGGCTGGCCCGGGCCGGACGGGGCCCGCCGATACGCCTTCGCCCTCCGGGCGGCGAAGCTGGCGGGGCGGATAGTCCACCTGCCCTTCGTCCTGTTCAGTCTGCCGCCGGAGGTGCCCAGCGCCGACCCGACGCCGCTCAAGACGGCTTTGCCCGATGCTCTGATCCTGCCCGGGCCCGTGTCGGGGACCTTCCTGCCCCGGTTCGGCGTCCGAGGGGAGCCGCTTATGTCCGTGATCGTTTCGGACGAGAACGGCCCCGACGCCCTGAAAAGCACCCTTTTGGCCGTGGAGCAGCGGATGCAGCTTCCCCGGTACGAGCTCATCGTAGCCGCTGCCCGCCCCCTGACGCCCTTTCTCCGGGCCTTGACGACCAGCGGCGTCCCGGTGCTCCCGCGCCCTGGTGCCAGCCCTTGCGCGCTCTGGAACGAGGCCGCCCGCGCCGCCCGAGGCCGGTTCCTGCTGTTCCTCAGCGGCGGCGCGGAGCCCCTGTCCCCCGACTTCGGCCAGCGGCTCATTGAATGGGCGGATCGGCCGGACGTGGGCGCCGTGGGCCCTCTGGTGCTGGACGGGGCGGGCCGCATCCTGTCCACGGGCACGGTGGTGGGACTGCTGGGCGGCCTCGCTTCCCCGGGATTCGGGTCGACTGAAAGGGAACTGCGCGAGGCCTGCCCCCGGCTGCTGTGCCCCCGGGACGTATCCTGTTTGCCGCCCTGGGCGCTGACGGTCCGCCGGGACCGGTTCCTGGCTGCGGGGTGCTTCGATCCATCTCTGTCCGCCTTGGGCTACGCCGAGGAGCTATGCCTGCGCCTCCGCCGCCGGGGCCTTTACGCCCTCTGCGCGCCGGGGATCCGCTTCCGCCTCCCCGGGCTCCCCGCCCTGCGCCCCGATCCTTCCAACCTGCGCCGCTGCCGGGACGTGTTCTACCCCCTGCTTCGAACGGGGGACCCATTCTATAACCCCAACCTCAGTATGACGAGCCTCCTGCCGCGCCCGGCCCTGCCGCCCCGGCCGCCCCTGCTTCTCCACGCCCCGGACCGCTGGCCGCCGTATTTTTAAAAAAACTATTGACACCGCCACCTTTTTTCTGTATTATATTACCTGCAATCGCGCTCGGTTCGTCTAGTGGCCTAGGACACCGCCCTCTCACGGCGGTAACAGGGGTTC
>JBGVAK010000023.1:0-2374 GCA_045224495.1 Christensenellales bacterium
GGCATCTTCGTCATCGACGCCGACGCCTGCATCGAGTGCGGCAACTGCGCCAATGTCTGCCCCGTGGGAGCCCCCAAGGCAGAGTAAGTTCCTTAGACAAAAAAGCGCTTGCTGCATAGGCAAGCGTTTTTTATTCCAAACTTAGCGTATGACCCATTCCCGCAAAATCCTGATCTGTGCGCTGCTGCTCCTTCTGTGCCTGTGGCTGGGCTGCCAGCCGGTGGGCCGGTGGGTGCAGTCCCTTTCGCCGTCGCCGTCGCCCACCTGTACCCCCACGCCCACGCCGACGCCTACGCCGACCCCCACGCCTACCCCGACGCCGACGCCGACGCCTACACCTACTCCGACGCCCACACCCACGCCGACGCCCACGCCCACGCCTACGCCAACGCCCACACCTACCTTCCGGCCCATGACCCCCGTGCCCTTTTTGGAGCTTCGGAAGGCCGTGACGCCCACGGACGGGGGAAAGTATCTGGACGCGCGGACCGGCGAGACGCTGTCCTTCGGCAACTTCGGCCAGGGCGCCGCAGGATTCTATCTGGACGGGGAAGCGGGCGAGCTCACCTACGGCGCCACGCCCCAGCCCCTCAGCCGGTACGCCGTCTCTCCCTACGCTCCCGACAAGAAGCCTAAGAAGGACGGAGATCGGTGGCTCACGGTCTTCCTGGGGAGCCAAAGCGTGGTCTGCTTCAAGGCCGAAGCCGGGGACTGGACCGTGGAGCGAGTCATGATCTGCTCCTGCGCGGACGAGAAGCACACCACCCCGCCGGGCCTCCACTACATCTACAGCAAGTATAAGTACAAGGCCATGACCAAGATGAACGGCATCATGGTCTACGCCCAGTACGCCTGCCGCTTTAGGGGCCACTACCTCTTCCACACCGTTCCCATCGGCGGGGAATACCGCAAGTACCACAAGTACGGCAAGAAGCAGATGATGATCGAGGAATACGAGAAGCTGGGGAGCCCGGCCTCCCACGGCTGCGTGCGGCTGCTGGTGGGGGACGCCTACTGGATCTACAAGCACTGCAAGTGGGGCACCAAGGTCTTCGTCACCGACACCGTAGGCCCCACGCCTCCCGCCGCCCCGGCCCTGATCTACGAGCCGCCCTACATGAACAAGAAACACACCCTGGGCTGGGACCCCACGGACCCGGACAAGGACAATCCGTACAGGGCCATTTATCCCGAATGGTTCAAAGATATCTAATCCAATGAAATCCGCCACCGGCGGGTGAAATCGCCTGGGGCGGTGAAATCCTCCACCGGCGGGCGAAATCGCCGCTGACACGGCAGCTACAGGATAAGAATACGATTCGCCCGGAGGACGTTCATCCTCCGGGCGAATTTCATTGCGCCGCTTTACGGCAAGGGGATCTCATACATGCCCAGCTCCTGGGGCGCCAGCTCGAAGTTCAGGGTCATGGCCCCGGCGGGGATGTCCATGGTCCAGTCCTCGGCGATGGGCGTGCCGTTGAGGGCGGTGCCGTAGTACTCGGTAAGCCGGAGCGTCACGCCCTGTTCCTTCGCCTTCCCGTACTCCGAGGGGAAGATGGGCACGATCACCGTGTTCTCGCCGAATTTGCCGTGGTTCTCGTAGCCCACTGGGAGCCACTCGCCCTCCTGACCGATCCGGTACTCGATGTACAGGCCGTACCACTTGCCCTCCCGGTTGGGAGAGAGCAGGGAGCTCTTCATGGCCTCGGTCCAGTCCGCGGGGGCGCTCGCCACGGTATAGGTCACGAAGACGCCGGTCTGCTGGTAGTGGATCTCCTCCCGGAGCACCACGCCATCCAGGCTCACCCGCTTATTGTAGAGCTTGGGATGATCGCGGTCGGTCCAGTCGTCCACGGTCAGCACGATGCTGCCGGAGAGGGGCCGCTCGGTGACCTTGACCGGCGCCACCTCCGTGCCCGCTGCGGCGTCGAAGCTGAAGGTGTAGTAGATCCGGCCCACGATGCCCACGGTTGCCATGTCGTCCACCCGGGCGTCCCGTAGACCGATCTCCACCGTCAGCTCCACCCGGCCCTCGGTGGGGAAGTCCACGTTGGGCTGATCCAGGATCACATCGGTGTACAGGGTGGCGCCGGTATCGGTGACCATGCTGGGGTTGATGCCGCCGCCCCCCTCGATGATGGGATGGGCCATGCTATCCCCTTCCCGACGGAAGCTGATGTTGTCCACCAGGGCGTCCACCCACTGGCCCTCCACATCCGGCCAGGTGAAGGCCTTGGCATGGTCCGTGTTCAGGCGGATGTTGAAGACCAGGGTCCGCCCGTCGATCAGCACCTCTTCCACCTCGGGCTTGATCTCCCGGACCCAGGCCCAGTCCGATTCATTGTACTTGGGCTGGCCCAGCTTCACCCGCCAT
>JBGVAK010000024.1:0-2257 GCA_045224495.1 Christensenellales bacterium
TTCGCCCATCGCCTTCCCGGTCTCCCAGTGGCCGCGCCCGCAGCGCAGGATGAGCTTTTCCGCATACAGTGACGAGATCGCACAGGCTTTGCACCTGTTTCCCTTTTACCCCTTGCCCCTGAGGGCAACGGCACCGACTGCTGTATTCGATTTTCTACAGTATACCCCTCCCCCGCCGCCCCTGTCAAGACGGAGCCGGGGCCTGCCGTGGTCCCGGCCGCCTCCACAAAGTTTTTTTGTGGATTTCCGGAATTATCTCTGTTGGATTTATTGAAGTCCATCCTGTACAATATGAACGTAACAGAAAACCACATCCTAATAGCTATATTTTGAAAGGGAGGAAAAATCATGTCAGTCGGTAAGCGAATCTATCTCAAGCGGAACATGCCCGACCCCGAGCTGGTGGAGGCCTTCAAGCAGATCCCCGCGTCCAACACCGCGGACGTCATGGGCCGCAGCTGCGCCATGAACCCCCGCATCCATCTGGTCAGCAGCCCCAAGGCCCAGATGATGGCCGGCCCCGCCTACACGGTCAAGTGCCGCGCCGGCGATAACCTGACCCTCCATGCGGCCCTCAACTACTGCAACGAGGGCGACGTGCTGGTGGTCTCCAACGAAGAGGACGACACCCGCGCCCTCATGGGCGAGGTCATGATGGCCTACCTGTATCTCACCAAGAAGGTGGCCGGCATCATCCTGGACGGTCCCATCCGCGATATCGACGAGATCGGCAAGTGGGACTTCCCCGTGTACTGCACCGGCACCACCCCCGGCGGCCCCTATAAGGAAGGTCCCGGTGAGATCAACGTGCCCATCTCCTGCGGCGGCATCAGCGTGAACCCCGGCGACATCATCCTGGCCGATCCCGACGGCATCATCTGCATCCCCCGCAAGGACGCCGCTTCCATCCTGGTGGAGGCTCGCAAGTTCCAGGAAGCGGACGAGAAGAAGCTGATTGCGGCCCGCAACGGCACCGCCAACCGGGCCTGGGTGGAGAAGTCCCTGAACGAGAAGGGCTTCGAGATCATCGACGGCATCTACGAGCCGTAAGGGAGGTATAGCATGAACATCGGATTTATCGGCTTTGGCGAAGCGGCCTATTGCATCGCCCTCGGTTTCTCTCAGAACGGCACCACCGGCATCCGTGCCAACGATGCCATGATGAACCACCCCGTCATGGGCCAGCAGGTCCACGCCCGGGCCGCCGAAGCCCAGGTGGAGCTGGTGGAGGACCCCAAGGAAGTGGCCCGCTGGGCGGACGTTCTGTTCGCCGCCGTGCCCTCCTCCTTCACCATGGACGTGTGCAACACCGTGAAGGACGAGCTGCGCCCCGGCCAGATCTACGCCGACGTAAGCGCCTCCACCCCCGCCACCAAGATCGCCATCTGGGACAAGATCAAGGACACAGGCGTGCTGTTCGCTGACGCGGCCATGCTGGGCTCCCTGCCCCAGGACAAGCATCGGGTGCCCATCACCGCTTCCGGCAACGGCGCCGAGGCCTTCAAGGCCACCATGGAGCCTCTGGGCATGCGCATCACCCTGGCCGGCGACAAGGCCGGTTCCGCCTCCGCCATCAAGCTGGTCCGGTCCATCTTTATGAAGGGCATCGCGTCCCTCATGATCGAGACCATGCAGGCCGCCGACGCCTACGACGTGTCCGACCAGATCGTGGCCTCCCTCTCTAAGTCCCTGGACGGCATCCCCTTCACCAAGCACCTTGACAGGCTCGTCACCGGCACTGCCATTCACTGCACCCGCCGGGCCGCGGAGCTGAAGGGCTCCATCGCCATGCAGGAGGAAAGCCACCTGGCCCCCGAGATGTCCGCAGCCGCCAAGCACGTCCACGAGGCGCTGGCCCCCTACAAGTTCGCGGAGAAGTACGTGACCGAGAAGCCCAAGGGCTATGCGGAGATCATCGAAGCCATTCGCCCCACCAACGACTGACACCTAACTTACTTCATATAGATCTCTCCTGAAATGAGCAGGGCCCGCCGCAGGGATGAACGGCGGGCCTTGTTCTGTTCTTTCAAAGATGAGCACAACGGAACAGGACCCGTCGACGCCCTGAATCGACGGGTCCTGTCCGGTTTTCCCCGGCTGCTTTTTGGAGAGATTGTTGAGCAAAGAAGGAGAGCCAGAGAAAGAGGGAAAGTGCGTTTATCCGATGAAAGCCGTCCAGAGGGCGGAGAAAAGGAAGGCTAAGGGCAGGGCGGGCAGCAGGTTCAACACCTTGATGTCCGTCTTGATGCGGGTCATG
>JBGVAK010000025.1:0-45408 GCA_045224495.1 Christensenellales bacterium
GGGGTCGATGCCGTTGCCCAGGGACTTGCTCATCTTCCGGCCCAGGCTGTCCCGCACGAGGCCGTGGATGTACACGTTCTCGAAGGGAGGCTTTTTCATGACCTCCATGCCGAAGGTGATCATGCGGCTCACCCAGAAGGTGATGATGTCGTAGCCGGTCACCAACGTGCTGGTGGGATAGAAGTATTCGAGCTCTGCCGTCTTTTCCGGCCAGCCCAGGGTGGAGAAAGGCCAGAGGCCGGAGGAGAACCAGGTATCCAGCACGTCCTCGTCCTGCCGCAGCTTCCCCCCGCAGGTGGGGCACTTTTCAGGCGCTTCCTCCTCGCAGAACACGCCGCCGCAGTCGTCGCAATAATACACGGGGATCCGATGGCCCCACCAAAGCTGGCGAGAGATACACCAGTCCCGGATGTTCTCCATCCAGTTGAAGTAGGGCTTGCTGAATCGCTCGGGGATGAACTTCACCTGGCCGGAGCGCACCGCCTCCAAGGCGGGCTCCGTCAAGGGCTTCATGTCCACGAACCACTGCTTGGACACGATGGTCTCGATGGTGGTGTGGCAGCGATAGCAGGTGCCCACGTTGTGGGTATAGTCCTCGATCTTCACCAGGTTACCGCTCTTTTCAAGGTCCGCCACGATATTCTTGCGGCACTCGAAGCGCTCCTGACCGCAGTATTGGCCGCCGTTCTCGTTGATATAGCCCTTCTCGTCGAACACCTTCAGGATGGGCAGACCGTGCCGCTGGCCCACCTCGAAGTCGTTGGGGTCGTGGGCGGGGGTGATCTTCACGGCGCCGGTGCCGAACTCCATCTCGCAGTACTCGTCGCCCACGATGGGGATCTCCCGGTTCACCAACGGCAGGATGACCGTCTTGCCGATGATGTCCTTATACCGCTCGTCCTCCGGGTTCACGGCGATGGCCGTATCGCCCAGCATGGTCTCGGGCCGGGTGGTGGCCACGGTGATGGAATAGGACTTGTCGGGGGCGTCGTAGCGGATGTGCCAGAGGTGGCTCTGCTGGGTCTCGTACTCCACCTCGGCGTCGGACAGGGCCGTCTTGCAGTCGGGGCACCAGTTGATGATGCGGTCGCCCCGATAGATGAGCTTCTTATCGTAAAGGGATTTGAAGACCTTGACCACGGCCTTGTTGCAGCCCTCGTCCATGGTGAACCTCTCCCTCGCCCAGTCGCAGGAGGAGCCCATTTTGCGCAGCTGCTTGACGATGGTGGAGCCGTACTCCTCCCGCCATTGCCAGGCACGCTTCAAAAAGCCCTCCCGGCCCACGTCCTTCTTGGTGAGTCCTTCCTCCGCCAGGGCTTCCACGATCTTCACCTCGGTGGCGATGGAGGCGTGGTCCGTACCAGGGAGCCACAGCATCTCGTACCCGGCCATGCGCTTGTAGCGGGCGATGGCGTCCTGCAGGGTGTTGTCGAGGGCGTGGCCCATGTGGAGCTTGCCCGTGATGTTGGGAGGCGGGATCACGATGGTGAACGGGGTCTTGTTGGGGTTCGGTTCCGCGTGGAAGTAGCCCTTCTTCTCCCACTGCTCGTACCATTTGCTCTCCACGATCTGATGATCGTAGGTCTTCGGCATCTCTTTCATACGCTTCTCCTCTCGAAAAACAAATCGCCCGCTTCGTCAAAGGACGAAGCGGGCGCTCGCGGTACCACCTTTGTTAAACGGAGTCTCCCCCGTTTCCCTCAAAGCCATAACGCAGCGTCTGCGTGCGGCACTACTGACCTATCGGCTTTCGCGCCACAGGGCTAAAAAGCGACCTTCCACCGGATCTCCACAGCGCTCTTGCAGCATCTGAGCGCCTCTCTGAGAGGAAACGGGGTGTACTCCTCTTTCTCACAGCCCATATTTGCGATGATTTTACTCCCCGAGGGAAGCTTTGTCAACCTCGATTTCGGTAGAAGCTGACCATATATTCTTTCAACGCCTCGAAAGGCGCAGGACCGGCGGCCAGGTAATCCCGCAGGAACTGCTCCTCGCTGGGGCAGCCAGCGTCCAAGGCGGCCTGGCAGATGTCCAGGTAACGATAGTATCCGTAGGAGGCTACCAGACCTTCAAAGGGGTCGGACATAGCCTTTCCATAGAGGTAATCCGTAAAATCCTCCGCGCCCCAGGTCTTGAGATATGCCGCCAGGTCCGTCGGGGAATAGCCGTAGTAGTGGATAAGCAAGGCGGAAAGGCCCGTCAACGTCACGGTCAGCATATCTTCATACCAGCGATACTGCACGTAGTCCAGACCAAAATCAGTCAGATAGGGGGTCACGGCATAGGACGTATGGACAGCCAGACCCGCCAAATACCCGTCTGGCGCATTGGCCCAGCGCGCCTGCTGCGTCTCGGCGCTGTGAGCTGCATAGGCGTTCAGGAACGCCATGCCGGGGTAATAGTGGAAGGCCAGGGTCATAAGGTCCATATCCTCCGCCCCCTCACGGACTACGGGCTGGGGCAGTGAGGATCCGTCAGGCAACGGGCACAGCTCCTCCGTGACGCGGCACAGGAAGTCCATGTTCTGCGCATAGCTCCCGAAGGAGATGGGCTCTTTCTTTCGAGCAGCTTCCGGATCCGCCTTCAGAGCGGTGCCGATGGCGTAAGCCTCCGTCTGCGTCAGGTCCTCCAAATCGTTGAACAGATCTCGCGGCGCCACGGACTCCCCCATGTATCGGCCCAAAGCGGCCAAATAATCCCTGGCTGCTTCGGGACCCAGTTCGAAGAAAGCGACTGTCCTCTCCTCCATCCCCAAGATATCCTGCAACAGAGCAGCCAAAGCGTCGGCATACGCCGTCAAGGGCAGATCTGCTCCTTCTCCCGGACACGCCTCATAGGCAGCCTGCAGGGCATCCAGCATATCCTGTTCCATAAACCGCTTCAGAGCGTCGATCGTTTTCTCCTTACGATCCGCTGTCAGCGTCCGCCCTTCGTCGGAGAGGGCAAGGAGGCCCTTATGCAACGCGTCCACGCGATCGATAATGGCTTGAAAACGGGCAAAAAAGTCGGCTTTAGTAAGAGTTTGGTCCGCCAGGAGGCCATGGATCAAAGATACCACGGGCTCCCCGTCCTGGGAGAGGAGCTCCTCCGGAAAACATACGGTCTGACCGTCCACGGGTGCATAGGTTGCCAGCGCCGGCCGTGGCGTCGCCGTAGGCGTCGGCGTGGTGGGTTCCGCTGTGTATGTGGCCGTCGGTGTTGCGGAAATCGTGGGCGCCGTCGTATGCGCTTGCGTCTCTTGACGGGGCGTCAGATTTCTTTGTCCACAGCCTAAAAGGAGCGACAAAGCTATCAAAATACAGATCACACGCTTCATCTTTCTTCCTCCACAGGCAGGGGAAAGTCCCCCGGATAGCCAAGCCGGTGTACAGCGCGCTGCATATCCTCCGGCAGCGGCGCCACGAAGGACATGTGCTCCCCTGTCGCCGGGTGTGCAAGCTGCAGCCGCCAGCCATGAAGGGCCTGTCCCTCCATGCCCAGGGCGTTTTTGCCGCTTGAATATACCTGGTCCCCCACCACCGGATGGTGGATGTGGGCCATGTGTACGCGGATCTGATGGGTCCGGCCCGTCTCCAGTTCCAAAGCAAGGACGGTCACGCTGGAAAACCGATACAGCACCCGATAGTGGGTCACAGCCCGACGCCCGTTCTCCACCACCGCCATGCGCTTGCGCTCCGTGGGGTGACGGCCGATGGGCGCGTCCACGGTGCCGGAATCCTCCTTGATGTTCCCCGCCACCAGAGCGATATAGCTTCGATGGGCGGAGTGATCGGCGAACTGCTTCGCCAACCGTTCGTGAGCGAGGTCGTTCTTGGCTACCACCAAGAGGCCGCTGGTCATCTTGTCGATGCGATGGACGATGCCGGGTCGGATCTCCCCGCCGATGGTGGAAAGATCGCCGAAGTGGTATAAAAGGGCGTTCACCAGGGTGCCCGACTCGTTCCCCACGGCCGGATGGACCACCATGCCCCTGGGCTTGTTCACCACGCAGATGTCTCCGTCCTCATACACGATGTCCAGGGGGATATCCTCGGGCAAAAGTTCCACGGGCTTAGCTTCCGGCACCGTATACCGGATCACGTCCCCAGGCCGCACCCCGTCCTTCTGACGGCAGGGAGAACCGTTGACCGTGACCGATCCTTCTTCGATCAGGGCCTGGGCCCGGGACCGGGACAGGTCTGTCACGTCCGACAGGCACAGGTCCAGTCGGCGGTACTCCTTATCTGCGATGAACAGCTCCTCGTTATTCATCCGTTGCCTGTTTGCCCTTTCTGGGGAGGCAATCCTCCATCAGGTCGAAGGTGGTGGCCTTGCCCCTCACGAAAAACGTTTCGATCACCAGCAGACAGGCCGCGATGGTGATGGCGCTGTCCGCTACATTGAAAACGGGAAAATTGATGAGACTGAAGTAGATCATGTCCCGCACATACCCCAAAAGAGCTCGGTCGATCAGATTTCCCACAGCGCCGGAGAACAGCAGAGCCAAAATAACGCGGGTGAGGACGGTCATGTCCTTCCGCTTCTTTTGGTAGAACCAGATGAGGACGACCAGAAAGAGGCAGGTGGCGAGAAGGAATATGATCCGCCAGCCCTGCATGAGCCCCCAGACAGCGCCCCGGTTCTCCAGGTACGTCAATTCCAGCGCTCCCGGGATCAGCACTATCGGCGCATCGCTCAGGATCTTCTCCGCCCAGATCTTCGTGCCCTGATCCAGGACGAGGATCAGTATAGCCAACACAAATTCCAATTCCATGTCACTTCTCTCCGTTCTTGGCTGCCAGCTCCGGGTACAGCCGTTCATAGACGCCTCGGGCGCTCTCTACTCGGCCCACGTACTTGCTGGTCTCAGGATAGGGGATGTACAGGATGGACCCGTCCTCCTTGGTGCCGTACTCCTTCAGCCACTGCCGCACCCGGCCGGGGCCCGCGTTGTAGGCGGCCAGGGCCACGCTCTCCGTCTTGAACTCGTCCAGGAGCTTTCTGAGATAGTTGCAGCCCAGGCGGATGTTTAGCGACGGCTCCGTGAGCCGCTCCTGCGTCACGCCCTCGATGGCCAGCAGTTCCGCCTCCTCCAGGCCCGTGGCGGGCATAAGCTGCATCAACCCCAAAGCGCCTACGCTGCTTTTGGCCTCGGGATGGAACGCGCTTTCCGTGAAGATCACACCGCATACCAGATAGGGATCCAGATCGAACTCCTTGGCTGAAGACAGGATATCCGACTCGTATGACAGCTTATATTTCGACCGCAGCAGGGCCGGGCGAACGTAGAGGAAATAGCCCCCCAGCAGAGCGGCCAGGAGGAGCAGGGCCAGCAGAGCGCTGATCAGTTTATGGTCGTCGACCCAGAGTTTCCAAGAGCTCATCGAATACTTCCTTCGTTCTTTGTTCCAACTCCTCTCGGGAGCCGTTGTTGCGAATGACCAGATCCGCCCGCCGGACCTTCTCCCGATCCGGCATCTGGGCGCGGATGCGCCTGAGGGCTGCAGCCCGGGTGGAGCCGTCCCGCGCCACGATTCGCTGGATGCGCAGGTCCTGACGGGCTGTGACAACCACCGTCTTAGCGCAGTCCCGGTCGTATCCCGTCTCGAACAGCAGCGGCACGTCCCACACGATCAACCGATCCGGCGATTCCGCGAACGCTTGCTCAGACATTCTTTGGATGGTCTCCCGCACATAGGGATGGATGATGCCGTTGAGGGTGGCCAGAAGCGCCTGATCGGAAAAGACCAGGGCCGCCACCTTCTTTCGATCCACGGTCCCGTCAGCGCAGAGTATGCCTCGTCCGAAGGCTGCCACGGTCCGTTCGTAGCAGGCTGTGCCCGGGTCCAGGGCGTGGCGGGAGATCTCGTCCCCATCTGCCACGAAAGCGCCCCAGGTTCGAAAGAACCCGGCTACGGTGGATTTTCCGGAGGCGATGCCTCCTGTGAGCCCGATAGGTGCGAACGTGATCATTTCGTATCGTACCAACTCTTTCCCGTGGCCGCCTCGGCGATCAGGCGCACCTTCAGATCCGCCACCTGCTCCATGCAGGTCTCCATGAGCTTTCGGACGGCCTCCGCCTCCCCCTCCGGGGCGTCCACGATCAGTTCGTCGTGGATCTGCAGCACCAGCCGCCCCTTCAGGCCCGCCTCACGCAAAGCCTTGTCCACATGGACCATGGCGATCTTGATGATGTCTGCGGCGCTGCCTTGGATGGGCATGTTCATGGCCACCCGTTCGCCGAAGCTCCGGGTGTTGTAACTGCTGCTCTTGAGCTCCGGCATGGGACGGCGTCGGCCGTAGATGGTCTCAGCGTACCCCTTCTCCTTCGCTTCCGCCACGCAATTCTTCAAATACGCCTGCACGTCGGGGTACCGCTCAAAGTAACGCTTTATATAGCTGCCCGCCGTCTTCACGGGGATGCCCAGGTTTTGGGCGAGGCCGAAGTCGGAGATGCCGTAGACGATGCCGAAGTTCACGGCCTTGGCGGCGCTTCGCTGCTCTTTGGTCACCTCGTCAAAGGGGGTATGGAACACCTCCGCCGCCGTGCGCCGATGGATATCTGCGCCGGAGCGGAAGGCGTCGATCAAATTCTCGTCCCCGCTGATGTGGGCCAGGAGCCGAAGCTCGATTTGAGAGTAGTCCGCCCCTACCAGCACGTTGCCCGGAGACGCCACGAAAGCCTTGCGGATCTCCCGTCCCTCCGTCGTGCGCACGGGGATGTTTTGGAGATTGGGCTCCGCGCTGGAGATGCGGCCCGTGGCGGTGACGCACTGCTTGAAGCTGGTATGGACCCGACCGTCGGCTGCGATAGACTTGATAAGCCCCTCCACGAAGGTGGCGTCCACCTTGGCCACGAAGCGGTATTCGGTGATGAGCGGCACGATGGGGTGACGGTCCTTGATGGCCTCCAGAGTGTCGCTGTCCGTGGAGTAGCCGGTCTTGTTCTTCTTTTGGGGCGGCAGGCCCAGTTTTTCAAAAAGGATGGCGCCCAGCTGCTTGGTGGAAAGGATGTTGAACCGCTCTCCCGCCTGTTCATATATCTCCTCCGCCAACTCCGTCTGCCGCCGGGAGAAGGTCTCGTGAAGCTCCGTCAGCACGGACTTGTCCAGGGCGAACCCAATGCTCTCCATGGAGAAGAGTACGTCAGCGAGAGGCATCTCCACCTCGTCGTAGAGGAAGCCCATGTCCTTTTCCCGAAGCTCCGCCATCATCTGCTCCTCCAAGGGGAACAGGAGCCCCGCCGTGGGGGTCTTGCTGTTCAGCCGCTCGAAGCAGAGGGCGGCGAAGCTGTCGATGGGGTGGTTGCTGTTGAGGAGGTAGTCGGCGATCATGGCGTCGAAGGCCACAGGGCACGGCGCTATTCCGTCCTCCCGCCAGGCATGGAGCAAAGCCTTCTTATCGAAGGTCAGAACCTTTTGAGGCTGAGCTGCAAACAGTACCTCCAGCAGCTCCTGCCGGGTCACGGGCTCGTCGAAAAGGGTATTGCCTGTGATGAACTGATAGGACCGTTGCCCGTCGTAGGCGAAAGAGAATCCGGGGGACAGGATCAGCGCCAGGACCTCCGCCCGCTGGTGATCGCGAACGATCTCTCTGACGGCGTCCAGGGTGGTGAGCTCTACCGTTTCACAGGCAACGGTTTCCACCTGTTCCTTGACCTCTGCCGCGGCAGGCAGGCGGGACAGGATGCTTCGTAACCCCAGCTTCTCCAGGGTCTCCCGGGCGCCGGACAGCTTCTCGGGATCGAACCGGCAGTCCTTCAGCTCCGTCTCCACAGGAGCTTTAGTGGTAATGGTCCCCAGCCAATAGCTCAACCTGGCAGACGCTTCGTTCTCCCGCACCCGCTCGCCCAGCTTTCCCTTGATCTCGTCCTGATGGGCGTACACGCCGTCCAGATCGCCGTAGCTCTCCAGGAGCTTCAACGCCGTCTTCTCCCCCACGCCCGGCACGCCTGGAATGTTGTCGGAGGAGTCTCCCATGAGGGCCTTCAGATCCCGCATATGATCCGCCGTCAGGCCATAGACCTCTTTCAACGTCTCAGGGTCATACTCCACCGTGTCGGTGATGCCCTTTTTGGTGAGCAGCACATGGGTGTGGTCCGTAGTGAGCTGCAGGGCGTCCCGATCCCCGGTGACCAGCAGCACGTCGAGGCCCGCCTGCTCCGCCCGACGGGACAGGGTCCCCAGGATGTCGTCCGCCTCGTAGGAGGGGCACTCCACCACGGCGATACCCATCTCACGCAGAATGTCCTTCAGAATGGGCATCTGGGTCCTTAGGTCGTCCGGCGTAGGCCTGCGGCCCGCCTTGTATTCGTCGTACTTCAGGTGCCGGAAGGTGGGCCCGTGGACGTCGAAGGCCACGGCCACGTGGCTGGGTTTTCGATCGATGAGCTTCAGCAGCATGCCGAGAAAACCGTGCAGCGCGCCGGTGGGCGTGCCGTCCCGGCTGTTCATGGGGGATTGCAGGGCGAAGAAGGCCCGATACATCAGGCTGTTCCCGTCGATAATGATAAAGGGATGGTCCATGCTCACTCCTTTACGATGGCGTATACGAGAGGTGACGGCGCGGGCTTCTCGGCGGAAATGGTCATGCTCTCATGGAGCAGGTCCACAGCCTCCTCAAGATGGCTTTCGTCGTTCACATACAGGGTGCAGAAGGGCTCCTCCGTCGATACGGCGTCGCCTACCCGCTTGTGCATGACGAGGCCTACCGCCGGATCGATGGTGTCCTCCTTCTTCGCGCGGCCGGCCCCCAACATCTGGGAGGCGACGCCGATCTTCTCCGCCACCAGGCCGGCAAGATAACCGTCCTGCAGGGGGTATACCTCCACCAGCTTGCGGACCCTGCATAGCTCCTTGATCCGCTCCGCGTCTATATAGGCAGGATCGCCGCCCATGGCTCCGATCATGCGGCGGAGTTTCTCAAGGCCAGCCCCGGAACGCAGGGCCTTCAGGAGCTTTTCCTTCCCCTCCGCCTCGGTGGCGACGATGTCGCTGAGCATAAGCATGTGAGCGCCTAAAAGGAGGCTCACCTCCACCAAAGGTTCATTCTCCGGTACCAAGCCGGAGAGGACGTTCACAGCCTCCTGCACCTCCAGGGCGTTGCCCACGGCCAGGCCCAAAGGCTGGTTCATATCGGTGATGATGGCCTCGCAGCGGCGGCCCAGGTGAGCGCCGATGCGCACCATCAGCGAAGCCAGCTTCTTCGCGTCCTCCACCGTGCGCATGAACGCGCCGGACCCTACCTTCACGTCCAAAACGATGGCGTCCGCCCCGGCGGCCAGCTTCTTGCTCATAACGCTGGAAGCGATGAGAGGCGTGCTGCCGATGGTAGCCGTCACGTCCCTGAGGGCATAGAGCTTCTTATCGGCGGGGACCAGGTTCCCGGACTGGCCGATGACGGCGAGGCCGTTGTCCCGCACGATGTCCATGAACCGGTCCAGGGGCTGTTCGATATTCACGCCGGGGATGGATTCCAGCTTGTCCAGCGTGCCGCCTGTGTGCCCCAGGCCCCGGCCGGACATCTTGGCCACCGTGCCGCCGCAGGCCGCCACCAAAGGGGCTACGATCAGCGTGGTGGTGTCGCCCACGCCGCCGGTGGAATGCTTGTCCACTTTGATGCCTTTCAGGGGCGACAGATCCACCGTGTCCCCGCTGTGCATCATCACATCGGTGAGGATGGCGGTCTCCCTGTCCGTCATGCCGCGGAATACCACCGCCATGAGGAAGGCGGCCACCTGGTAGTCGGGGACCTGCTCCTTCACATAGCCTAAGATCAGCTCCTCGATCTCCTCTCGGGTCAGTTCTCCGCCGTCCCGCTTCTTCTCGATAATATCGACGATGCGCATTCCTTGTCCCTCCTGTCGATGTCTATGGATTCCGTTTGGATGTCGCCGTTCTGATCATATTCAGTCAAAATGACTCTGTCATACAGGGGCAGCTGTTTGGAAAGGTCGTACAGCTGCTCTATATCCTCCTGGCGCTCTGCTTCGCAGCTTGGCGCATCAAGGCCTCTGGCACATAGGCGAACGTCCGTAAAGCCCCGTTCCTTCGCCACGCGGACGGCTCGACCTAATCCGTATGTCTCGCTGAGCGGTGCGGCTATATCCGGCACGGAAAAACCGTCGATGAGGAGCTTGCGCCCGGGCAGCACGCCGAAGAAGCAGCGATGCTCCTTCCCCGCCGCGTCCGGGATCATCTCTGAAAAATACCGACCGTGCCGAAAAGCGGCGGCCGTATAGACCGCGCCTTCGCCGCCGGGGCTCAGGGGCAGCATCTTGAGATACAGCCCGTCGTCCGCCGCGTAGAGCATCCGCATGGTCTCCCGGCAGAGAGCCTCCCGCCGAGCATAGGGCAGCTCGCCCTTTGGCAGGATCAGCGCCCGGACGCGAAAAGGTTCCTTCTCCTTCGCCTCTATATGTTCCGGGAACAGCCCTTCGCCGCCCTCACGGGGGACGACGGTCCTGTCCTTGGTTATATCCGCCAGGGGACGGCATTTCGTATACAGTTCCAGATAATTTTCCTGGACCGCCGGCTCATACAGGGTCACCGCGCTCATGAGCCGCCCGTCCTGCCGCCAGAGGAGGCTGTTTTTCCGGCTGGGCGGGATGACCTTCGGCGCCACGACGGCGATGTAGATGAGCCTGTCGGGATCATAGAGCTCTGTGGCTTCCGCCTCCTGCAGGGTGCTGTCCTCCGTCAAATCCGCATAGGTGAGGGCAGGCAAGACATAGGACCAGCAGCGCTTCCTGGTCTCCAGGGAATAGTCCTCCACAGGAAATCTGAATCCAACGGGGAAACCGCCCCAATTCATGCTTCGCCCTCCTTCTCCAACCGTGTTCTCTCGTTTTCAGCCCGTTCCAACGCCTCGTACAGGCGTCCTTCCTCCTCCTGAAGCTGTCCCAAAGCGACGCACAGCTTTTGCATCCCTTCAAAATCGCCCCTGGCTTCCGCCTTTTCTATATCGGCTTCGGTTTGGGCCTGGGCCTGCTCGTTTTCCTCGATGGCTCGCTCCGTCTTCAGGATTTCCTGCTTTGCTGCCGCCAAGGCAGCCTTGAACTCCTTTTGCTTGAGATAATAGTTGCTCCTGCTGTCCTGAGGCTGCTTCTCCTGCTTCTGTACGGGCCGTACCCGCAGCCGATCGAAGACGCTGTCCTCGCCCTCCTCCGGCTCCACGAAGCCGTCCTTTTCGAGAAGGACCACCCGATCCGCCATGCGCTCCACAAGATATCTATCGTGCGTCACGATGAGGATCGTGCCGCCAAAGGCTTCCAAAGCCCGCTCCAACACCTCGCAGCTGGTGATATCGAAGTGGTTGGTGGGCTCGTCCAGCAGGAGGACGTTGGCCCCGCCCATGACCAGCTGCAGCAGCTTTATCCGGGCCCGCTCGCCGCCGGACAGGGTGGAGATGCGCTTATAGATGTCGTCGCCCCGGAACAGGAACGCGCCAAGATAGTTCCTCAGTTCCCCTTCCACCGCATGGGGAAAGGCGTCCTGCATCTCCTCCAGGATGGTTTTCTCCGGGTCCAGGTTGTCGGTATTTTGCTGGAAGTACCCCAGCCGCACCCCGGCGCCCAGGCGGAAATGGCCCTCCGTGGGCGGCAGCTGCCCCGTCAGCACCTTCAAAAAGGTGGATTTCCCACAGCCGTTGGCGCCCACCAGACACACCGTCTGCCCCTTCCAAATGAGCAGGTTCCCATGCTCGAACACCTTTCTGTCCCCATAGGAAACGCCCAGATCCCTGACGTCGATGATCTCGTTGCCGGAAGGTTCCGCACCGCGGAAGTGGAAGTGGATGGCCGCCGGGTCCTTCTCCGGGGGCACCAGGCCCTCCTTCAGGCGCTCGATCTGCTTCTCCTTGGAGGCGATGGTCACGTAGTTGTGGGCCTGGTTCCAGCGGCGCTGCTGCGCGATGATGCCCTCGATCCGGCGGATCTCCTTCATGGTCTGCTGGTACCGGCGCTCGGCGATCTGACGCTCGTCCATCTTCAGTTCCACATGACGGGTATAATTGCCCTTTGTGGCGATCAAATGGCCGTTTTCCAGTTCCAGCACCCGGTCCACCGACGCGTCCAGAAAGGCCCGATCGTGGGAGACCAGGATGTAGGCTCCCTTGTAGCCGGATAAGAACTCCTGTAGATAGCAGACGGCGGCCACGTCCAGGTTGTTGGTGGGCTCGTCGAGGAGCAGCAGGTCCGCCTTGCGCAGGATGGCCCGGGCTAGCATGCCCTTGGCCACCTGTCCGCCGCTGAAACGAACGATGGGCCGGGACAGCTCCTCCTCTGTGAACCCCAGGCCCAACAGAGTGGATCGGGTCATGTTCCGGAAGGTCAGCCCGCCCTTCTGTTGGAAACGCTCCATGAGCCGGTACTGCCGATCGATGAGCCGATGCCGCTCCGTTTCCGCCGCCGTTTCGATGCGGACGGAGATGTCGCCAAGTTCCCGCTCCCAGGAAAGCAGTTCCTCATGGGCCGAGAGGACGAAATCGTACAGCGTGACGTCCTCGGAAAGCTGGGGCAGCTGCTCCACGCAAGCCACGGTGCACTGGGGGCTCCGGGAGATATACCCGCCGTCCGGACGCAGGCGCCCCTCGATCATCTGGATCAGGGTAGACTTACCGCAGCCGTTTACGCCGATAAGACCGATTCGATCCCTCGGCCCCACTTCAAACGATATATCGGAGAAGAGGACCCTGTCGGCGAACTCCTTCCGTACCTGTACCACATTCAATATAGCCATACTTTTCCAAATGCAGTATAGCATACATAGCCGCAAATGGGAACCTTTTGCAAAAAATTCAAACTTTGGACATGACGAAAAAGAGCCCATCCTGTATACTGACAGGGAGGCAAGGAATCCCTATGAAACGACGTAAGCTTCCCTACATCCATATTTTACCGCGGATCCTGATCGGGGTCCTGGTTTTCGGCGGCCTGCTGTGCCTTCTGTACTTGCCCACGATCTCGCAAAACGTCCTGTCCATGAGCTCTGTAGCCGACGCCGGCTCGCCGGTGCCCACGGCCACGCTCACCCCGTCCGCGGCCACCTTCTCCCCCACGCCCACACCCACAGCCACGCCCGCGCCCACGCCCACCGAAGGCCCCACCCTGCCGCCCTCCGACGTAGTGGTTTTATCCGTGTACACCACCCTCCGGCTGGGAGACGACAACGCCTCCGTCATGACCCTGCAGCAGCGGCTGACCGATTTAGGGTATCTCGATTCCGACGAACCCGGCTCGGTGTATAACGAATCCATAGCCAGCGCCGTAGTGCTCTTTCAACGGGCCTGCAACATGAACCAGACTGGCATCGCCGACAGTGCCACCCAAACTTCCCTCTTCGCCGAAAAAGCCCAGACCTACCGCATCAAACGATCCGACATAGGCACCGACGTGCTGCGGCTGCAGCAGCGATTGGCCGAACTGGGCTACTATACCGACCGTATCAACGGCTATTTCGGCCCCAATACGGAGCAAGCCGTCATGCAGTTCCAGGCCATCAACGACCTGGCCGTCACGGGAGAGCTGGATTACGGCGCCTGGAGCATCCTCTATTCCGAGGACGCCCTGCCCGTACCGGTCCTGCCCACGGACACGCCCACCCCCAGGCCAACGGCTCGGAGGACCAGCTCCGGCAGCACGGCAAAAACCACAAAGAAGGCTGCCGGCAAGAGCACGTCGAAGGCTACGGCGAAGGCTGCCTCCGGCGGCAAGGGCAACGACGCGACGCCCAAACCTCAGGTGACCAAAGCCCCCTCCTCCGCCAAAAAGACCTATTCGAGCGTGGTGACCGCCGCCCAGGATCAGCTGGGCAAGCCCTACGTCTGGAGCGCGGAAGGCCCGGATTCCTTCGACTGCTCCGGCCTCGTATACTACTGCTTGAAGCAAAGCGGCCACAGCGTCAGCCGCCGCAGCGCCAAGGGCTTCTCCCAGACCGGCAGCTGGACGCTGATCTCCTCCATGAGCGAGCTCAGAGCCGGGGATCTGGTGTTCTTCAAGAGCGATTCCAAGGACAGCGTGAATCATACCGGCATCTGCATCTCCAACAGCGTCATGATCCACGCCTCCTCCTCCAAGGGGCAGGTGGTCCGCAGCAACCTTCACCAGGCATACTGGGAGCGCAACTTCGTTTGCGGCAGGCGGCCGTGATGGGCTGCACCCTTTGTCCCAGAAACTGCAGCGTGGACCGGCAGAAGCAGCGAGGCTTCTGTGGGTGCGACCATACCATGCGGATCGCCCGCATCGGCATACATCGCTACGAGGAACCCTGCCTCTCAGGTCCCGGCGGCTCCGGGGCGGTGTTTTTCTCCGGCTGCAACCTCCGATGCGTATTCTGCCAGAACAAGGTGCTGCAGACCGGAAAGCTGGGCCAGGACTTTACGCCTCAAGCGCTGTCGGACGCTTTGCTGGAGTTGCAGCGTATCGGAGCGGAGAACATCAACCTGGTCACGCCTACGCCCCATGTGGACGGCATCTATCTGACCCTGGACCTTGCTAAGGACGCCGGCTTGACCCTGCCCGTCGTGTACAACACCAACGGATATCTGTCTGTGGATACTGTGGATAAGTTGTCTAAATATGTGGATATCTGGCTTCCTGACCTAAAATACCACGATCAGCGGCTGGCGGATCGATTCTCCGCCGCCCCTCGTTACTTCGAAACGGCCATGGCCGCCATCGGCCGGATGCTGGAACACAGCGGACAACTCCAGTTGGACGAAACCGGACGCGCAAAAAAAGGTGTCCTGATCCGACACCTTGTCCTGCCCGGCTGTGTATTTGATACCAGGGATGTTTTGGCCGCCATCGCGGCTCATTTCGGGACGGACACCTATCTCTCGCTGATGCACCAGTTCACGCCCCAGCCCGACGGAAAGGCGCCCTTGAACCGCCGCCTGACCAAGCGGGAATACGAGAATGCCCTGGACGCCTGTCTATCCCTGGGCTTTAGCCGCGTCTACATCCAGGAGGAGCAGTCCGCCACCTTCGCCTTTACGCCGGAATTCTCCAGCCAGGTCACCGTTCAATCCTGATCTTTCAGCACATAGTTCTCCAAAAACCAGGCTACGCCCTCCTCCGCCTGGGCAGGGAGTATCATGTCCGACACGGTCTTCACGCTCTCCTTCCCGTTCGCCACACAACAGCCCACGCCGGCCCATTCGATCATGTCCTGATCCAGGGTGTTGTCGCCGATGGCGCAGGTCTGCTCCCGTCCTATGCCCAATTCCGCGGCGAGAGCCGCCACGGCAGAGCCCTTGGTGGTCCCCACGTCGCCTATCTCGATGAATCCCGGCTTGGAACCCAGGGCATGCAGGTGCTGGGGCAAGCGCTCCGCTACCAGCTTTTTATCTGTCTCCTCCTCTGCCGGCGGTGCGTAGATCAGCACCTTCGGTACGTTGTTAAGGTCGTGTTCCAGCAGACGTTCGTCTACCCGCCAGGGCAGTTTCTGATTGGCGCAGTACTGCTCCGCAAAGGGCGTCATGCGCTGGAAGATCACTTCGTCCCCCTGGTAGATCTGTACATGGAGCCCCAGGTCGTTGGCGATGCGGATGCAGGTTTCCACATCCTCCGGAGTCAAAAACCGATGTATCTTGGGTGCGCCTGTGGCATAGTCCGCCACCAAAGCGCCGCCGAAGTTGATGATATAGTGGAACCCCTCCCCCATCTGTCTGCGTATGGCCTCCGTGCCGAGATACCCTCGGCCCGTAGCCAACACGATCTCCACGCCCTGCGCCTGCGCCCGTCTCAGAGCGTTCAAGGAGCGCGAGGGAATGATGGACGAATGATCCACCAAGGTGTCGTCTATGTCCAATGCGACCAAACGAATATCCATAATTCATTCCCCCTTTCCCATGGCTGCGCGCACGGTCCCGGACATATACAGGGACCCGATAGCCAGCAGCACGTCGTCCGGTTCAGCTTCCTTCAAAAGCGTCTTCACGCCGTTCTCCACCGTACCCGCCGGTTCCGCTTCGCCGCCCAGGGCACGGATCTCCTCCGCCAGATCCTCGGCGGTCATGGATCGGGGCGAGTCGGGCTGGACGGTGATGAACCGCTTTGCAAGCGGCAGAAGCTGACGGATCATGTCCCCATGGTCCTTATCCGCCATGACGCCCATCATGACGGTCACCTTACGGCCGGGGAACAGCTCCCGAAGAGTCTTGGCGGCGGCGGTGAAGCCGTGGGGGTTGTGGCCCCCGTCCAGCAAAAGCACCGGCTTTTCGGACAGCAGCTCCATGCGGGCCGGCCACTGGACCTTCTCCATACCTTCATAGACTGCCCTGTCGGGGATGGCCAGGCCGCCCCTCTTCAGCTCCTCCACCGCGGTCAGGACCACAGCGGCGTTCTTGACCTGGTGGCTGCCGATGAGGGGCAGATGGATGTGCGCATAGGGGCCGAAGGACAGGTCGTGGCCCCGGAGGGTGTGGGCGTGGTCCACCATGCGGCTATGGTCCGTGACCACCAGCCGGGAGCCCACCCGCCGGCAGGTATCGGAGAACACCTGGTCCGCTTCAGGGTTCTCCCCGTAGATCACGGTGGTGCCGCCGGGCTTGATGATGCCGGCCTTGGCGGAAGCGATCTCGGTCATAGTGTTACCGAGATACTTCATATGATCGAAGCCCATGGCGGTGATGACGGTCAGCAGGGGCGTCTCGATCACGTTGGTGGAGTCGAACTCCCCGCCCATGCCCACCTCCAGGACCACCACGTCGCACTGCTGCTCCCGATAGTAGAGCATGGCGGCGCAGGTGATGAGCTCGAATTCTGAAGGCTTTTCGGCCATGGCGTCCACCACGGGCCGGATGCGCTCGAAAACGTCCACCAGGTCCTGATCGGAGATAGGCACGCCGTTGAGGGCGATGCGCTCGTTGAATCGGTTCACGAAGGGCGAGGTATAGAGGCCCGTTTTGTACCCGGCTGCCTGAAAAATGGATGCCAGCATGGCGCAGGTGGAGCCCTTGCCGTTGGTACCCGCCACGTGGACGAATCTCAGTTCCTTCTGCGGATCCCCCAGGAGGGACAGCAACTCTTTGGTCCGAGCAAGACCAGCTTTGGTCCCCGTCCAGTACATGCTGTGGATATAGGCTATGGTTTCTTCGTAATTCATGTCGTTCGCCCCAAATACTCCTTTTGCGGTCACCGCTTTTGAGCGATGGTCCGGATGATCTTGTTCATATCGTCCAGGTGCAGCATCATGTCCTCAAAAAGCTTGAGCTGCGCCTGAGCCCGCTTCAGGTTCTGGTCCGGGTGATCGATCCTGAAGTATTTGTCCCCTACCAGGTAGTCGAGGAGGAACCGACTGGCCAGCTCCAGGGTGATGACGGCGGCGCCGGTGGCCAGGCTCTCGATCTCGTTTTGCGTGAGGACGCTGCCGGCTTCGCTCAGATACCCCTCCGTGTACGCCTGCATGAGCTCCAAGTCAAGGCCCATGCCCTCGGGCTGATCCTCCTCCGCCGTGCAGGCGGCAAAGCGGATCGTGTCGCCGAAGTCATAGCAGGCAAGTCCCGGCATACAGGTATCAAGGTCGATGATCACCAGCGGATCCAGGGTGTCCACGTCGAAGAGGATGTTGTTGGTCTTGGTGTCGTTGTGGGTCACGCGGATGGGCAGCTCGCCCCGTTCGATCTGGCGGCAGAGAGTGCACCCAAAGTCTGCGTTGTCGCGGATCACCTGTATCTCCTCCCGGCAGGCGGAGGCCCGGCCGCAGGGATCGGCGTCCACAGCGTCAAAGAACGCTTGGAGGCGGTAAGCCGTGTCGTGGAAATGGGGGATGCTTTCGATGAGCTGAGACGCGTCGAAATCGGACAGCTGCCTAAGGAACTTTCCGAAGGCCTTGCCGCTCATGCGCAGCACCTCCGGATTCCCCTCCGCCGTTTCGAAGCTCTTGCTGTACTCGATAAAGTTGTATACCCGCCAAAACTCGTAGCGCTCGTCCAGGGGATCGAAGGGTTCGTCCGGCCCCATGACCACGCCGTCGTGGAGCACGATATAGTTGCGTCGGTCCTGGGTATGCCTGAAATGCAGCCGCCGACGCTTCTCCATCTTGGGCACAGCCTTGCGCACATGCTCCGTCAGCAGCTCGATGTTGCGCATCATGCCCACCGGGTCCCGGAACACGTAGGTGTTCACCCGCTGCACCAGGAATTGATACATCTCCTTCCCGTTGTAGAGCGCCACATAGTACGCCGTGTTGATATGGCCCGAGGGGATCCAGCGATAGACCACGATCTCCCCTTCTATACGGAACTGCTTGAGTATATACGCCAGCTTTTCCTTTTCGTCCATAGCCCTTCTCTTTTCGCCCATATTTATGTTTCTATGGGATATAATAGCGGATTTCACCCCATAATTCAATACTGCCTGTCACAAAAAAGAAAGCCCGCCAAAAAGCGGGCGTTTCTCTAAGCCGTCTCTTACGCGTCGGCGTAGTTGTTGAAATAGTTCTGCACCAGCACGATGGGGGTACCCTTGTCACCGCTGCCGCTGGTCAAGTCGCACAGGGAGCCGATGAGGTCCGTGAGCCGCCGGGGCGTGGTGCCCTGGGAGACCATCTGGCCCTTCAGACTGGCGTTCTTCTCCCGGATGCGCTGCTCGATGGCTTTCCGGAGCTCTGCGCCGCTCAGGCCCTTGAAATCATTGTCCGCCAGGTACTTGAGCTTCAGCTCGTTGGGCAGGCCGTTGAGTCCCGCCGTAAAGCCGGGGGACACCACCGGGTCAGCCAGCTCCCAGATCTTGCCCACGGGGTCCTTGAAGGCGCCGTCGCCGTAAACCATGGCTTCCACGTGGACGCCGGTGCGGGCGATTAACTCCGCCTGGATGGCCTCCGCCACCGCTTGAGCGTTCTTGGGGAAGAGCTTGATGGTGTTTTCCGTGGCCTTGTTGGAGCCCAAGAGGCCGTATTCCGGCTGATAGCCGCTGCCGTCCAAGGACTCGTTCATGATGTCGCAGAGGGTCAGGACCTTCTTGGCGCCGGCCTTGACGAGGCGCTTTTTCGTCCGCTCCCGCTCATGGATGTTCGCGCAGAGAGCCGTGTCGGTGTAGGCAAGGATAGCCGTGGGATCGTTGGCAAAGACGATCTCAGCTTCCGCCCCCTCCTCCTCGATGAGGCTGCGGTAGTACTCCACATAGTTGACGCCGGTAAAGGTGTGCTTCGGCTCCCCGAAGAGCTCGATGAACTGCTTCTCGGATAAGGTGGCGGAATAGGGATTCACGCCGGAATCCAGCAGAGCATCCTCGTCCACCAGATGGTTCCCCTCTTCGTCCGCCGGGTAGGACAGCAGCACCACGACCTTTTTGGTGCCGCGGGCGATGCCCCGCAAACAGATAGCGAACCGGTTGCGGCTCAGGATAGGAAAGACCACGCCCACGGTGTGGCCCAGCTTGCGCTGCACGTCCCGGGCGATATCGTCCGTAGTGCAGTAGTTGCCGTCAGCCCGGGCTACCACGGCTTCGGTCACGGCCACCACGTCCCGATCATGAAGGGTGAAATGCTCCTGCTGAGCTGCCTGCAGCACGGAGTCCACAACGATGGAAACGATATCGTCTCCCTGACGAATGATGGGGGCCCGAATGCCCCGTGAGATCGTACCTGCCATAGCTTTTTCTCCTTTTCGTTTGGCAAAAAACAGAGTATACAATACTCTACTCAGCGCCCGATGTCAAGAAAAATATATACTCTTTGACAAAAAATCAGGCAGGTCTCCCTGCCCGATCCGTCAATGCTTGCTCTGAATATACTTATCCATGGCCGCGGCGGCCTTCTTCCCCGCCCCCATGGCCAGGATGACCGTGGCCGCACCGGTGACCGCATCGCCGCCGGCGTAGATGCCCTCACAGGAGGTAAGGCCGTCCTCGTCGGTGATGATGCCGCCCCAACGCTGGGTAGCCAGGCCCTCCGTGGTGGACTTGATGAGGGGGTTGGGGCTGGTGCCCAGAGCCATGATGACGCAATCCGTCTCCAGCTCGAATTCGCTGTCCGGGATCTCCACGGGGCGGCGGCGGCCGGAGGCGTCCGGTTCGCCCAGCTCCATGCGGATGCAGCGCATGATCACCACGTTTCGATCGCTGTCGCCGATCAGCTCCACAGGGTTGTTCAAGAGCTTGAAGATGATGCCCTCCTCCATGGCGTGCTCCACCTCCTCCTTCCGGGCAGGAAGCTCCTCCAAGGACCGACGGTAGACGATGGTGACCGTCTCTGCGCCGAGACGCAGGGCGCAGCGAGCCGCGTCCATAGCCACGTTCCCGCCGCCCACCACGGTCACGTGCTTGGCGTGCTGGATGGGGGTGTTGGCGTCGGGCTCGTAGGCCTTCATCAGGTTCACCCGGGTCAAAAACTCGTTGGCGGAATATACGCCCTTCAGGTTCTCCCCGGGGATATTCATAAACTTGGGGAGCCCGGCGCCGGAGCCGATGAACACCGCTTCAAAGCCCTCCTGCTCCATGAGCTCCTGGATGGACAGGACCCGACCGATGACCATGTTGGTAAGCACCTTCACGCCCATCTTTTCCAGGCCCTCGATCTCCCGCTTCACGATGGCCTTGGGGAGACGGAACTCGGGGATGCCGTAGCTCAAAACGCCGCCCGCCACATGGAGGGCCTCGTAGACGGTCACGTCGTAGCCCTTGCGCGCAAGATCACCCGCGCAGGTCAGACCCGCCGGGCCGGAACCCACCACGGCCACCTTATGGCCGTTCTTTTCCGGCAGGTCGGCAGCGCTCTGGGCGTGGGCGTTGTGATAGTCGGCCACGAACCGCTCCAGGCGGCCGATGCCCACGGGCTCGCCCTTGATGCCTCGGACGCAGTATTTCTCACACTGGCTCTCCTGAGGGCATACCCGGCCGCATACAGCGGGCAAGGCGCTGTCGGCGGCGATGACCTGATAGGCGCCCTCGAAATCGCCCTCCCGGATCTTGGCGATGAACTCCGGGATATGGATATTCACGGGACACCCCTGTACGCAGGGGAAGTTTTTGCAGTTGAGGCATCGCTGGGCTTCGTCCAAGGCCAGCTCCTCCGTGTAGCCCAGGGCCACCTCGTCGAAGTTGTGGGCCCGCACCAGAGGCTCCTGGCTGGGCATAGGATTCTTTTCCTTCTTCATGTTGGCCATCTTACTTCACCTCCATGGAAAACAGATTGCAGGCCGCTTCCCGGGCCTTAGCTTCGAAGGGCTTGTAGGCGGCGCACCGGGCCATGGCCTCGTCGAAGTCCACCTGATGGCCGTCGAAATCGGGGCCGTCCACACAGGCGAACATCATCTTGCCGCCCACGGACAGACGGCAGCAGCCGCACATGCCCGTGCCGTCGATCATGATGGGGTTCATGGAGACCACGGTCTTGACGCCGTACTCCTTGGTAAGACGGCAGACGAACTTCATCATGACGAGGGGGCCGATGGCGATGACCTGGTCGTACTGGCGGCCGCCGTCGATGAGTTTCTTCAATGCGTCGGTCACCAGACCCTTCTCGCCCCAGGTGCCGTCGTCGCTGACGGGGACGAAGGTGGTGCTGTTGGCCCGGAACTCTTCCTCCAGGATCACCAGGTCCTTGGAACGGAACCCGGCCACCACGTCCACCTCGCAGCCCTGTTCGTAGAGCTTTTTCGCTACGGGGAAGGCGATGGCGCAGCCTACGCCGCCGCCGATGACCGCTACGCGCTGGAGCCCCTCCGTCTCGGTGGGCTTGCCCAGGGGACCCACGAAATCGGGGATGCACTCCCCCTGCTGCTTGTGGTTCAGCTTCTCCGTGGTGGCACCCACGATCTGGAAGATGATGTCCACGGTGCCCGCTGACCGGTCGTATCCCGCCACGGTCAGGGGGATACGCTCCCCGTTCTCCTCCACTCGCAGGATGATGAATTGGCCCGGCTGGACCTTTTTAGCTACCAGGGGCGCTTCGATGCTCATGCGGGTCACCGAGGGATTCAAGGGTTCCTTTTTCACGATACGAAACATGTCGCGTCCTCCTCTGTTCATTCAAAACTTCTTATCTTTTCCGCGATCCTTTGGGCGGTGGGCGTGGCGGCGATACCGCCCCGCGCCGTCTCCCGAAGGTCCGGGTTCATCATGCGGCCCACGTTGCGCATGGCCGTGACCACCTCGTCGAAGGGGATGATGCTCTCGATCCCCGCCATGACCATATCGCTGCACAGCACCGCGTTGGCTGCGCCGATGGCGTTGCGCTTGATGCAGGGGCACTCCACCAGCCCGGCCACCGGGTCGCACACCAGGCCCATGACGTTCTTGAGGGCGATGGCCGCTGCGTGGAGGCACATCTCCGGTGTACCGCCCCGCAGTTCCGTCAAGGCGCTGGCCGCCATAGCGGCGGCGGAGCCGGTCTCCGCCTGACAGCCGCCGGAAGCCCCGGCGATGCTGGCGTTGCGGGCGATGATCAAGCCGATGGCGCCAGCGTTGCACAGGCCTCGAATCAGCTGTCTTTCGCTCAGATCGTGGGCGTCGCCGTACTGGATGAGCACGGCGGGCAGGATGCCGCTGGCGCCGGCGGTGGGAGCTGCCACGATCCGGCCCATGGAGGCGTTCACCTCCGTGACCGCCATGGCGGAGGCCACGATGCGGGTCATCTCCGGCCCCATGACCGCGCCGTCCACAAAGGCCATGAGCTTGTCCGCGTCCTCGCCCATAAGTCCGGTGATGGAGACCTGCTGCTCCTCCAAGCCCACGCGGATGCTTTCACGCATGACCTCCAAATTGGTGCGCATCTCCTGTATGATGGCATCCCGGTCCATCTCTTCCCGGGACAGTTCCGCCGCGATGGCCGCTTCGCTTATGGGGATCTGCTCCACGTGGCATATGGTGAGCAATTCCTCGCCGGATGAAAAGGTATAATCGATCATAGGGTGCAAGCCTCCGTGATGCCGTCCACGTTGTTGACGATCCGCCGCCGGGTGGCCTCATCCACCGGAGTGTCCGTTTCGATGACCATGCAGGCCCCCTGTCGCCGCTCGGAGCGGAAGACCTTCATAAAGGCTACGTTGATCTTTTCGAGGGCCAGGATGGAGGTCACCTTGGAGATGATGCCCGGGGCGTCCTGGTGGAAGCAGATGAGGGTTGGATATTCGCCGGAGAAGCTGACCTCCATGCCGTTGATGGAGGTGACCCGGATGCGGCCGCCGCCGATGGAGATGCCGACGTAGGTGTACTCCTTCCCGTCCTCCCCCTGCACGTAGACCTTGGCGGTGTTAGGGTGCTCCGGCTCCTCGTTGCTGTAGCTGACCGGGATATCGAGGTCCGCCTCCTTGGCGAGGAGCTTGGCGTAGCGGATGGTCCCCTGGTCCGGGTTCACGCCCAATATGCCCGCGACGATGGCCGTGTCCGTGCCATGGCCCCGGCCCGTCTCCGCAAAGGAGCCGTACAGGGTCACCCGAGCGGCCTTGACCTTGCCGTTCACCAGGCGGTTCGCCACCTGACCGATGCGCACCGCGCCGGCTGTGTGGGAGCTGGAGGGGCCGATCATCCGCGGCCCGATGATGTCGAACAAACTGATGCTCATGGGGGTCCTTTCCTGAAAGATTCCACAGATGGATAAAGTATACCATGGCTCGCGGCATAAGAAAAGAGCAAAAAAGAATGTGAATATAATTTTTCGAAAAAGAAAGACCTCGCTGTCCAAAGAGCAGCGAGGTCAGGATATGCTGTCGCGTCTCGAAAGACGCGATCATCTTCCCTTAGTTCAGGATCTCCTTCAGGGACTTGCCGGCCTTGAAAGAGGGGGCCTTGGAAGCACCGATGCTGATCACTTCCCCGGTCATGGGGTTGTGGCCCTTGCGGGCGGGACGGTCCTTCGCTTCGAAAGCGCCAAAGCCCACCAGGGAGACCTTCTCCCCGTTCTTCAGAGCTTCCATGATGGTATCGAGAACGCCGTTGACGACCTTGTCCACGTCCTTGCGGGAAACGGCGGTTTTTTCTGCGACGACAGCAATGAGTTCAGCCTTGTTCATGAGTTTTCCTCCCAATCGTTTTTTTCGAACGGGTCTTATTTTAGCAGTGATGGACGGTAAAATCAATACCCATTTTTAGAAAAATTATTGGAATTCCGTTGTTTTTGCCATTTCCCAATAGACATCCATCTCTTCCAGGGTCATTTCAGTCAGCTTTTTTCCCGCCGTTTCTACGTTTTTTTCCATCTGCTCGAATCGGCGGATAAATTTGTCCGTCGCCCTGTGAAGGGTCTCCTCCCCGTCAAGACCCAGCAAACGGCATACGTTCATGACCGCAAAGAGCAGGTCGCCCATCTCCTTTTCGATGTCCCGGCCCGCATCCATAGCTTCCTGCAGCTCCTGCGTCTCCTCGCCGATCTTGTAGAAGGCGTCCCGAGCCGTGTCGAAATCGAACCCCACCTTGCGTGCTTTCTTCTGGACCTTCTCCGCCCGCAGCAGGGCCGGGAAGCTCCTGGGCACGCTCCGAAGGGTGGCGGTCACCGTCTGCTGTCCCTTCTCCTTCTGCTTCAGGGCGTCCCAATTCTTCAACACCTCTTCGCTGGAGCTCACATGGACCGTGCCGAAGACGTGGGGATGACGGTAGATCAGCTTCTTTACGATCTCCGTGGTCACGTCCCGATCGTCGTACCGCCCCTGCTCCTCCCCGATGATGGGATGGAAGAGTACGTTCATGAGCACGTCGCCGCACTCCTCGATGATGTGCTCGTCGCTCTGCTCGTCGATGGCGTCCATGAGCTCATAGCACTCCTCGCGCATGTCCTTCTTCAGGCTCTCGTGGGTCTGCTCCCGGTCCCAGGGACAGCCGTCGGGGGCCCGAAGACGGCGCAGCACGTATAGAAGGTCCTCATAACCGTAGGTCTGCTTCTTCTCAAAGGGCAAAGCCGGCACAAAGAGGACGGTGGACGCGAAGAACCCCTTCTCCCGGTCCAGGGCATAGAGGGGCACGGTCCGCCGGACGTAGCTGCCGGAGGGCTGCTGGACGGCCAGGCTCACCGGATGATCGTCCGGGTAGAATCGCTGCAGCTTCAGCTTGACTTCACCGGCCAAAAGAGGATTGTCCAGCTCGGAGATATAGAGCGCTGCGTCCGTGTCCGGATCCTGAGGCAGGTCGTTGGCCGTGTATACCTGGCCAGTCTGCGCATCGGGGAAGGCTGCCTCATAGTAGGGCACCCCGGGCAGCTGGATGAGCTCGAACCCCTTTTCCATGCAAGCCGTCTGGATGCAGGGCAGCTGAGCGAAGCACCCCCCGCCCATGACGGCATAGACGGCCGAACCGCCTGAGGTGAGCCTGTCCGCGATGGCCGCATTGAGCTCGTCATAGTCCGTGGACGCGGCATAGAGATCATCCATGGACACGAAATCGAACCCCGCCTCCAGCACCGGGCGGGCCGAGGGATGCTCTGTCGTCTGCAGATACAGCTTGGGCGCCCTCTCGATGGCCCTCCAGCTGGACAAGGTCATCGTCTCCGGGGTGCTCAAAGGCGCGATGGTCAGCGTTTTTTTCATGTTCATTTCCTTTTTCGCAAGAATCGTTTGATCCGCCCGCCGCCGGGGATGCTGTCCAGCTCCTCCGGGGAGAAAAGCTCCGTCACGAAGGCCATGGCGAAATAAACCGCCACGCCGACCACCACTGCAGCCAGAGTGGAGATAGTGCCCGGATGGAGGGCATAGAAGCCCTTATAAGCCAGGAACACGGCCCCGCCCATGACCAACGAACAGACCAGGGGTTTGAGGAACATATCCCACAGCCGGACCCTAAGTCCGGTCACCCGAAGGACCAGGATGGTGTCCAGGATGCCCGCCACCCCGTAGCAGACCACGTTGGAAATGGAAGCCCCCAGGATGTTCACGGCGGGGATGGACAGAAAAACGTAGTTGGATACCACTTTCAACACGCCGCCGGCCAGCAAGCTCCACACGGGCCAGTGCTGCCTTCCCATGCCCTGCAGCGCTCCAGTCATGGTCTGGACCAAAGAGATGAAGATGACGCTCAGGGAGGCTATATGCATGATGCTGGTGGCGATGGAGAGAGAATCGGGCTGGATGCTGCGAAAGAGCATCCGAATGATGGGGCCGCCCAAAACGAACAATCCCGCCGCGCAGGGCATGCCGATGGCCATGGAAAGTTTGAGGCCCAGGCCCGCGAAGTGGTGCATGCCCCCCTTATCCTTCCGTGCCCTGGCGCCGGAGATGGCAGGCACGATGGACATGGCGAGAGCCGTGGTCAAAGAGGCGGGCAGGTTGATAAGGGAGCGGACGTTGGTGGACAGGGCCACGTATCGCTGGTTCACGGCGGCTTCGCTCATGTACCGGCCCATACAGGCGAAGATCATCTTCACGTCCAGCATGCTGGTGATGGGGATGATGGAAGCGCCCAGGGTGATGGGGATGGCGATGCGCAACAGTTCCGGGATCACGGGCCGCTCGTTGGCCGGAGTACGGCTGGCGTCCAGGGGCATATACAGCCGCCTATTCCGAAAACGGAAGGCCATGACCACCAGCAGGGCCACAAATTCGGAGATGGTGATGCCCAGCAGCAAGCCCGCTGCGCCGTACTCCGGCCCGCGGGAGATCCAGCGGGCGGCCAGCATGAGGCCCACCACACATTTGACCACCTGCTCCGTCAGCTGGGAAAGGCCCGTGCCCGTCATATGCTGGGCCCCCTGCAGATACCCCCGATAGGCGCACATGCAGGAGACGAAGAACAGGGCCGGAGCTAAGGAGGTGAATGAAAGGATGTACGTATCGTCCTTGTTGAGAACAGTGTTGGCAAAGAAAGCGGCACCAAAATACAAAACGGCGGTGGTGAGAAGGCCTACGATCGCCAGCAGGGCCAGCGCGTGGCGGAACACCCGCCTCGCCCCCGCAAAGTCGCCCATGCTGAAGCGCTCCGAGACCATGCGGGAGATGGCCGTGGGGATGCCGGAGGAGGAGATGATCAGCAGCCAGGAGTAGAACGGGAACACGACCTCATAGTAGACCATGCCCGCTTCCCCTATGATATCATAGGCCCAGATGCGGATGAGCACGCCGATGATCTTGCAGAGGACCCCTGCAAAGGCCAAGATGGCGGCGCCAGCCACAAAGGAAGTTTTCTTTGTCTTTTCCATACGATCCAGTATACACTTCCCGCCTGCGACTTGCAACGGGTATTATGGGGATAAAGTGAGACCGCGAACCAAAATGGGCAGGTTCTCCTTGTAAATGGTCTCGAACTGGGATAACGGAAGCGGGTTTTCCCCTATTCCCGCCTCGACGGTAAATCCGGGGCGACGCCATGTTTCGATGAACCAGTCCTTATAGCCCGCATACGCGCTGCCGACAGGCGTCTGCTCCAGAGCGTAACCGCTGGCTCGGCTCATGGCTTCGCCGATGGCTTTAGCCCCGGTGACCTCTTCACCGCCGTACTGCCAGTAGATGGTCCGTCCTTGGGTGTGGTAAGAAAGGGTCAGGGCGAAGTCCTTTTCCTGCGTCCACTGGGCCATGGCCCGGCTCTCCGGCGTGATCAAGGGCTCGCTGCCTACGTAATCCCGAGGTCCCGGACGGGTGTAACCCAAGCTGAACTTGATCCGCCGGGCCACCTTCCATCCCGCCGGATATTGAAGGTTCAGATCGATACCGGATATGTTGCTTTTCCAACTCATGGGAAAGGGGATATCCGGGTAATGGGCAGAGAGAGCCTTGGCCTGGGCATAGAAGCTGTCCATAGGGTCCAATGCTCCGGTGACCAAGTCCACCCCGTCAGGGTTCACCAGGGGCACCACATGAAGCGTGACAGTCTCGAATATCTTTTGGGCCTTGACGCCGTCCAACGAACTGCCAGCGACGTAGGCAGCGGCGTACGCCTCCAGGAAACGAAGCAGCACCGGTACCGTGATCCATTCATTGGCATGATGGGCGGCGTTATACCCCACTTGCCTGCTGCCGCTGCCCAGGGACAAGGCCAGGATAGGCCGTCCCATAACGCTGCGGCCTATCTCGTATGACGTGAGAAAGGGATAACGCATGGTCAATCCTTTGATCATCAGGGACGTCAGCAGACTGGAATACGGGATCTTCTCCGTGACCACGGGCAGGCTCATGGGGATGATCAAAGTCTCCCCGACGGGCAGCGTTTCCGGCGCGAAGGCAGGATTGGCAGCCTGCAGGGCGTCCACACTGGTGCTATAGGCCTGGGCCAGCTCGTAGAAGGTGTCCCCGGGGACGATCTTGTGGAGGGTATACCCCGCGATATAGGGATACAGGGCTGCCCAGGTGAGCTTCCCCGCCACTCCATCGGCGGACAAGCCCTTCTCCCGCTGAAACTGCTGCAGGGCCCTGGCCGTGCGTCGTCCAAAGATGCCGTCCAGGTTCCCCACGTCCAAGCCTGATCGCGACAGTGCGTATTGGAGGAGCTTTACCGCATATCCTTCCATACCATACTTCACAACGTTCATATCCTCATCCTTTCCTGATCATTCCTGCAGCCAATCGTCCGCCAAACCTTCCACCCAAGCCGCCAGATCCCGGATGGTCTCCTCCCGCAGCACGTCAGCCCCTACGGCGTCCGCAAAGGGTGTTCCGGCCTTTCGATGGATCAACCGGCTGTACGCACGACTGCCGCCCTGTATGAGGGACATGGCTCCCAGCATGCTGACGCCGTAACTCACGTAATAGAAGGGAAACTGGAAGGTGTGGCTGATCTCGGTCCACTCCCGTCCCTCGTATCCGAAAAGCCTGTCGAAGCCGTAAGCGGCGGCGATATCGCCATAGAGCCGGTTCAGATCGTCCACCGTGGGGCTTTTCAACCGGTACGCCCGCTGCTGGAATTCGTCCTCCATGAACCCCGACAGGACAGCATAGAGCGCGTTGGTCAAAAAACACAGGCGGGCGGCGGATGCATAGCGGCCGAAGAGCGCGTCGTACTCCTGGAGCATCAACAGTTCGAAGCCCTGGGCGTCTGCCTCGGCCAGGTCCAGGTCCTCGGGGCCGTAGTAGGTACCCTCTGGGTTCCTATAGTAGCTGAGAAAGTGTCCGAATTCGTGGATCACCGTGAAGACGGAGGAAGCGTCCTCCTCCCATTGGGTGAACAGAAAGGGGCAGCCATAGGCGGCGATATAGGTGGTAAAGCTGCCGTGAAGCTTCCGCTTCGACGGGACGCTGTCGTAGAGCCCGTAGAACAGCATATACCGCCAGGCCTCCCCGGCTCCGGGCACAGCCCGTTCCACAGCCCCCTCCATGGCAGCCAGGAACTGATCCTCCGGGAAGTTCGCCCCGCTCAGATACCTGAGGTCGTTTTCACACCGCTCTCGCAGGCGGATGTACAGGGGCACGAACACCTGCTTGACGGTCTCAGCCGCTCCCAACGCTTCCTCCGGGGTGTATCGTCGTCCGAAGGCTTCATACTGGCTGGCGGCGTAGGTGGCGTGACCGCTGCTTTTGGCCATCTGCCTGCGCAGAGCCATGAGTTCCAAAAAGACCTCCCCCGCCGCCTGGTTCTTGCCGATCTGGTACTGCTCTAAGGCCTCCAGGAATTCCTGCAGCGACAGGTCCTCCTCCCTCATGAGTTCCTCCATGCTCATGCTGCGGCCACGGTACGATACGCGATACTCGGCGTCCAGCCGCTCGTATCGGCGGCACAGTTCATCCTCCCGGGCGCGCAGGGCCTGTTGATCGTCGCCTTGTCGGCTGAGCTTTTCGAGGGTCTTTGCGTAAGCCGTCCCCCGCTCCCGATGGTAGCCCCAGCGGTCCATGAGCGTTTTTTCGAGTCGGGCCAGTCGGTACTGGATGGCATAGAGGGAGCTGTTCAGCTTCCCATATTCCGTCGCTCGATGCCGGTCCGTCACGTCCTGGCAGTAGAGCACATAGGCTAAGGAGGTGGCGCTGACCAGGGCGTTGTAGGCCCGGAGCTGTTCCTCGTAGACGGCTTCATATGCCTTCGGATCGGTGGCGTGCACGATATCTTCCAGAGCCCTGTCAAGAGTCGCTTGAACCGCGTCAGGGTCAGGATAGGAAAGGACCATGTCTTCAAAGGCAGTTTGCCCATGGGCGACCCTGATCTCGCGATCCGTCTTCAGGTAGGAACGGACCACCGACTCCGCCGGACCGCAGCCGACGAGGGACAGGGCTATGGACAGCAGTAGGCTCAAAACACGCTTCATGGAACAGCATATGCGGCGAAAACGAAAGCTGCCCATATAAAAAAGTTCATTTGTCTTTTACGCGGAAATATGATATACCATAGAAAACCATTTTATGGAGAGATTCAATGAAAATCGTCGTTTTAGCCGGTGGCCTGTCCCCGGAACGGACCGTATCCCTGTCCAGCGGCACCATGGCAGCCAACGCCTTCTTGAAAGCCGGGCATCAGGCCATTTTGCTGGACCTGTTTTTCGGCATGCCCGATCTCGATAGTCCTATCGAGGAGCTGTTTTTGAACGCCAAGCCCCTACCCCCTGCCCCCATTTCGGAGGTGGAGCCTGACCTCGACGCCATCGCCGCCTCTCGGCCTGAAGGCTGGTCCGATCGGATCGGTCTCAACGTGATCGAGATCTGCCAGGCCGCGGACATCGTCTATATGGCCCTTCACGGGGCGGACGGGGAAAACGGCTCCGTGCAGAAGGTCTTCGACGAGCACGGCATCCGCTACACAGGCAGCGGCCCTGAGGGCTGCCGGCTCAGCATGGATAAACATGCGGCCAAGGAGATCTTTGCCCGGGAGGGCATCCTGACGCCCAGGAGTCGGATGCTGCACCGGGGTGAGATCTTCTCCTTCGACGAGCTGCCCCTGCCCGCCGTGGCAAAACCCAACAGCGGCGGCTCCTCCATCGGCATCTCCATCGCCCATACCCGGGAGGAATTGAAGAAGGCCATCGAGATCGCCTTCCAGCAGGAGGACCAGATCTTGGTGGAGGAGTTCGTCAAAGGCCGTGAGCTCTCCTGCGGCGTGGTGGACGGCAAGGCCCTTCCCATCATCGAGATCATCCCCAAAGAGGGGTTCTACGATTATAAGAACAAGTATCAGGCCGGCGCGGCCCTGGAGGTCACCCCCGCTCCCCTCAGCGCCACAGCCACGGAGAAGGTACAGCGGCTGGCGGAGCGGGTGTTCCAAGCGCTGAAGCTGTCGGTATACGCCCGGATGGACTTCCTGCTCACGGAGGACGAAGACGCCTACTGCCTGGAGGCCAACACCCTGCCCGGCATGACGCCCACCTCCCTGCTCCCGCAGGAGGCCGCGGTGACAGGGCTCGACTACATCCATCTGTGTGAAAAGATCATCGCCCTGTCTTTGGAGAAATACCAATGATCCCTTTCCCCGTTCAAAAAGCCGTCGAGATCACCGGCGGTCGGTTCTTCGGCCCCGAAGCGCTCCTTTCTGCGAGCTTCGACAGCGTATCCATCGACACCCGGACCATGGCGCCGGGTGCGTTGTACGTGCCGGTCAAGGGCGACGTGTTCGACGGGCACCGGTTCATCCCCCAAGCCATGGAGAAGGGCGCCAAGCTGACCCTGTCTGAGAGCGATACCCCCTATCCCCATATCCGGGTCGATAACTGCGTCAAGGCCTTCCAGGCCCTGGCCCACGCGTACCGCTGTCAGTTCCAAATCCCCCTCGTCGGTATCACGGGCAGTGCCGGAAAGACCACCACCCGGGGCATGGTCAGCGCTGTGCTCTCCACCGTCTACAACACGCACGGCACCACGGGGAACCTGAACAACCAGACCGGCGTCCCCCAGGTCCTCTTCGGGCTCATGCCGGACCATCAGTGCGCCGTGGTGGAGATGGGCACCAACCACTTCGGGGAGATCGACGCCCTGGCCGCCATGTCCGAGCCCACCATGTGCGTCCTTACCAACATTGGGGAAGCACATATCGAGTTCTTCGGCTCCCGGGAGGGCATTTTCCGGGGCAAGACGGAGATGCTGCCCCATATGCGGCCCGGCGGGAAGATCATCGTCAACGGGGACGACGAGTACCTCTGCCGTATCCCCGGCGCCTTCACCTTCGGCTTTGGAAAGGCCAACGACCTAAGGGCAGAGGATGCCCGGGAGGATGATCTGTTCGGCGCCAGCTTCACCGCCTGCTATGGTGACGTGCGGCTGCCCATCCGCCTCAACGTGCCGGGGCACCATATGATCCTCAACGCCCTGGCCGCCGCGGCCGTGGGCCTCGCTCTCAACGTGCCTGCAGAAAAGATACAGGCGGGCCTCGCCGCTTTTGTGCCCATCTCAGGCCGCATGGCCGTGGAAAAGCTGGACCGTTTCACCCTGCTCAACGACGTGTATAACGCCAATCCCACCTCCATGGAGGCGTCGCTGCAAGTTTTAAGTCGAGCCAACGGCCGCAAGGTGTGCATCCTGGGCGATATGCTGGAGCTGGGTGAACAGGCGGCGGCTCTCCATGAGCGGGTAGCCCGGGAAGCAGCCCGGCTGGGCATCGACGTGATATTGGGCGTAGGCCCTCTCTTTGAACCAGCTGTACAGGCCGCAGGCGGGTTGGGCTTCGCCACCCAGGAGCAGCTCCTTGCGGCCCTGCCCGATCTTTTGCAGGACGATGACACGATCCTGGTCAAGGGCTCCCGGGGCATGCACCTCGAAAACACGGCGGCGTATATCCGGTCGTTATAGTCTTTCACATACAAAGGGACCATCCGACGCCTCGGATGGTCCTTTATCGTTTAACTTTATCTTGTCAGTTGAAGTTGACCTTGATCTCGTTATATTTCTTCTTGTCCCAGTAGTTCAGCATCCAGGGGCCGCCATGATCGGCGCTGTTCGGGTAGGCCGTGTTGGAGATGTTCTTGACCTTCGTATAGTTGAACCGGTTCGCCACGGCGATAGCCAGATCCTGCACCTTGATCATCTGATCCAGCAGGGAGCTGGAAACGCTTTTGAGGGAGCTGCTCTTGCCCTTGGCCGCCTTCTTCGCTTCGCCGTCCGCGCTGCTGTACAGGCTCTTGAGCTCTTTCAAAGCGGACTTGTATTCGGAGAACAGCTGTTTGTCCGAATCGGAATACTTGGGGGTGTACCCCTCGCCCTCGCCTTCCCCGCCTTCGGCGGCGGCAGCCTCCTCATCCTCGTCGATCTTTCTCTGTACATAGGACTTGAGCGGGTCGCAGATATCCATGTATGTATCTTCCAGCATCTTGCACCAGGTATAGCGGCCATAGGAAAGATTGTACTTCGGGTATTTCTTCACTTCTACTCCGTAGATATCCCGGATGAGCTCCACGCGCTTGGCCTGATCGGTAAAGACAAAGTTCCATCCGAACAGCGTTGCACCGTCGCCGCCCATGGAGTGAGCGCCGATATTCTCCGGATCCAACCGATAGCCGAAGAGGGCCAGGGCCGCCGTCTGGGCAGGAGTGCAGTTGGTGAACAGGGCTCCGTCGAAGGCGTCCAGGATCTCAGGCACCTTCAGCACCATGTTCTCCTCCTTCATCTTTTTGAAGATGGTCACCATCATGTTCTTCTGCCGGTTCACCCGGTTGCTGTCGCCTTGCGGCAGCTGACCGTGGCCAGGCTTCCGGACGCGCATATAGTCCAGGCAGGCTTGTCCGTCCATGAACTGGAACCCCGCTTTGTAGTATCGGCCGCCGTTGTCGAAATCGCCCTCCAGATTGTACCAGACGCCGCCCACGATATCCACGATCTGCTTGACCGACTCCATGGTCACGGCGTAGTAGTAATCCACGTCGATGCCGCCCAGCATCCATTCAGCAGCCTCGCAAACCTTCTCGAATCCCTCGCCGTGCTCGCAGAACAGGCCGTAGTTGGTGCCGTCCGTGCCGCAGTTCAAGGCGGCGTTCAACTTGTACACCCCTTTCACGCCGGGGATGCTGGCGTAGGTGTCCCGGGGCAGGGAGATGAGGTCCACCCGGTTCTCGTTGAAATTGACGGCACAGACGATCATCACGTCGGAATGGAAGGAGTTGCCGTCCTTGCCGTTCCACTTCTGGTCGATGCGCGCCGCTTCATAGTCCACACCGATGAACAGGATGTTGACGATGCCGTTCATCATGCCGGTATCGGCCACCTTTTCCAGTTCCGAATAGGGGTCCTCCGTTGCTACGGGGGTGCTGACGACCGCCGTGGGCGTCGCGGGGACCTCCGTGGGCACCGCCGTCGCCGCCGCCTCGATGACTATGGGCGCGGCGGTGACGGGTACGGGCTCCGGCGTGGCGGTAGTCTGGACGGGTCTCGACGTCTCGCTGACGAACAGATCCTGTCCTGAAAACAGTACGCCGGATATCTTGCCGCCCATAAGGACGCCCAGGGCGATGGCCAGAATAGCCAGAGCGCCGAGAAGGGCGTAGGTGCGGACACGCTTGTTTTTGTTGGATCCTCTGCTCATACTGATTCTCCTTTTTATATACCGCTATCATATACTGGAAGGGCCCTTCTTTCTACCGAATCGCTTCCGATATTACAAACAGTTTACAAATCTGTGACATGTTCCCTTTTTTTCCTCTTTCTTTTTTCAGGCGCTGTGGTATAATGAGGAAAGTTTTTCAGGAGATTTTTCGGTATATGATGATCGTTATACCTGCCTACCAGCCGGATGAAAAGCTGACTGGTGTGGTGGATGCGCTGATTTTGAAGACCAACTTTCCCATCGTGATCGTGGACGACGGCAGTCGCGACGACTGTCAGCCTCTGTTCGACGCTCTTGCTGAAAAGGAGCAGGTCACGGTCCTCCATCACGAGGTGAACCGTGGCAAGGGTGCTGCCATGAAGACGGCTTTTCAATATGTCTACGACCACTGTCCTGAGGCAGAGGGCGTGATCACCGTGGACGCGGATGGGCAGCACCTGCCGGACGACGTGCTTCGGGTAGCGGAGACCTTCCGCAGCCATCGCGACGCCCTGGTCACCGGCTCCCGTCGCTTCACGGGCAACGTCCCCTTCAAGAGCCGGGCAGGCAACGCCATCACCCGATTCGTGTTCGCCGTCTCCACGGGAGTGAAGGTGTACGACACCCAGACAGGATTGCGGGCATTTTCCCGGGACAACATCCCCCGCATGCTCTCCTTGAAGGGAGATAGGTACGAATACGAGATCAGCCAGCTCCTCTATTGCTGTCGGGAGATGATCCCCATCGTGGAGGTGCCCATCGAGACCGTATACATCGAGGACAACGCCTCCTCCCACTTTAGGGCCCTGCGGGACGGCTGGCGCATCTACAAGATGATCCTCATGTTCGTCAGCTCCTCGTTCCTGAGCTTTTTGTTCGAGTATGTCCTGTTCTTGCTGCTGACCTGGCTCACTAAAAATTGGGGCCTTTCGCTCCTCTTTGCCACCGCCGTTTCCCGTGTGCTCAGCTCCATCCTCAACTACTACCTCAACAAGCACATGGTATTCGAAACGGCCAACAAGACCAGCTTTTTGCGTTACGTGGTCCTGGCCGTGTTCATCTTTGGCTTCCACTTCGGACTGCTGTACCTGTTTACCGCCATTTGCGGCGTACCCAAGTGGATCGCCTACGTCATCGTGCAGCTGATCGTATACCCCATGAGCTTCGTGCTCCAGCGTAAATTCGTATTTGTGAAGGATAAGCAGTCATGAAAACAACCAGTAAAAAGCGGATCCTGCGCATGGTCATTTTCGACGTACTTGGCTTTTGCGTTCTGGCGTATCTCATCTGCGCCCAGGTGTTCCGGTTCTTTCCCTTCAAGCCCTTGAATGTGGCGGAGGGCGTCACGGTCTTAGCTACGCCCACCCCCATCCCCGCCACGCCGACGCCGGAGCCCACACCCGCCCCGACCGACACGCCCGCACCGACGGACGCGCCCACCACCGTGCTAGAGACGCCGGACGCCTCCGGGACAGAAGGGACCAGCGCGCCTGTGGAGACGCCTGCGCCCACCGACACCCCCGAGCCCACGCCCGAGCCTACGCCGGAGCCTACGCCTGAGCCCAAGGGTCTGCTGAAGGGCAAGTACGCGGAGAAGTTCACCGACGGGCAGGTGGTGTCCACCGAGACGGAGTATCGCAGCGAAAGCGTGGTCGTCGAGCTCAGCGCCCGTGTGGGCTACGTCTGCAAAAAGTGCGGGCACACGGCTGAGAACTACGGCGCCTGTCCCCAGTGCGGCAACGAGCTGCGCAACAACAAGAACGACAAGGTGACCTACACCGTGTCGGATATCTATCTGCAGGACGTCTCCAGCTTCAAAACCGCTTACGGCGCTCAAAAGAAGGTCCAGGACATGTGCAAGGAGAACAACGGCGTCCTGGCCATCAACGGCGATATGTATCTCACGTCTCTCAACAACCAGCACGGCTGGTTCGTCCGCAACGGCGCGGAGATCAAGCGGTACAAGAAGCTATCCAGCGACCTGTGCATCCTGTACGCCGACGGCGTCATGGAGACCGTGGATATCTCTGCCGAGACCCCGGATATCGACGGCATCTATGCCAAATATCCGCAGCAGATCTGGTACTTTGGGCCTGCGCTGCTGACGAAGGACGGCGCCGCCAAGAAGGATTTCACCATCGGCAGGAACGTGGCCAACAACAACCCTCGCTCCGCCATCGGATACTATGAGCCCGGCCACTACTGCTTTATCACGGTGGACGGCCGCGGAGACGAGCGGGGCATCTCCATGGAGGAACTGTCCATCCTCTGTGCCGATATGGGTATGGCTGCCGCCTATAACATGGACGGCGGCGCCTCCTCCTGCATGTACTTCGGCGGCAAGAACTACGGCGAAAACGGCCGCGGCACCACCGATATCCTCTATATTGCTGAACCTGTAAAGGAGAACTGATCATGAAAAAGAAGAAATCCGTACCTCGCTGGCTCCAGGTCGTCTCCACGATCGTCGCCAATGCAGCCATCGTGCTGTCCGTGGTCTATATCCTGTTCTACATCCTGGATGGCTTCAATCCCATGCTCCATTTCCTGGGGGAGCAGGTTTTGGTTTCCCGATATCTGGACGTGATCATCGCCGCCCTGGCTTTGATCCTGGGCGTCCTGTTCCTCGTCTGCACCTGGAAGATCTTCTACGGCAAGAAGGGGAAAAAGCACAGCCGCAGGCCCCGCCCCCGGTACGAGGACGAGTATCCCGAGGACTGATCTTTTCTGCGCAAAGCAAAACGGACGGCTATACCGTCCGTTTTCTGTTCTATTGCGGATCAATCCTGGGGCTTGGGCGCCCGCTTCCGATTCAGGTACACGTCCAGCTTGTCCTTGATCTTTTCGGGGATCTCCCGCTTCACCGGGCAGCGAACGGCATTCGCCATACGGTCGGTGAAATCGGCGATGAACTCCGTATCCAGGACCACCTGCTCCGGGGAAACGATGGCCGGAGTGTCGTACCGCTCGTGGATGGACCCGGCGGTGGGCGGCGCCAGGCGTGCGAAGGACAGGCTGGGCACGCCCTTGTCCGCGAAGGGAGTGGAATCGCTGGAATAGACGCCGCTGCGGGCCGCAATGGGAAAGCCCAGCTCGTCCGCCGTATATTCGAGGAAGGACACCAGCCGCTCCTCCGCCGAGCAGCAGGCGATGAACTTGCCCATGATGCTGCCGATCATGTCGAGGTTGATGTTCAGCGCCACCTTTTCCAGCTCCTTCTCGTGCTTGGCACAGTAGTCCTTGGAGCCCAAAAGACCCAGCTCCTCTCCCCCGCACCAGATAAAGCGAAGGCCGCGCCGGTGGGGCGCCTTTACGAACCGCTCCGCCACGCCCAGTATGCCGATGGAGCCCGTCATGTTGTCGTAACTGCCGCAGGACAGGGGCGTGGAATCGTAGTGAGCCGTCAGCACGATCCACTCGTCGATCTCGCCGGGAAGTTCGCCGATCAGGTTATGGACGTCCGCTTCAAAGATATCCTGTTCGATCTCGATGCAGGCCTGCTTGTATCCTTTTGCCACGATGTCCATGGCATCCTTCACGTTGATGTTGACGCCCAGAGCTTTCTTCCCCTGGCTGGTAGCCGGGCGCAGGGTCTTCTGGTCGATGTCCCGATCCGGGCAGCTGTAGCGGCCCGTGAAAGTTATGAAGCCCAGGGCGCCGTTCTTGAGCATGTCCTGGTAGTTCCACATGTTCAAGGGCTGGTCCGTCAGCACGATATGGTCCTTGCACAGGGAAAAGGACAGATCGTCCGTGTTCCGCAGATAATACAGGGGTCCCTCCACCTTGCCGCTGCCGCAGCCGATATAGGCCTTGCAGGGATATTCCTTTCCGTCCAGCGTCAAAGTCGCCGAATGGATATGCGCTCGCTCGATGGGGAATCCCTCCACCCGGGTTTTGAGGCCGATCTTCTCGCACCGCTCCTGCAGATACTGAAGGCATTTCATCTCCTCCGGGCTGGCGGCGGTATGGGGATAGGCCGTTTCCTTGAGGATCTTTTTCACGTCATTGGCTTTCAAAAGGATCACCTCTCTTTCGACGAAAATGATACCACAGGCGCCTTCCGTATACAAGTACAGTTGGTTTGAAAAAAAGACTTGCAAAAACAAAACCTATGCTGTATAATCATCAATGCGCGCGGGGATGTAGCTCAGCTGGTTAGAGCGCTGTGTTCACATCGCAGAGGTCTAGGGTTCGAGTCCCTACATCCCCACCAATAAAAGAACCACCCGGATGGGTGGTTCTTTTATTGGTACATTGGAAGGGACTCGAACGGATGCGGTTGTGAATGGAGCGCCAGTGGCGCTCCAGAGCCGCATCCCGACCAAGCCCGCAGGCGCGATTTCGAGTCCCTACACCCCCCTACTCCCGAGCCCGGACCAAGCCCGCAGGCGCGATTTCGAGTCCCTACATCCCCCTACTTTTGACTATCATATTGTATGATCTATTCGTTAATATCTATTATTTGCTTTTTTCCTCCGAAGAAAGTATAATGCTCATATACCCTCATTCCCCCATTTCGACAAATAAACACGGAGGAACGTCCCCCATGAACAAAATGAAATGGAAGCTGGAGTTCTATGACCGCTTCGCTCGCCATGAAGCGGAGCTCACGCGCCTCTACCGGGAGCTGTATCACAACGACATGGCCGCCTTCGACCGGTTCGCGGACATGCTCTATGATGCCTATGACGCCCGTCCCGAAAGCCTGAAGCTTATGGACCGGGCTCGGGAGGCCCATGGGGACTGGTACAAAGGCCACGACCTGGTGGGCATGCTCATGTATGTGAACGCCTTTGCCGGGACGCTGCAGGGGGTCCGGGAGAAGCTCGATTATATCGAGGACTGCGGCGTCAACTACCTGCATCTGATGCCCCTGCTGGAGAGCCCTAAGGGCCGCAGCGACGGGGGCTACGCCGTCAGCGATTTTCGCAAGGTCCAGCCTGAGCTGGGCACCATGGAGGACTTGGCGGCTCTCGCTGCGGACTGCCATGAGCGGGGCATCGCCGTGTGTCTCGATTTCGTCATGAACCACACCAGCGAGGACCATGAGTGGGCCAAACGGGCCCGGGCTGGAGAGAAGGCGTATCAGGACCGGTACTTCTTCTACGAGGGCTGGGACATCCCCAACGCCTACGAGCAGACCGTGCCCCAGGTGTTCCCCACCACGGCTCCCGGCAACTTCACCTGGTGTGAGGAAGCCCACAAGGTGGTCATGACCACCTTCTACCCCTACCAGTGGGATCTCAATTACGCCAACCCCGCCGTGTTCCAGGACATGACGGACAACATGCTGAATCTTTGCAACCACGGGGTGGACGTGGTGCGGCTGGACGCCGTGCCCTACATCTGGAAGGCCCTGGGCACCAACTGCCGGAACCTCCCTCAGGTCCACACCCTGGTCCGCATGATGCGGATGGTGTGCGAGATCGTCTGCCCCGGCACGCTTCTTTTGGGCGAAGTGGTCATGGAGCCCAGCAAGGTGGTGCCCTACTTCGGCACCGTGGATCGGCCCGAGTGCCATATGCTTTACAACGTGACCACCATGGCCACCATTTGGCACACCGTGGCCACGGGAGACGTGCGGCTCCTACGGCACCAGATGGGGCAGGTCTTCTCCCTGCCCAAGGAGTATACCTTCCTCAACTACCTTCGCTGCCACGACGACATCGGCTGGGGCCTCGATTACGCTTTCCTCCGTCAATTCGGCCAGGAGGAGGTGCCCCACAAGCGGTTTTTGAACGACTATCTCACGGGCTACTTCGCCGGCAGTCCGGCCCGGGGCGAACTCTATAACGACGATCCCCGGCTCATGGACGCCCGGCTATGCGGCACCACCGCCAGCCTCTGCGGCGTGGAGTCGGCCCGCAAGAAGGGAGACAACGAAGCCCTGGGCAAGGCCCTTCGCCTGGACGAGACGCTCCACGCCTTCATGTTCACCCTCAGCGGCGTCCCCGTCCTCTACAGCGGCGACGAGGTGGGCCGGGAGAACGATTACGACTACCACAAGGACCCCCTTAAATGGGAGGACAGCCGGTATCTGCACCGGGGCAATATGGACTGGACCCTGGCTGAGCAGCGCAAGGACAGGACCACCGTGGCGGGGCAGCTCTTTTCCGCCATCCACCGCATGGAGACCCTGCGGGCCAAATACCCGGTCTTCGACGACGAGGCGGACACCTGGGTCCTGGACACCGGCAACGACGCCGTCATGGGCGTGGGCCGGTACTATCGGGGTCAAAAGCTGCTGGCCGTCTTCAACTTCTCCCGGGAAAAGCAGACCGCCTGGCTTCGGGAGACGGAGGAGTATCGGGACCTCATGACCGGGCGCAAGCGGGACGCCGGGGCGGTGACCCTGGCCCCGGGCGGCTTCGCTTGGCTCCTGCACGAATATAAATAGGAGGGCACGACCATGAAGCGCAAGCTGATCTTTCTGGACATCGACGGCACCCTGACCCCCGCGGGCAGCAACATGCCCCCTCAAAGCGCCCTGGCGGCCATTGAACAGGTGCGCCGGAACGGGCATTTGATCTTCCTCTGCACGGGCCGGAACCCGGGCATGATGGCGCCGGTCCTCTCCTACGGCTTCGACGGGGCCGTGGCCGCGGCGGGCGGGTATGTCTTCGCCGGGGAGGAGGTCCTGTTCGACTGTCCCATGGAGGACGAGCAGCTCCAAACGGGCCTCCGGCTCCTGAAGGAGAACGGGGTCTTCCGTACCATCGAGAGTCGGGACAAGACCTGGGGCGACGAGGACCTGGGCGACTTTTTGGCCTCCGCCGGGGACGGCAACAGCGAGCTGGTCCGCTGGCGCAAGGCGTTGGCGGAGTCGTTGAACATCCGTCCCATGAAGGAGTACGACGGCAGCCCCATCTACAAGATCGTGTTCATGTGCCTGGAGGCGCAGCAGCTGGAACCGGCGCGGCAGGCTTTGGAAAAGGACTTCAACTTCGTGGTCCAGGATGTAGCCGCCCATCGCTGCCTCAACGGAGAGCTCATCAACCGAAAGTTCGACAAGGGCCGGGGCGTGAAGATCATCGCGGACCATTTCGGTGCGAACATGGTGGATACCATCGGCTTCGGAGACAGTATGAACGACCTTGAAATGATCGAAGCCGTAGGCGTGTCCGTGTGCATGGACAACGGCAGCCCCCTGCTGAAGGCGAGGAGCGATCGGGTTTGCCCTGCCGTGGAGGCGGACGGCCTCGCCATAGCGTTCCGAGAGCTTGGATTGATATAAAAAACGCATAAAAATACACTAATTTGCAAATCTTTTGTTTACTTTCCCACTTTCCCACGGTATACTGTGGTATCGGCTGGATCAGCCGAAAGATCCCCCAAGACAAAAAAAGAATGAAGGGAGACCCATATGGCACTGGACTATAGAAAATGTGCTGAACAGATCGCGGCCAACATCGGCGGCGGCGCCAATGTGATCAGCGCGGCCCACTGCGCCACCCGCCTTCGGCTGGTGATCGCGGACAACAGCAAGGTCAACAAGAAAGCCCTGGAGGAGGTCGACGGAGTCAAGGGCATGTTCGAATCCAACGGACAGCTCCAGCTCATCATCGGCACCGGAACGGTGAACAAGGTCTACGACGAGTTCCTTTCCGTCACCGGCGCTTCCGCCGCCAGCAAGGACGACGTAAAGAAGGCCGCCGCCTCCAAGATGCCCTGGTGGAAGAAGATCCTCAAGACCCCCGGCGACGTGTTCGTGCCCATCCTGCCCGCCATCGTGGCCTCCGGCCTCATGATGGGCTTGGTGGAAGCCATCCCCAAGTTCTTCCCCGCCTTTGCCGGCACCGACTGGTACGCCTTCCTGGACTTGGTGGCCAACACCGCTTTCGCGCTGCTGCCCGTGCTGGTGGCCATCTCCGCCGCCCGGGTCTTCGGCGGCAACATCTTCCTGGGCGCGGTCATCGGCCTTATGATGGTCCACCCCGCCCTGATCAACGCCTGGACCGTAGGCAACTACGCCGCCGGCGAGATACCCACCTGGCAGCTGTTCTTCTTCAAGGTCCAGCAGGTGGGCTATCAGGGCCACGTGATCCCGGTCATATTGGCGGTGCTGCTCATGTCCACGGTGGAAAAGTGGCTCCATAAGCACGTGCCGGAAATGATCGACCTGTTTGTCACCCCCCTGTGCACGGTGCTCGTCACCGCCTTCGTCACCTTCACCATCATCGGGCCCATCTTCTCCGTGCTGGAGAACTACGTGCTCACCGGCGCCAAGTGGCTGGCGAGCTCCAAGGCGGGCGCCGCGGTCATGGGCGCCATTTACCCCTGGACCGTGGTCATGGGCCTGCACCATATGTATAACGTCATCGAGGCCGGCATGATCGCCCAGACGGGCCTCAACACCTGGATGCCCATCGCCTCCGCCGCCAACTTTGCACAGTTCGGCGCATGCTTGGCGGTGGCTTTGAAGGTCAAGAACCAGCGGACCAAGTCCGTGGCCCTGCCCTCCTCCCTGTCCGCCTCCCTGGGCATCACCGAACCCGCCATCTTCGGTATCAACTTCCGGTTCATGAAGCCCTTCCTGTGCGGCATGGCCGGCGGTGCGGTGGGTGCCTTCTTCGGCGCCATCTTCGGCCTTGGCGCCCCCGTGTACGGCGTCACCGGCATCCCTGCCATCCCTGCCGTCAACAAGACGGGCCTGTATCTCGTTGAACTCCTTATTTCCGCGGGCGTAGCCTTTGCCCTGGTCTGGACCATCTGGCATGAGGAGAAGCCCGAGGAAGCCAAGGCGGAGCCCGCCCCCGAAGCGAAGCCCGCCGAGCCCGCGCTGACCGTGCCCACCGTGTCCGTCATCCGCTGCGCCGCTGGCCAGGTGCTCCAGCCCGTAGAGGGCAACGTGATCGCCCGGGAGAGCATTCCTGACGACACCTTCGCCTCCGGCGTGTTGGGCGACGGCATCGGCGTGGAACCCACCGCGGAGGTGGTGGTGGCTCCCTTCGACGGCACCGTGTCCTCCGTGGCCGAGAGCCATCATGCCGTAGGCCTCGAATCGAACGGTATGGAGCTTTTGATCCACGTGGGCGTGGATACCGTGAACATGGCCGGTGACGGCTTCACCTGCCTGGTCGCCGAGGGCGACGAGGTGAAGGCGGGTCAGCCCCTGATCCGCTTCGACCGTCAGAAGATCAAGGCCGCCGGGTACAGCGACACCGTGGCGGTGCTCCTCACCAACTCGGACGATCTCGAGGGCGTGGAGTGCGGCGCGAAATAAAGATATAAAATCATTAAAGGAGGAAGATCCACATGAAGACTTTTGAGTACACCATCACCGATCCCGTGGGCATCCATGCCCGTCCCGCCGGCATCCTGGTCAAGGAGATCAAGAAGTACGCTTCCGCCGTCACCGTGACCAAGGGCGAAAAGTCCGTCAACGCCTTGAAGCTTATGGCTCTCATGGGCATGGGCATCAAGCAGGGCGACACCGTGAAGGTCAGCGTGGATGGCGCGGACGAGGAGGCCGCCGCCGCCGCCATCGAAGCCTTCTTCAAGGCCAACCTGTAAAACCGAATGGGAAACGGCTGCCACTGTTTGACAGCCGTTTCTGCATAGAAAGGAAAGCGTATGATTCTGATCCAAGGAAAAGGCGTATCCACCGGCGTGGCCATCGGTCCTCTGTACTTCTACCAGCGGGCCAAAGCCACCATCGACCGGTACGAGGTGGCGGACGTCGACGCCGAATGGCAGCGGTTCAAGGACGCCCAGCAAAAGGCCATCGATCAGCTGGGCGAGCTGGCTGAAAAGGCTCGGACCGAGGCCGGCGACGAAGCGGCCCTGCTCTTCGAGACCCATCAGATGATGGCCGAGGACCTGGACTTTGAAGAGACCATCCAGAGCGCCATCACCGAAAGCAAGCTGAACGCGGAGGCCGCTGTCACCGACACCGCCAGTCAATTCGCCGAAATGTTCGCCGCCATGGACGACAGCTATATGCAGGCCCGGGCTGCAGACGTGAAGGACGTGGCAGGCCGCATCCTCTCCATTTTGACCGGCGCCGTCCAAGGCGGCATCGACTCCCCTGTCCCCGTCATTTTGGCGGCGGACGATCTGGCGCCCAGCGAGACGGTGCAGCTCGACAAGAGCAAGATCCTGGGCTTCGTCACCGAGGGCGGCAGCGGCTCCAGCCATACGGCCATCCTGGCCCGCACCATGGGCATCCCCGCCATCATCGGCGTGGGCGACCAGCTCAAAGCGGAGTACGCCGGCCGGGAGGTCATCGTGGACGGGGCCACCGGCGCGGTCACCGTGGACGCGGACGCCGACACCAAGGCCCGCATGCTCAAGAAGCAGGAGGAGATCAGAAAGCGTCAGGAGCTCCTCAATCAGCTCAAGGGCAAGGAGAACGTCACGAAGGACGGCCAGAGGGTCCGCGTCTTCTGCAACATCGGCAACCCTGAGGACGTGCACACGGTCCTGGAGAACGACGGCGGCGGCATCGGCCTGTTTCGCAGCGAGTTCCTCTACCTGGGCTGTGACGACTATCCCACCGAGGACTATCAGTTCGAAGCCTATAAGAAGGTCCTCTCCGACATGGGCGGCCGGGAGGTGGTCATCCGTACCTTGGACATCGGCGCCGACAAGCAGATCGAGTATTTCCACCTGCCCAAGGAGGAGAACCCGGCCCTGGGCAACCGGGCATTGCGCATCTGTCTCAACCGGCCCGAGATCTTCAAGACCCAGCTAAGGGCCCTCTACCGCGCCTCCGCCTACGGGAAGCTGTGCATCATGTTCCCCATGGTCACCAGCGTCTGGGAGGTCCGGGAGGCCAAGAAGGTCTGTGAGCAGGTGAAGAAGGAACTGGATGCCGAGGGCATCCCCTATGCCGACGACGTGCAGGTGGGCATCATGATTGAGACCCCCGCCGCCGCCGTCATCAGCGACCGGCTGGCGAAGGAGGTGGACTTCTTCTCCTGCGGCACCAACGACCTGACCCAGTACACCCTGGCCTGCGACCGGCAGAACAACGACCTCGGGCGCTTCTTCGATCCCCATCATCCCGCCGTGCTGCGGCTTCTCAAGATGGTGGCGGACAACGCCCATAAAAACGGCATCTGGGTGGGCATCTGCGGCGAGCTGGGCGCGGATCTGGCTCTCACGGAGACCTTCCTCTCCATCGGCATCGACGAGCTGTCCGT